>NZ_JAAZQP010000007.1:0-367967 GCF_012275435.1 Rhizobium sp. SG741
CGATACGACAAACGCGACGACAACTTCCTCGCATCCGTCCAGCTAGCCTCAATTCGAATTTGGCTCCGATCTTATGAGGCGGTCACCTAGAGCAACTCCAGGAAAAGTGCGCAGCGGTTTTCCGTCCGAAAGTGCGTAAAACAACATAGAGCGGTTAAGCGATTCCGTGAAGTGCGCAAGCGCTCTAATGTAATTTGTCCGGCGGGGTCGGGCGGTATGTTTGCCATTCGATCTCGAATTTATCAGCAG
Organism: Rhizobium sp. SG741; assembly: GCF_012275435.1. Taxonomy (NCBI): domain Bacteria; kingdom Pseudomonadati; phylum Pseudomonadota; class Alphaproteobacteria; order Hyphomicrobiales; family Rhizobiaceae; genus Rhizobium; species Rhizobium sp. SG741. The sequence continues at coordinate 250 of NZ_JAAZQP010000007.1, forward strand.
CGATCTGCGTCATGCTGATGCGCTCCTGCCCTTCCTCGAAGAAGATGCCGTCTACGAGATCCGCAACGCCGTCGTAAAACGAGCCTTCCACCAGGCTGGTGATGCGCCGCATGTCGTGCTCGCGCGCGGAAAAATCGGCAACCGACATGCATTGCCGGCGACCGTCAGCGAATACGTCGATCAGCCGCGGAACGTCGCCGGCGACATCGACCTCGTAGTAGACGACGACCGGCTCCTCGCTTTCCGGATGGATCCAGTCACACCGATAATAAGAAAAGCTCATGCTCTATTGCATAGCACAAAATCCCCTAAGCCTGAACCGGTTTAGGGGATCCGTCGCTAGCCCAGCCAAAATATTTCTAGAAGCTGAACGAGACACCGAAGTTGAGGGCGTGGGTGAAGACCCTGGTCTTCAGCGTGTCGCCGCTGTCGATCGAGACATTGTCCACGAAATTGTAGTTGCCCTTGTATTCGACGAAGGTCGACCAGCGCTTGCTGAACTGGTAGCTGACACCGGCCTGCGCCTGCAGCGACGCGCCGCCGAATTCGTAATCGAAGGTGCGGCCGGACGAGCGCGTCACTTCGACATGCGGCACGTTGATGCCGGCGCCGAGGCCGACATAGGGCGTCCACTTGCGGGTCGGATCCTGGAAGCGATAGAGCGCGTTCAGCGTCAGCATGTTCAGGCCGTCGGTGAACTCGAAATGTGACCAGCCGGGCGTATTGCCGAGATCGCCGTAAACCTTCGCATGGGTGTAGTCGAGCGACACGCCCCAGTTCGACTTGTCGAATTCGTCAAGCCACCAGATGCCGCGGAAGCCGAAATAGGGCGGCATCTTGAAGGATTTTCCCGACCAGTTGGGGTCGAAATCGGCGCCGTCCGATGTCTTCACATTGCTGCCGGTGGCACCCTGGAAGCCGCCATAAGCTGAAAACTGCATTTCCGCCGAGGCAGAGTTGGCGGCGAATAGGAATGCTGAAATCGCAAGCGCGGCGACAGCCGGCTGCTTGATGCGAAATGCGCGATGCATATGAAATCCCCGGATGGCAAATTGATGCTATCTAAACGCGCTTCCATGACAGTTCTATTGCACACACTGGTAACTGGATGTGGCTTAGGCGGGAAAACTGACACGAAACTGAATATAAGCGGCCATTTTCCGGCAGTCAGTCCCGATAAGTTCGAGGATGTAACAACAACGCAACAGTGGGCTTCGCCGTACCGGTACGAAACAGAAACGGAGCCGTGTTCCAAGGCGACACGAGCGCCCTGAGCCTGTCCATGGCTCAGGGCGCTCGTGATTCAGGCTTGAGTGTGAGTCGCGAACGGGATCAGCCGGTCAGCCGCCGAAGATCGTCCTCAGCACGTCGACACCGCGATCCTGATAGCTGACCTCGCCCTGCTTGTTACCGGGCCCGACGACGATGACCTTGGTGCCGATCGGCACCCGATCGTAGAGATCCGTCACATCCTTGTTCATCATGCGGATGCAGCCGGAGGACATGTTCAGGCCGATGCTCCAGGGCTGATTGGTGCCGTGGATGCGAAAGGCTGTGTCGTTGCCGTTGCGATAGAGATACATGGCGCGTGCGCCGAGCGGATTGTCCTCGCCACCTTCCTGGAAGGCTGGCAGCTTGTGGCCCTTCTTGGCTTCGCGGACACGCATTTCCGGCGGCGGCGTCCAGCCCGGCCATTCCGCCTTGCGGCCAACCTTGACGACGCCCGACCATCCGAAGCCGTCGCGGCCAACGCCGATGCCGTAGCGTCGCGCGCGGTTGTCGCCTTCGACGAGATAGAGATACTTGTTGTTGGTATCGATGATAATGGTGCCCGGCTGCTCGTTGGTCGCCAGCCTGACCAACCGCCGCTGGAACTGTGGCTTGACCTGGCCCCGCGGCTCCATCGCCACCCGGATCACATCGCTGCGCGTGGCCGGCGCCGCATAGGGTGCGGAAGCGCTGAAAGCCGCGGCGTTCGATGCCGCAAGAAGACACGCCGTAACGACGCCTGCCGCCACGACGGATAGTGCTGGTTTCATATGTCATTCCCCTCGCTGAATTCAGCAAGAAACTACCGAAACCTGCGAGGGGATCAAGATCAAAATGTCCGATGCAAAGATTGGCCTCAAAGGAGCGCCATCTCTTCTGTCGTCCGGTCGGCTATAGTCGGGGCTGTAGTGTGTGGGAGGATAACGCTGGCGCGGCGAACCCCGAGGCTCCTTCGATCGGGAGCGAGATCGCCGCGCATTCCCCAGAGTGATCTGCAGATCACATTACGATAACGCGGGTTCCGACCTTCACCCGGTTATAGAGGTCGATGACATCCTCGTTTCGCAGACGGATGCAGCCTGACGAGACGGCGTTGCCGATCGTCCAGGGCGCGTTGGTGCCGTGGATGCGATAAAGGGTTGAGCCGAGATACATGGCGCGCGCGCCGAGCGGATTGCCTTCGCCGCCTTCCATGTGTGCCGGCAGATAGTGCCCCTTTGCAGCTTCCCGTGCCACCATTTCGGACGGCGGGTTCCAGTCCGGCCATTCCTGCTTGCGGGTGACGGTGTGGGCGCCGGCCCATTCGAAGCCGGGCTTGCCGACGCCGACGCCATAGCGCCGTGCCTTGCCGTCTTCCATCACCAGGTAAAGGAAGCGGTTGTTGGTGTCGATGACGATGCTGCCGGGCTTTTCCTTGGTCTGGTAATCGACGACCTGCGGCAGGAATTGCGGATCGATCTGGCCGCGGATTGCCGGATATTGCGGGCGGGCCATGGCGACCTGTTGCACGACGGGACGCGAGAACAGCCCACGCGGCTGCACGACCTGGCGAACCTGCGGATTGACCTGCTGTTCGGCGGCACGCCGCGCCATCGGTCGAACTGGGTAGACGACCGGCTGGACGCCGTTGCCGCCGAGCTGCATCACCCAGGGAGCGGTCAGATCGGGACTGACGATCACAGGCGGGCGCGACTGGTAGCGATCGTCTGCGAGGGCGGTTGAGGCAACCAGGCTCAAGGCGCCGGCAGCACATAGAATGGCGTGTTTCATCATCGGACAAACTCTCTACACATGGGCCGAGGATGGGCGCGACAGCGCCCGGTCACGACTATGGTGCCACCTGCGCGCGAGCGAATGGTAAACATCTATTCATCAAAATGCCGGAAAGCCGATAAAGCTTTGTCAGGGTTACCGCCTGGTTTGGAAATATGGTTTGCAAGTGGTAAATCTGGAATCGGAATGCGCGATCGCCGAAATGCGTCTATGATTTTAAGCGTTTGATTGATCTGATTTTATCCGATAGTTGCTTACCGGTTTCCGGTGGTGCCCGCTGAATTGGGAGACGAATCGCAAAAATGACCGAAACGGGCATCATCACCGGCGAGGACGGCAAGGACCGCTGCTTCTGGCACGGCAATCTGCCGGAATATCTGCGCTATCACGACGAGGAATGGGGGCGCCCGGTCGTAAACGACATCAGGCTGTTCGAGAAGATCTGCCTGGAGGGCTTTCAATCCGGCCTCTCCTGGCTGACGATCCTGCGCAAGCGCGAGAACTTTCGTGCCGCTTTTGCCGGTTTCGATTTCGAGAAGGTTGCCCGGTTCGAAGAGGCAGATATCGAACGCTGCCTTGGTGACGCGGGCATCATCCGCCATCGCGGCAAGATCGTCTCCACCATCAACAATGCCCGCCGCGCCATTGAGCTGCGCGGGGAATTCGGATCGCTCGCCCGCTATTTCTGGAGCCATGAGCCCGGCACTGCGGAGCGCCCCGATGTCTTCGACTTTGCGCACCTTCGCGCCAACCCGACGACACCTGCTTCCGTGCGGATTTCGAAGGATCTGAAGAAGCGCGGCTGGACTTTCGTCGGCCCAACGACAGTTTACGCTTTCATGCAGGCCATGGGCCTCGTCAACGATCACATAGAGGGTTGCTTTTGCCGGAAAGAGGTGGAGGCGATGCGCCGCGCATTGGTGCGGCCATGAAAGGTCTGGCCGTTGGTCTTTCGCTGTCCGTCTTCGCGCTCCTTGACGGCCGGGTCGTCTATGCGGAGGATACGCAGCAGCAGTTGCAACTGCCGCAGCTCGATCGGGGAGAGACGATCGAGAAGATCGGCCTGCCTGCCGTGCTCGAGAAATTGACGGGCTGGACGAAGTTCGGCAAGGGCAAGGTCTACATGCTGGCGCTCAAGAAGGGCCAGCATGTGCGGATCACCTTCAGTTCGAAGAGCCCATACACCTATATGGCGATTTTCGATCTGTCCTCGAACGATGACGAATCCTTCTTCGGCACGGACGAGGACGGCAACACCGCTGATGTCACAGTCAACGAGGATACCACCTGGCTGATCAAGCCCTATTATTCTCGCGTCACGCGTCGTCGCGGTCTCGGCGCGCCCTATGAAATCCTCATCGATCCCAATCCGCCGGCCGCGCAGCAACCGCCCGCCGATCAGCGGAAGGATCAGGGACCGATGCTTTTCCCGCCGCGTTCCAAGCAGGGGCAGTAGGGCTCAGGACAGCCCTTCGATTACGCTTGCCAATTCTCCGAGATGACCGATCTTGCGGAAACGCGGGGCTTCCGTGGGCTCCTCGACATGTTCGAAGGCCCAGGTGAGTTCGTGCGGCACGAAGACCCCGTAGCTGCCGGCGGCAAGCGCCGGCACGATGTCGGATTTCAGCGAATTGCCGATCATCATCGCCCGCTCCGGTCCGTCGCCCACCTTGGAAAAGATGCGGCGATAGGTGGAGGCGTTCTTGTCCGAGACGATCTCGACCGCATCGAAAAGATCGCCCAAGCCGGACTGGGCGAGCTTGCGCTCCTGATCGAAGAGGTCGCCCTTGGTGATCAGCACCAGCAGATAGTTGCCGGACAGCGCTTCCAGCGTCTGGCGGACATGCGGCAGCGTTTCGACGGGATGGGCGAGAAGATCCCGGCCGATATCGAGGATCTCGGCGATGACGGTCGCCGGCACCTGGCCCTCCGTGATCTCGATCGCCGTCTCGATCATCGAGAGCGTGAAGCCTTTGATGCCGAAGCCGTAGTGGCGCAGATTGCGCTTCTCCGCCTCCAGCAGCCGCGCCGAAACACGGTCGCTGTCGGCATGGTCGGAGAGCAGATCGATGAACTGCTGTTCCGTCAGCCGGTAGAATTGTTCGTTCTGCCAGAGCGTGTCATCGGCATCGAAGCCGATCGTGGTCAGCGGGCGTTGCGTCATCGGTATTTCCGTTCTGCGCAGGGGATGAAGGTTGGAGTCTATCCTGCGCCGGACTGGAAGCAAGAGCGAGCAATGGTAACCGCATCGTGATCGATCGGAGGTCTCGCGTTGAAAGCCAATTCCGGTGCATTATGTCGTTGTTGTCTCGATTGCAACGGCGCCAGAGCCGAGCTTCGACGACTGTCTTCTGACCTCTCCACGGCGGCGCGGACAAGCGGCTGCCATGCCGGGGCCAATTATAGCCAAGAGATAAGAACTCACAGACTGGAAGTCTCTTCCGGCTGACCACAAGGGAATTTTCTCCTATGCGTTACAATCAACTCGGTAATACCGGCCTGTTCGTCTCCGAGCTTTGCTTGGGCACGATGACCTTCGGCGAAGCCAATCCCAACAGCACCTGGGGCTCGATCGCCGACGTCGACCAGGCGCTGGCCGACAAGATCGTCGAAAGCTCGCTCGCCGCCGGCATCAATTTCATCGATACCGCCGACGTCTATTCGCTCGGCAATTCCGAAAAGCTGCTCGGCCAATCCCTGAAGAACCTCGGTGTTCCCCGCAAGGATGTCGTCATCGCCACCAAGGTCTGTGGCGTCATGGGCGACAAGCCGAATGATCGCGGCGCATCGCGCGGCCATATCATGGACTCTGTGCAGGCAAGCCTCGACCGCCTGCAGACGGATCACATCGATCTCTACCAGATCCATGCGACGGACACAGTGACGCCGATCGAGGAGACGCTGCGGGCGATGGACGATCTCGTCTCGCGCGGTCTCGTCCGCTATGTCGGCGTTTCCAACTGGCAGGCCTGGCGCATCGCCAAGGCGCTCGGCCTGTCCGAACGCCGCGGCTTTGCCCGGTTCGAGACGGTTCAGGCCTATTATTCCATCGCCGGCCGCGATCTGGAGCGTGAAGTCGTGCCGCTGATGGCCGAGGAAAAGCTCGGCCTCATGGTCTGGTCGCCACTCGCGGGCGGCCTGCTATCCGGTAAGTATGGCCCGGGAGCCCCGGGCAATGGCGAGGGACGACGGGCGAGCTTCGACTTCCCGCCCGTTGACAAGGACCGTGCCTGGGCCTGCGTCGCTGCCATGCGCGAAGTGGCCGACAAACATGGCGCAAGCGTCGCCACCGTGGCGCTTGCCTGGATCCTGGCGAAGCCTTTCGTCACCAGCATTATCATCGGCGCCAAGCGTCTCGATCAGCTCGATCAGAATCTCGCCGCCGTCAAGCTTCAGCTTGATGCCGACGATATCGCCAAGCTCGACCAGGTCAGCGCGCTTGCGCCTGAATATCCCGGCTGGATGCTGGTCCGCCAGGGCGCCTTGCGCGTGCCCCAGCCCTTCGAACCGAAGGCTTGATTTATGCCGAGACCGAGCCGCCGTCTGAGGGACGGCGGCTCGCATGTCATCACAACTCGATGACGATCTTGCCGAAGGCACCGCGATCGAGATGATCGAAGGCGGCCGGAACCTCGCCGAAGCTATAGCAATGGTCGATCCTAGAGACGCCTGCCGTCTGCAAACACCCGGTTCCACGCCAGGATCTGCACCGATTTTCTGAGCCCGGCTGACCAGAAGGGATCTTTCTTCACCAGTCGGTCGACATCATCGGAACTCTCAGCTTCGACGAGCCATAGCCCGCCGGCAAAAGTGTCGTCTTCCCGGTTGAGCGGTCCCGCCGTCTTGATGGAGGCTGCGTTCTCCTCCAGAAAGGTGAAGTGGCGCCCCAGATATTCCTTGCGAATGGCGGCGGCATCTTGCCGTTCGTCTTCGAACAAAACCGCGAATAGTTTCATTATGGCCTCCTTGGCTGGATCTTCCCAGCCTATGACTGCAATAATGCGATTGCATGCGGTGAGTTTGCGGTAAGGGGCTGCAAAATTGCACGATATCGATTGGAATGACCTGCGCTATGTCCTTGCTCTGGCCCGCGGCCGCTCCTTCGCCGCGGCCGGAAGGGAACTCGGCACCGATGCGACGACCGTTGGCCGACGCCTGAGAATAGTGGAACGGCATCTCGGCGCGGCCCTGTTCCAGCGCGATGCAGGCGGCATGATGTTGCCGACGCCGACGGGCGAAATTGCTGTGGCGCGGGCCGAAGCGATCGAGGCGGAAGTCATAGCGCTGTCAGGGGCCTTGGAGGCCGCCGACCCCATGGCACTCGGCAGGGTGCGCCTGACGGCGCCGCCATCCTTCATCAATCGCCTGCTGATCCCGGCGGTACCCGGTCTCCTGTCGCAACATCCTGGCCTGCAATTCGAGCTCATCGGCGATGCCCGCAACTTCAACCTGACCCGGCGCGAGGCAGACATGGCGCTGCGGCTTGCAAGGCCGGCCGATATGGCGAACAGCAAGGTCGTGGCGCGACGCATCGCGACGCTGGACTATGCCGTCTATGTGGCGGAAGGGCAGCGGGATCAGGCGGAAAGCTTGCCCTGGATTGTTTATGAAGAGGCGATGGCGCATCTGCCGCACGCCCGCTGGATCGCAACCCAAGCGGAGAAGTCCGGCCGCGCCGGCGCTCTTGCGATCAATGATGCGGAATCCCTGCTCCAGGCCGCGATTGCTGGGCTGGGGCGCGCGCTCCTGCCAAGAGTCTTGGCCGAGGATGCCGACGGTCTCTGCCGCGTCGACAGCGAGGACGGAAGCCTGCCGGTGCGTGAGGTGTGGCTGCTGATCCATGCGGAGTTTCGCCAACTCGCCCGCATCCGCGCCGTTTCGGGCTGGCTGGACAAGGTATTCTACCGCCCACCCTCTCAACAGCCTGAATGACGGCAAGGGAGGCGGCGCTCGCGTGCCGCCTCCCGTTCTCGCGAAATTACTTGCCGTGTTTCTTCAGCCAGGCCTTCATCTCCTTGATCTCGGCTTCCTGCGCGGTGACGACGGCCTCCGCCAGTTTGCGCAGTTCGGGATCCTTGCCGTATTTCAACTCCACCTTGGCCATGTCGATCGCGCCTTGATGGTGCGGGATCATGCCGCGGACGAAATCCGCGTCGGCATCGCCGCTATAGGTGATCATCATGTCCTTGTGCATCTTGCCCATGGCATTATTGAAAGCCTTGCTGGAGGCGCCCTGGTCGCCCATCGGCTTGCTCATGTCCATGCCCGACATGTCGTCGGCAAGGGCGGGAAGGGTAAAGGCAAAGGCGAAAGCGCCGGCGAGGATAAGGGTTCTTGACATAGACATAGGCGTCCTTTCCATTTCTGGACGATATCTGAATGTGAGCGGAGAACCCGCTCTTGCGATGAAAACAGAGGGTCGTCAGGCGAAACGGGGCGGCGGCGCCGTCGGCTCCGGGCGTGAGCCGGCAAGACGTTGGCCGGGTGCCGGCACCGGATAGGAGAATGCATCCTGCCTGCTGTCGGCAGCCGCAAGCACTGGCGTCACGGCCAGGCAGGCCGCGCAGGACGGCACATGCGCCATGCCGCCGGCACAAGGATTTTCCGGCTTCCTGTCCTCGTGCTGAGCCATGTCGCCATGACCTGCCATGCCAGGCATATCGCCGTGCATGCTCATCGCGGATGCAGCCGGCATCGCCATCACGGAATCGCAGATAGGACAGTTCGCCAGCGCCGGCATGGCACCGTAGAACAGCCAGGCAATCAGCATCGTCAGGATCGCGAAGAAGCGCATGAGCAAGAACCTAGCTGCGCGTGCTTCGAAGGCAAGTGCAAATTGCAGCGGCGCGACATTGTGTGGCGGTCAGGGCAGCAGTTCGACCTGCTTAATGATTTCGACCGGAGGAAAACTGATGCAATCGACGGCATCGAAGGTCACGGTGAATCCCGAACGTTTTCTCGCCGCCCATTCCAGTGCTTGCTCCGCCGAAGCAGCCGGAATGCTCATGGCGATGGTGCAATGCGGCTGCCAATGGTCCGGGCGATAGTGCTCGTAGCAGAGAGCGGGATCGATGTCGTCATTGATAGCGCGATGCATTTGCCTCAGAACTCGATCGTCGGCGGGACGCGCCCATAGAACCAGCATCTCGTTGAGAAAATGGCCGATATCCGCAAATTCAATCGATATGGCCGACATATTGCCGAACACTCTTTCAGCCACCGCGAAGATATCCGCCTGCAAAACATCTTCGTAGATGGCGAAGGTCAGATGCGGAGGATAGTCCAGACGCGCCATTGACGGAATGGTTTCGAACCCGCTGGCCTCTCGCCAGAGATCCAAGACAGGAGCGGCGGTGGCATTCGAACATTTCAGAACGATCGCGTATGGCATGGCGTCTCTGTCTCGCTGTCCGGCTTTTGTCGGTTTTGTCGACCGCTAACATATAACAATCCTTGCCGCATTCCGCCCAATCCGCTAGTTAACCGCCACTGTTCCCGTACCGGATTACCCTACAGATGAGCGACAAGCAGAAGAAACCACAGAAGCTCAAGGCCCGCCTGCCGCGCGGCTTTGTCGATCGTTCGGCAAGCGATATCCGCGCCGTCAACGAGATGACCGCAAAGATCCGTAGCGTATACGAGCATTATGGTTTCGATCCCGTCGAGACGCCCCTGTTCGAATATACCGATGCGCTCGGCAAGTTCCTGCCCGACAGCGACCGGCCCAACGAAGGCGTGTTCTCGCTCCAGGACGATGACGAGCAATGGATGTCGCTGCGCTACGACCTGACGGCGCCTCTCGCTCGTCATGTCGCGGAGAACTTCAACGAGATCCAGCTTCCCTATCGCACCTATCGCGCCGGCTATGTCTTCCGCAATGAGAAGCCAGGCCCGGGCCGCTTCCGCCAGTTCATGCAGTTCGATGCCGACACCGTCGGCGCGCCGGGCGTACAGGCCGATGCCGAAATGTGCATGATGATGGCCGATACGCTGGAAGCCCTCGGCATCAAGCGCGGCGACTATGTGATCCGCGTCAACAACCGCAAGGTTCTGGATGGCGTGTTGGAAGCGATCGGCCTTGGCGGCGACGACAAGGCCGGCCAGCGGTTGAACGTATTGCGCGCCATCGACAAGCTCGACAAGTTCGGTCCCGAAGGCGTGGCACTGCTGCTCGGACCCGGCCGCAAGGACGAATCCGGCGATTTCACCAAGGGCGCCGGGCTCGATGTCGAGCAGATCGACAAGGTGCTCTTCTTTGTCGGCATCAAGGATTATGCCGAAAGCGCCGTCCAGCTCGCCGAGCTGGTCGCCGGCACCTCGAATGGCGGCGAGGGCGTCGAGGAGTTGAATTTCATCGGCAGCCTCGTCACCAGCGCCGGCTATCAGGCTGATCGTATCAAGATCGACCCCTCCGTCGTGCGCGGCCTCGAATATTACACCGGCCCGGTCTATGAGGCCGAGCTGCTGTTCGATGTCACCAACGAGAAGGGCGAAAAGGTCGTCTTCGGCTCGGTCGGCGGCGGCGGCCGTTATGACGGGCTCGTCTCGCGCTTCATGGGCCAGCCGGTGCCGGCCACGGGCTTCTCCATCGGCGTCTCCCGTCTGATGACGGCCCTGAAGAACCTAGGTAAGCTCGGCCAGGACGAGGTGATCGCTCCGGTCCTCGTCACCGTCATGGACGGCGATGTCGAGGCCATGGGCCGCTATCAGCGCTTTACGCAGCAGCTGCGTGCCGCCGGCATCCGCGCCGAGATGTTCCAGGGCAACTGGAAGAAGTTCGGCAATCAGCTGAAATATGCCGACCGCCGCGGCTGCCCGATCGCCATCATCCAGGGCGGCGATGAGCGCGCCCAGGGCGTCGTCCAGCTCAAAGACCTGATCGAGGGCAAGCGCCTCTCCGGCGAAATCGAGGACAATGCCAGCTGGCGCGAAGCCCGCGTCGCGCAGGATACTGTGCCGGAGGCAGAATTGGTCGCCAAGGTACAGGAAATACTGGCGGCACAGGCGGAAGACAGGAAGAGGGCGGGCTGATGGCCCTGATCAACCTTCCGGATTTTGCCGGTGACCTCCTTGCCGAATTTACCGGCCGCCGGACGGAGCGGGTCGACACGCCCATCATCCAGCCGGCCGAGCCGTTTCTCGACATGGCGGGCGAAGATCTTCGCCGCCGCATCTTCATGACCGAAAGCGAGACCGGCGCCAGCCTTTGCCTGCGTCCGGAATTCACCATTCCCGTGTGCCTGCGTCACATCGAAACCGCGACCGGCACGCCGAAGCGCTATTCCTATCTGGGTGAAATCTTTCGCCAGCGCCGCGAGGGCGGCCATGAATTCTATCAGGCTGGCATCGAAGATCTCGGCGACCGCGATACGGCAAGCGCCGATGCGCGCGCCATCGGCGATGCCATCGCCATCCTCAACCGCCTGGTCCCCGGCAAGGCATTGTCGGTGACGCTGGGCGACCAGGCCGTGTTCGAGGCGGTCGTCCAGGCGCTCGGTCTGCCCTCCGGCTGGCAGAAGCGGCTGATCCATGCCTTCGGCAACATGATGCAGCTCGAAACCCTGCTGGCGCGTCTGGCAAGCCCGCATCCGGTCACCGGGCTCGATCCGCATGCCCTCGATTTCCTCAATCGCGGCGACGAGCAGGGGCTGGTCATTCATATCGACAACACCATGCAGGCGACCGGCTATTCCACCAATGCCAGCCGCTCGCCACAGGAGATCGCTCGCCGTCTTCGCGAGAAGCTGGTTCTGTCGGAAACCCGTCTCGATAATGCCGCCTTCGGCGTGCTGGAAGAGTTTCTGTCGTTGAGCCTGCCGCTGGCGGACGCGTCTGCAGCGCTGGCCGGCTTTGCCGACGCGGCTGGCCTGAAGCTGGGCGCGGCGCTGGAAGGTTTCGATGCCCGTGTCGCGGCGCTCGCCAATGCCGGCGTGGATACATCGATGATCGAATATCGCGCCGCCTTCGGCCGCCCGCTCGACTATTATACCGGCCTCGTCTTCGAGGCGACGGTGGAGGGATCGACGGCGGTGCTCGCCGGCGGCGGCCGCTTCGACCGTTTGCTGACCCTGCTCGGTGCTAGGGATCATATCCCGGCCGTCGGCTTCGCGCTCTGGCTCGACCGCATCGAAACCGCGAGGGCAGCCTGATGACGATCACCATTGCGCTTCCCTCCAAGGGCCGGATGAAGGACGATTGCTCGGCGATCTTCGAACGCGCCGGCATGCCCATTGTCGCCGTCGGCAATGACCGCTCCTATCGCGGGCGCGTCGAGGGTTGGGAGGATGTCGAGATCGCCTTCCTGTCTGCCTCGGAAATCTCGCGTGAACTCGGCAATGGCAGCGTTGATTTCGGCGTCACCGGCGAGGACCTCGTGCGTGAGGGCATGGCGGAGGCGGATCGCCGCGTCGAATTCTCAGCCCGCCTCGGCTTCGGCCATGCCGATGTCGTGGTCGCCGTGCCTGACATCTGGCTCGATGTCGACACCATGGCCGATCTCGGCGATGTCGCCGCCGATTTCCGCGCCCGTCATGGCCGCAGGTTGACGGTCGCCACCAAATATTGGCGGCTGACGCAGCAGTTCTTCTCCAGCCAGCACGGCATCCAGCTCTATCGCATCGTCGAAAGCCTCGGCGCTACCGAGGGTGCGCCGGCCGCCGGCTCCGCCGATATCATCGTCGACATTACCTCCACCGGCTCGACGCTGAGGGCGAACCATCTCAAGGTTCTGTCTGATGGCGTCATCCTGCGCTCGGAGGCGTGCCTCGTTCGCGCCCGCAAGCAAAGCCACGAGGGCAACCCCATGGTTCAGCGCATCGTCGCGGCGGTGCGTGCCGCGCTCTGATTTTTTGGATATTCACGCATGAAAAAAGCCCGCCGGAGCGATCCGGCGGGCTTTTTTAGTCCTGGGAGATGCGCTGCAATCAAGCGGTGGCGTAAGCACCGCGGCGTGCGTCGAGCGAATAGACACCTGCGCCGTTGGTGGCGAGCATGATGTAGGCGCCGGCGAGCGTGACGTTCTTCAGGAAGTTGACGAAGTTCAGGCCGTTGATCCAGCCGTTGGCGGCAGCCGGAAAGTCCGGAACGTTGACGGTCGGCAGGTGGAAGATAACACCGGTGAACACGCAGAAGGCGGCGAGCAGCCAGCCGACGATGCGGACCTGGAAGCCGATGAGAACGCAAACACCCGTCACGAATTCGAAGGTGCCGGCGAGATAGGTGAGAAGCGTTGCGTAGGGCATGCCGGCGCCGGCGATCATGCCGGCGGTGCCTGCCGGATCGGTCAGCTTGCCGAAGCCGGCGAAGATGAACATGAAGGCGAGCAGGATGCGCGCCACGAGGATGACGATATTGTTGGTGTTGGACATGATAGTCTCCAATGAAAGCGGTTGGGTCGGTGGCGACAATTTCTGAAGACAGATATTCGTGATTTTTGGGAGATTGAAAAGATAAACAACTGCGCACAATTAGTTCACAATCAGTGAACAATGCTGACGCTCAGCACTCTTCCCATCGGCTCCGTATCGGTTATGGTGACGCAAATTCATCCGCCAAAATCATAATCTTGGAAGGAGCCCCCATGGCCGATCTGTCGTCTTTTCCAATCACGAAGCGCTGGCCCGCCAGTAATCCGGATATCATCCAGCTCTATTCGCTGCCGACGCCAAATGGCGTCAAGGTGTCGATCGCGCTCGAGGAACTGGGTCTGCCCTATGAGCCTCATCTGGTTTCCTTCGGCACCAACGACCAGAAGTCGCCGGAATTCGTGTCGCTGAATCCGAACGGTCGCATTCCCGCGATCATCGATCCCAATGGTCCGGACGGCAAGCCGATCGGCCTGTTCGAGTCCGGTGCGATCCTGGTCTATCTCGCCGAGAAGACCGGCAAGCTTATGCCCAAGGACGCGGCCGGCCGTTACGAGGTGTTGGAATGGGTCTTCTTCCAGATGGCCGGCATTGGTCCGATGTTCGGCCAGTTCGGCCACTTCTTCAAGTTTGCGGCTGATAAGGTCGCCAACAATCCCTATCCGGTCGAACGTTATCGCGACGAGGCCAAGCGTCTTTTAGGGGTTCTGGAAGAGCGCCTGAAGGGGCGCCAGTGGATCATGGGCGACGAATACACCATTGCCGACATCACGACGTTTCCGTGGGTTCGCGGCGTCGATGTGTTTTATGGCGGCCGGGATGTTCTCGAATTCGAGAGCTTCCCCTCGGTCATGAGCTGGCTGGAGCGCGCTCTTGCACGTCCGGCGAGCCAGCGCGGGTTGAACATTCCAAAGCGGGATTGATTGGCTCCGATCTCTTCGGGAGCAGGTCGGTCAGGTCCGTCTTTGTCGGCGTCTATGTGCCTGGCCTCTCACGCCAGCACGCTCCCCGTAGACGGCAGGGCAATTGCTTATGGGGCATGCCAGTGCCGTAAGCCCCTTTTCCCCGAGGGGAGAAGGGGTTGTGCGGCGACGATCTCATCTCATATGCGATTCCCCTGCCGTAGACGGGGCGAGGGGGTCGGTCCCGCGTTTGCGGCGGGATCTCACTCAGCAATGAAGGTGCCGATTTTAGAGGACGAGACTCCCTTTCCCTGCTTGCGGGGAGAGGGTTGGGGTGAGGGGCGGGCACGCAAGGGCGACGATGGTGAATTCACCTGACCATCATCGACAGTGGCTTCTACTGCCGGATGGCCAGCTGGCTGCCCGGCTCCAGCTTGAAGCGCGGAAACAGGAAGACGCCGACCAGGCTGCCGGCATGTTTTCCGTCGGCGGCGATGGATTCGCCGACGCAGAAGATTGGCTGGCGATGACCGCCGGTACCAAGGATCGTCGTTGAGTAGCAGAAGCAGGATGCAGCGGTAGCCCCTTGCTCGAAAATATCGAGGATGCGGATGCGATCATGCGCATCATAGCAATGCATCAGGCTCAAGAGACCGCATTCCGAGGAGCTCAGCCCGTGCAGCATGGTGCTCCACTGACCGAGCCGGATGATGCCGCTCGACAGGTCGCCCGTCCAACCTTCGGAAACACAAAACTGCGCCAGAAGATCGGGATCATGCCCCTCGAATTCCAGCGAGCCGGGAGCAAAGGGTGCGGAAAAATTGGCCTTGGCAATCTTGAACAATATGATCCTCACTTGAGCGCATGGTCCCCCGAGCGCGCTTCATTCGAATTCCGTCCATCTTCGGATGGAACGTCTCCCCCGCATGTCGCGCCTTCAGGAAAAGCAGAGCCGCATCTCCGCTGATTCCGTCTTTCGCCATGCTTTTCGGGTTGTCGATCCCGTCTATGAAGTCATTTCAAGTAATAAATCCGGACGCCATCATTCCATGATGTCATGATTGTACGCAGGCGCTGATTAATCGTGCCGAAAATAAGTAAAATTTGTGTGCATTGCAGCTTACCCTCTAAAATCGCTGCGCTGGGATTTATAGGGACTTTTTTGAAAACGGCAATGGGGCAGTTTGCGTAAATTTGCATGGCCATGAAACTTGCCGAACTTGCATCGAGACTGTTTCGGCACAAATGAAAAGGGCGACCCGAGGGCCGCCCTTCGTCAATTCCGGATGCCGGATTGAACAGTCATAATAAGGCTAAAGCCCTATCACATCATGTCCATTCCACCCATGCCGCCCATGCCGCCAGGCATAGCCGGAGCGTCCTTCTTCGGCAGTTCGGCGATCATGGCTTCGGTGGTGATCAGCAGCGAAGCAACAGAAGCTGCGTTCTGCAGAGCCGTGCGGACAACCTTGACCGGGTCGACGATGCCCATGGCGATCATGTCGCCATATTCAGATGTCTGAGCGTTGTAGCCGTAGTTGTCTTCGTTCTTGTCGAGAACCTTGCCGACAACGATCGAAGCTTCGTCACCAGCGTTTTCAGCGATCTGGCGAACCAACGCCTGCAGCGCACGACGAATGATGTTGACGCCGGCTTCCTGATCCTGGTTCTCACCCTTGGCGGTGATCTTCGTGGAGGAACGCAGGAGAGCGATACCACCGCCCGGTACGATGCCTTCCTGAACAGCAGCGCGCGTCGCGTTGAGAGCGTCGTCGATGCGGTCCTTCTTTTCCTTCACTTCAACTTCCGTCGAGCCGCCAACGCGGATCACGGCAACGCCGCCAGCGAGCTTGGCAAGACGTTCCTGCAGCTTTTCGCGGTCGTAATCGGAAGAGGTTTCTTCGATCTGAGCCTTGATCTGGGCAACGCGGCCTTCGATGTCGGACTTCTGGCCGGCGCCGTCGACGATCGTGGTGTTTTCCTTGGAGATCGAAACCTTCTTGGAACGGCCGAGCATGTCGAGGGTGACCGACTCGAGCTTGATGCCGAGGTCTTCGGAGATGACAGTGCCGCCCGTGAGGATGGCGATGTCTTCAAGCATGGCCTTGCGGCGATCGCCGAAGCCAGGAGCCTTGACGGCAGCGATCTTCAGACCGCCACGCAGCTTGTTGACGACGAGCGTTGCAAGAGCTTCGCCTTCGACGTCTTCAGCGATGATGAGGAGCGGCTTGCCGGTCTGAACGACGGCTTCGAGAACCGGGAGCATGGCCTGCAGGTTCGAGAGCTTCTTCTCGTGCAGCAGGATGAACGCGTCTTCGAGATCGGCGATCATCTTTTCCGGGTTGGTCACGAAGTAGGGGCTGAGGTAGCCACGGTCGAACTGCATGCCTTCGACGACTTCGAGTTCGGTTTCGGCGGTCTTGGCTTCTTCAACCGTGATGACGCCTTCGTTGCCGACCTTCTGCATGGCTTCAGCAATATCGAGACCGATCTGCTTTTCGCCGTTTGCCGAGATCGTGCCGACCTGTGCGACTTCTTCCGACGTGTTGATCTTCTTGGCCTTGGCCTGGAGATCCTTGACGACTTCTGAAACGGCGAGATCGATACCGCGCTTCAGGTCCATCGGGTTCATGCCGGCTGCAACTGCCTTGGCGCCTTCGCGAACGATGGCCTGGGCGAGAACGGTTGCAGTCGTCGTGCCGTCGCCTGCGATGTCGTTGGTCTTCGAAGCAACTTCGCGGACCATCTGGGCGCCCATGTTTTCGAACTTGTCTTCGAGTTCGATTTCCTTGGCGACCGTGACGCCGTCCTTGGTGATGCGCGGAGCGCCGAAGGACTTGTCGATAACGACGTTACGACCCTTCGGGCCGAGCGTTACCTTGACTGCGTCGGCGAGAATATCGACGCCACGAAGCATCTTTTCGCGGGCGCTGCGGCCGAATTTTACTTCTTTAGCTGCCATGTCTAAAAACTCCTGAATTCGCATTGTCCGGGTTTATGGCCCGTCAGCTGTATCGGAAAAGGGGAAACCGGCTGGATCAGCCGATGATGCCCATGATGTCGGCTTCCTTCATGATGAGAAGGTCTTCGCCGTCAAGCTTGACTTCGGTGCCCGACCACTTGCCGAACAGGATGCGGTCGCCGGCCTTGACGTCGAGCGGGACGATCTTGCCGGAGTCATCGCGAACGCCGGAGCCGACGGCGACGATTTCGCCTTCCTGCGGCTTTTCCTTGGCGGTATCGGGAATGATGATACCACCCTTGGTCTTTGCTTCGGACTCGACGCGACGAACGACGACGCGGTCATGAAGGGGGCGGAAATTGGTGCTTGCCATTGTCTAATCCCTCGATCAAATGACATTCACGGATCAGCGGGGGATCCGTATGGGCTGCGTTAGCACTCAGCATTGGCGAGTGCTAGCGACGGTGATTTAGGGGTGGCTAGCAAACGAGTCAAGAACGTGCCCGTGAATTTTTTCAAACCGCTCTTCATTGACTTGCTGCCGGTTTTGCCGGAAAATCCTGGGCATGGGGTTTGCGGATACCCCACGAGGCGTCATGCCGGAGTTTCGCGTCCATCTCTTTTGGAAGGGACGTAACATGACTTCGTTCAGCGCCATCACCCCCGAAAAGCTTCTTCGTCTGCTGGGTACGCCGAAAGCGCCCGCGATACTCGACGTTCGCAGCGCCGAGGATTTCGACGCCGATCCCTGTCTGGTGCCGGCCTCGCGCCGCCGGGATTACAAGGATGTTCAGGCTTGGGCCGCCGAATTTCGCAACCGGAATGTCGTTTGCCTCTGTCAGCACGGCGGCAAGCTCAGCGAAGGCGTCGCCGCCTGGCTGCGGCTGGCTGGTGCCGCGGCGGAAATCCTCGATGGCGGTCTCGACGCCTGGCGGGCGGCAGGATTGCCGTTGATCCCGGATTCGATCCTGCCCGATGCCAACGCGTCCGGTGCAACTGTGTGGGTAACCCGCGCCCGGCCGAAGATCGATCGTATCGCATGTCCCTGGCTGATCCGCCGCTTCGTTGATCCCGGCGCTTCGTTTCTCTTCGTGACGGCTCAGGAAGTTGACGGCGTCGCCGAACGCTTCGGCGCGACACCCTTCGATGTGGAGGGGGTATTCTGGAGCCACCGCGAGGAGGAATGCACTTTCGATACCATGGTAAAAGAATTCCAGCTCGACCTCCCGGCACTTCACCATCTTTCCCGCATCATCAGGGGCGCCGATACCAACCGGCTCGATCTTGAACCGCAGGCGGCTGGCTTGCTTGCCGTTTCGCTCGGCCTGTCGCGCATGTTTACTGACGATATCGAACAGTTGGATGCAGGCATGTTGTGTTATGACGCGCTTTATCGCTGGTCGCGAGACGCGACCCAGGAAAAGCATGATTGGGTATCGCATGGAGCAAGAAGATCGTGAGCGAAACCGTTTTGGCTGACGATCTGGCTGCGAGCCCGTCCCTCAGCGAAGCCACACGCGTGTGGGCGCGCATCGGCGCCTTGAGCTTTGGCGGCCCGGCCGGGCAGATCGCCCTCATGCATCGCCTGATCGTCGACGAGGGGCGTTGGGTCGATGAGGAGCGCTTCCTGCACGCCTTGAGCTACTGCATGCTCTTGCCAGGCCCGGAGGCACAGCAGCTTGCGACTTACATCGGCTGGCTTCTGCATGGTTGGCGCGGCGGTTTGATTGCCGGTCTGCTGTTCATCCTGCCGGGCTTTGTCGTCATTCTGGCGCTTTCGGCTTTCTACGCCATTTTCCATGACACCAGCCTGCTTGCCATGATCTTCTTCGGCATCAAGGCGGGCGTGCTGGCGATCGTGTTGCAGGCGCTGATGCGGCTGAGCGGCCGTGCCCTCAAGAGCCGCTTCCATGTGGCGATGGCGATTGCCAGCTTCGTCCTTCTCTTCATCTTCGATCTGCCCTTTCCCATGGTCGTGCTGCTGGCCGGCCTTACCGGATATGGGCGGGTCCTCTATCGAGCCTGGCGTGACGAACAGTGGCGACCACGATTGCCGCGCCTGCCGGCGCCAACCAGCCGCTTCGGATGGCTCGGAGGCGCTCAAGCGAAGGCGTCCGTCCTGACGATCCTGCTTTGGGTATTGATCTGGCAGGCGCCACTGTTGTTGGTGCATGCTCTCCACGGTCCACAGGATGTCGTCTCCGAGGCGCTCAGCGGTGAAACAAGCGTATTCGGCGCCATTTTCTCCTTTTTCTCACGCATGGCGATCGTCACCTTCGGCGGCGCCTATGCTGTTCTGGCTTATGTCGCGCAGACGGCGGTACAGCATTATGCCTGGCTGAAGCCGGGCGAAATGCTGGATGGTCTCGCACTTGCCGAGACGACTCCTGGGCCCCTCGTATTGGTTTTGTGCTTCGTCGGCTTCATGGCGGGATTTCGCAATCCCTTCGGCTTCGATCCTCTGTTTGGCGGCTTTCTCGGAGCGAGCCTCGCGGCCTGGGCGACATTTGCGCCGAGCTTCCTCTTCATCTTCGCCGGTGCGCCTTACATCGAAAAATTGCGCGGCCATGCGGGTCTTTCGGGCGCGCTTGCCGCCATCACGGCGGCCATCGTCGGCGTTATGACCAACCTTTCGGTTTGGTTCGGGCTGCATGTGCTGTTTGCGAATGTCGATCGGCTGGTGCTGTTCAGTCACCCCGTCAGGATTGACGGCGGCGATTTCGCCAATGTACCGATCGCTGGTATCGCGTGGCCGAATTGGGGCACCCTTGATATTTCGGCGCTGTTGCTCTTCGTCCTCGCGGCCGTCCTGGTTTTCCGTCAGCGCGCCGGTGTTGCCACCGTGCTCGGCGTTTCCGCCGTGGCGGGTTCCTTGCTCCGGCTTGCCGCTTGAGCCCTGTGCGGCGCAAAAACCTGCGTATCGCTCTTGTAATTTGCCGGCCGGTTTGCGATGTCAGCCCGTGATTTATTTGACGCGAGGACCGCATGGGCAAACGTATCGGAAGCTTTCGCGAGATCGGCGGACTTTATGATGTTGCGCTCTGCGATGTGTGGGGCGTGCTGCATAACGGCGTCTCCGGTTACAAGGAAGCGTCCATCGCGCTGGAAGCGGCCCGCAGCCAGGGTCTGACCGTCGTGCTCATCACCAATTCCCCGCGCGTCGCTCCGAGGGTGGTCGAGCAGCTGCGCGTGATCGGTGTTCCCGACAGTGCCTATGACCGCATCGTCACATCGGGCGATGTCACCCGCAGCCTGATCGCCGAGGGTCCGAAAAAAGTGTTCCTGCTGGGGCCGGAGCGTGACATCGGCATCCTCGAAGGGCTCGACGTGCAGCGTGTCGAGGCGGGCGAAGCCGAAAGCATCGTCTGCACCGGCTTCTTCGACGACGAGACCGAAACGCCTGACGATTATACCGACATGCTGACGGCCTGGTCTGCCCGCAAGGTGCCGCTCATCTGCGCCAATCCAGACCTCGTGGTCGAGCGCGGCCACCGGATGATCCCGTGCGCCGGCGCCATGGCCGCCTATTACGAGCGGCTCGGCGGGCAGACGCGGATCGCCGGCAAGCCGCATCAGCCGATCTACGAAGCCGCGATTGCGGCAGCCCGCGAGGTGCGAAGCGAATTCCCGCTGTCGCGCGTCGTCGCCATCGGCGACGGCATGCCGACCGACGTGCGCGGCGCGCTCGATTACGGCCTCGATCTTCTTTACATCAGCCATGGCATCCACGCCCGCGAATACGTCGTCGACGGTCACACCGACGAAGCAGCCCTCGGCGCCTTCCTGGCGCGCGAGCAGGCCTTGCCGAAGTGGTGGATGCCGCGCCTTGCTTGACCGGAGTGGCAGACGATGACCGTTTTCCATCGCAACGAGACCCGCGACCCGCTTCCCGACGATCTCAAGGGCGGGGTCATCGCCATCGGCAATTTTGACGGTGTGCATCGCGGTCATCAGTCGGTCCTCGATCGGGCGCTGGAGATCGCCAGGGAGCGGGGTGTTCCAGCTCTGGTGCTGACCTTCGAGCCGCATCCCCGCACCGTGTTCAAGCCGGATCGGCCGGTCTTCCGCCTGACGCCGGCACCGCTGAAGGCGCGCTTGTTGGAAGCCCTCGGCTTCAACGCCGTCATCGAATACCCGTTCGATCGTACCTTTTCGCAGCGCTCGGCGGATGAATTCGTCCATTCGATCCTCATCGACTGGCTGCACGCCTCGGAAGTCGTCACCGGCTTCGATTTCCATTTCGGCCACGACCGTCAGGGCGGCCCCGCCTTCCTGATGAACGCCGGCAGCCACAATGGTTTCGGCGTGACGCTTATCGACGCCTTTCGCGACGAGAATACCGAGGTCATCTCCTCGAGCCGCATCCGCACGCTGTTGGCCGAGGGAGACGTGGGCCAGGTCGCCTGCATGCTCGGATACCGCTATACCGTCGAAGCGCCTGTCATCGGCGGCGAGAAGCTCGGTCGCACGCTCGGTTTCCCCACAGCCAATATGCAGCTTCCGCCGGAAATATCGCTGAAGGCCGGTATCTACGCCGTGCGGTTCCGTGCAGCGGACGGCGTCATCCGCGACGCGGTTGCGAGCTACGGCCGCCGTCCGACGGTCACCGACAACGGCGCGCCGCTGCTCGAGACCTATGTCTTCGATTTCAGCGGCGACCTCTACGGCCAGATCTGTTCGGTTTCCTTCTTCGGCTATCTCCGCCCCGAACTGAAGTTCGACGGCCTGGATGCGCTAGTCGCGCAGATCAGGAAGGACGAGGACGAGGCGAGGGCGCTGCTCGCCGGCGTCCGACCGCTTGGCGAAATCGATCGTTGCATCGCCTTTTCCTGATATCATGCAAGGGGTTGGCTGGGCGAAGCGTGCCGCACCGCAGCATTTTTTTGCCTTGAGCCAACCTTCATATGCGTTAATCCTTATCGGCGATGAGGCGTGAGTCGGTGCGCCAGTCTCCGAAAGGTATTCGAATGGATAAACGCTTTGGAACGGCGGCCTGCTGGCTGCTCGTCATTCCCTATATCGGCTTGCTCTGGGTCCCCTTCTACAACAGCCATGATCCGGTCTTGCTCGGTTTCCCCTTCTTCTATTGGTATCAGCTGGCCTGGGTGCCGATCACCGCTGTCCTGACGTGGATCGCCTATCGGAGCATGCGCCATGACGACTGAGATCGATCCGACCGCACTCGCCGTCTTCATCTTCTTCTTGGCGCTCGTGACCGTCATGGGCTTTGTCGCCGCGCGCTGGCGCCGGCCGAAGACCCTTGCCCATATTGACGAATGGGGCCTTGGCGGCCGCACCTTCGGCACGTGGATTACCTGGTTTCTCGTCGGCGGCGACTTCTACACGGCCTATACCGTGATCGCCGTCCCGGCCCTGGTCTACACGGTCGGCGCCTACGGGTTTTTCGCGCTGCCCTATACCATCGTCGTCTATCCTTTCGTCTTCATGGTGATGCCGCTTCTCTGGAGGCGGGCAAAGGATCACGGCTACGTCACTGCGGGCGATGTCGTGCACGGCCAATACGGCTCGCGGGCGCTCGAATTGGCGGTCGCGCTCACCGGCGTCATCGCCACCATGCCCTATATCGCCTTGCAGCTCGTCGGCATGACGGCAGTGTTCAAGGCCCTCGGGCTTCACGGCGAACTGCCGCTCGCCGTCGCCTTCATCATCCTGGCGCTCTACACCTATTCGGCTGGTCTTCGCGCGCCGGCGCTGATCGCCTTCGTCAAGGACATCATGATCTACATCGTTGTCATTGCCGCCATCGCGCTCATTCCGGCGAAACTCGGCGGTTACGCCAATGTCTTTGCCGCCGCGGATGCGGACTTCCAGGCCAAGGGGGCAGGCAGCCTGCTGCTCGGCGGCAACCAGTATGTCGCCTATGCGACGCTGGCGCTCGGCTCGGCGCTCGCGGCCTTCATGTATCCGCACACGCTGACCGGCATCTTCGCTTCCAACAGCGGCAATACCATCCGCAAGAATGCGGTGTTGCTGCCGGCCTATACGCTGCTGCTCGGCCTGTTGGCCCTGCTCGGCTATATGGGCCACGCGGCACATCTGAAGCTGGATAGCCCCAATGATGTCGTTCCGGCGCTGTTCCAGTCGCTGTTCTCGAGCTGGTTTGCCGGCTTTGCCTTTGCGGCCATCGCCATCGGTGCGCTGGTTCCCGCCGCCGTGATGAGCATTGGTGCCGCCAACCTCTTCACCCGCAACTTCTGGAAGGCCTATGTCGATCCGCAGGTTTCCGATGCCGGCGAGGCAAAGGTCGCCAAGATGACCTCGCTCGTCGTCAAGGTCGGTGCGCTTCTCGTCATCATTTTCCTGCCGACGCAATTCGCGCTCGATCTGCAGCTCTTGGGCGGCATCTGGATATTGCAGACGCTGCCGGCCCTGGTCTTCGGCCTCTATACCAAGTGGTTCCGGGCGCCGGCTCTGCTTGCCGGCTGGTTCGTCGGCTTCTTCGGCGGCACCTACCTCGTGTGGGATGCCGGCTGGAAGCCGCTGCACATAGTCACGCTCGGAGACGCAAGCTTCACCGTCTATACGGGGCTGCTGGCGCTGGCAGCAAACATCGTTGTGTCGGTGATCCTCAATGCGGTCATGCCGGCGCGGGCGACGGCACACGCCTGATCGAAGCAATATCCTATCGGCCGCGGGCGGAAACGTCCGCGGCCTTTCTGTGCGTTGCCGGCACTGTTTCCTCTTCCTTTCCTTGGAAAAAACGCCTATGAACCGGCGATCATGACCCAATTTCGGCTGAGCCTATCGATACGAATTATTGGCCCGGCCTTCCGCGCGCTTTAAGCTGCCGGGAGGTCCGGGTTCTTGGCGCCCGTTCCCGAGGCGCTTTCCGCCGCCGAAAAATCCCCATATGGCTGCGCCTGTTTGGCGCAAGACGCCCGAGACACCGAGGCAATTGTCAGAACTATGACCGATACCGCTGAAAAGATGGATTATTCCAAGACCCTTTACCTGCCGGAAACCGATTTCCCGATGCGCGCTGGACTGCCGCAGAAGGAGCCGGAGCTGGTAAGCCGCTGGCAGGACATGGATCTCTACAAAAAGCTGCGCGCCTCCGCCGCCGGCCGCGACAAGTTCGTGCTGCATGACGGTCCGCCCTACGCCAATGGCCACATCCATATCGGCCATGCCCTCAACAAGATCCTGAAGGATGTCATCACCCGCTCGTTCCAGATGCGCGGCTATGACAGCAACTACGTTCCCGGCTGGGACTGCCACGGCCTGCCGATCGAGTGGAAGATCGAGGAAAAATACCGCGAGAAGGGCAAGAACAAGGACGAGGTTCCGGTGAACGAGTTTCGCCAGGAATGCCGTGATTTTGCCGCCGGCTGGATCAAGATCCAGGCCGAGGAGTTCAAGCGCCTCGGCATCGTTGGCGATTTCGATAATCCTTATCTGACCATGAATTTCCATGCGGAATCCCGTATCGCCGGTGAGCTCTTGAAGATCGCCCGCAGCGGGCAGCTTTATCGTGGCTCCAAGCCGATCATGTGGTCGGTGGTCGAGCGCACGGCGCTGGCGGAAGCCGAAGTCGAATATGCGGATGTCGAGAGTGATACGATCTGGGTGAAGTTCCCGGTCGTTGAAGGCCCGGCCGAGCTTGCCGGGACCTTTGTCGTCATCTGGACGACGACGCCCTGGACGATCCCCGGCAACCGTGCGATCGCCTATTCCCAGCGCGTTTCCTATGGTCTCTACGAAGTGACGGAAGCCGCCAATGATTTTGGTCCGCGCCCTGGCGAGAAGCTGGTCTTTGCCGACAAGCTTGCCGAGGAATCCTTCGCCAAGGCAAAGCTACAATACAAGCGCCTGAACGATGTCACCGCAGACGATCTGGCAGCGCTCACCTGCGCGCATCCGCTGGCTTCGCTCGGCTACGGCTTCAAGGTGCCGTTGCTGGACGGCGATCACGTGACCGACGATGCGGGCACCGGCTTCGTGCATACCGCACCCAGCCACGGCCGCGAGGACTTCGACGCGTGGACGGGACATGCGCGTGCGCTCGAAGCGCGCGGCATCTCGTCCACCATCCCGTTCCCCGTCGATGACGCCGGCTTCTATACTGCGGATGCCCCCGGCTTCGAAGGCGGCCGCGTCATGGACGACAACGGCAAGAAGGGCAATGCCAACGATCTCGTTATCAAGGCATTGATCGAGACGAACACGCTCTTCGCGCGCGGACGGCTGAAGCATTCCTATCCGCATTCCTGGCGCTCGAAGAAGCCGGTGATCTTCCGCAACACACCGCAATGGTTCGTCTACATGGACAAGGACTTCGCGGACGGCTCCACGCTGCGTTCGCGCGCGCTGAAGGCGATCGACGATACCCGCTTCGTGCCTGCTGCCGGCCAGAACCGTCTGCGCGCCATGATCGAGCAGCGCCCGGACTGGGTTCTGTCGCGTCAGCGCGCCTGGGGCGTACCGATCTGCATCTTCGTCGACGAGCAGGGCAACATCCTGCAGGATGACGGCGTGAATGCCCGCATCCTCGAAGCCTTCGAAGGCGAGGGGGCTGACGCCTGGTTCGCAGACGGCGCCCGCGAGCGCTTCCTCGGCGAGAAGGCCAACGAGCCCTGGACGCAGGTCATGGATATCCTCGATGTCTGGTTCGACTCGGGCTCGACCCATACGTTCACGCTGGAAGATCGTCCGGACCTCAAGTGGCCGGCGGACGTCTACCTCGAAGGCTCGGACCAGCATCGCGGCTGGTTCCATTCGTCGCTGCTCGAAAGTGCCGCGACGCGTGGCCGCGCGCCTTATGACACGGTGGTCACGCATGGCTTCACCATGGACGAGCAGGGCCGCAAGCAGTCGAAGTCGCTCGGCAACGTCGTCGCCCCGCAGGATGTGATGAAGGACGCGGGCGCCGATATCCTGCGCCTCTGGGTCATGACAACGGACTATTGGGAGGATCAGCGTCTCGGCAAGGCCATCATCCAGACCAATGTTGATGCCTATCGCAAGCTGCGCAACACCATCCGCTGGATGCTCGGCACCCTGGCGCACGACACGGGCGAGGCGATCGCTTACGCCGACATGCCGGAGCTGGAGCGGCTGATGCTGCATCGCCTCGCCGAGCTCGACGAGCTGGTGCGCGAAAGCTACGACGCCTTCGACTTCAAGCGCATTGCCCGCGCCCTCATCGATTTCGCGAATGTCGAGCTCTCGGCCTTCTACTTCGATGTTCGCAAGGATGCGCTCTATTGCGACGCGCCGTCGAGCCTGCGCCGCCGCGCGTCGCTCGCCGTCATCCGCACGACCTTCGATTGCATGGTGACGTGGCTGGCGCCGATGCTGCCGTTCACGACGGAAGAGGCGTGGTTGTCGCGCAATCCGTCGGCGGTATCAGTCCATCTCGAACAGTTCGTCGCCGTACCAGTCGAATGGAAGAACGAGGCCCTGGCCGAGAAGTGGAAGAAGATCCGTGCCGTGCGCAGCGTCGTCACCGGCGCGCTGGAAATCGAGCGCAAGGACAAGCGTATCGGCTCATCGCTGGAAGCTGCCCCGATCGTCTATGTCGCCGATCCGGAGCTGCTGAAGGTGCTTGAAGGACAGGATTTCTCGGAAATCTGCATCACTTCGGGCATCACGATCGAGAGTGGTGAAGGCCCGGCGGATGCTTTCCGTCTCGATGATGCCGCCAAGGTCAGCGTCGTGCCGAAGCTTGCCGAAGGCCGCAAATGCGCGCGCTCCTGGCGCATCACCACCGATGTCGGCTCCGATCCGCAATACCCGGATGTCTCGGCGCGTGACGCCGCGGCCCTGCGCGAATTGATGGCTGTCAACTGAAGAAAATTGCCGGGTGAATTGCCTTTGCGGCGTTCATCCGGTAAAAGCTGCCTGAAAATGGCCTGATTTTTACGGCAGTTGCCGTTGAATGGGGTTCTGCTACATTTTGTTCCGGCATGGCTGGGAAGGGTTTTCATGAGAGCGATGCATAGCGTTCGTGTCGGCGTCAGCTTGGCGGCACTTGTGATTGGCTGCGGCGTGATGTCTGGCTGCCTCAGCAGCCCGACTTACGGCACCGACAAGACGGCAGGTGTGCAGCTTCTGGACGATCTTGGCGATATCGCTTCCATTTCGGCCGCGACGCCGAAGGACAAGGGCGTGAAATATCCGAACCGCCCCGGTCTGGTCGTTCCTCCCGACAAGGACAAGGCCAACCTGACTCAGCCGCAGCAGTCGCTGGCAAGCAAGGACAATCCGGCCTGGCTGGAATCGCCTGAAGACGCACGCAAGCGTCTTGCCGATGAAGCAGACCAGAAAAAGAACGACGTCAATTATCGTTCGCCGCTGGCTCAGGCCGACAGTACCAAAAACCGCATGACCGAAGCACAGCAGACGGCGGCCTATCGCGCCGCGCGTCAGGATCAGGCCGGCACCTATATCGACCAGCGCCGCTACCTGATCGACCCGCCGCAGCAATATCGTCAGGTTTCCGATCCGACTGCCCTCAACGATGTCGGTACGCCCGAGTCGAAGAAGGAAAAGCAGCGCAAGAAGGACGCCGAAGCCGCACAGCAGACCAACAACAGCAGTTGGTGGAAGCCCTTCCAATAAGCAGTTCACAGGGCGGCCGTCCTGCATAATTCTCTAAATCGGAATCGATTTAATGGAAAATTATGCAGTATTTTAAAGTGTTGCAGCGCCGCGCGGCGCTGTAAGCCGCCGCTTTTCAGCCTTCGGAGCGTTTCGGTTGAAAGAAGCCTCTGAGGATCTCGGCAGATATTGTTTCCCCGATACCGGAGTAGACTTCCGGCGCGTGATGGCAGGTCGGCTGATGGTAAAAGCGTACGCCATTGTCGACGCCGCCTCCCTTCTGATCCTCGGCGCCGTAATAGAGGCGGCGGATGCGCGCAAACGAAATCGCAGCGGCGCACATGGTGCAAGGCTCCAACGTGACGTACAGATCGGCGCCTGCAAGACGCTCTTGCCCCAGGTCCTCGCAGGCCAGGCGGATGGCGACGATTTCAGCATGTGCGGTGACGTCGTTGAGCTCGCGGGTACGATTGCCGGCCTTGGCGACAACCCGGTTGTCAAGCACGAGGACAGCGCCGATCGGCACTTCGCCACGTTCGCCGGCGCTGCGCGCTTCGGCCAGCGCAAGCTCCATGAATTGATTTGTAGCCGCCATTCAAGATTTTCCACTTAACCGCAAGGGCGCGACCTGATAGGAACACGCCTTAAAAATTCAGGCAAACAACAAATGACAATGAATGACAAGCCCAAGCGGCCTGGGTCTAAACCCTTTGCTGGCGACAAGCAGACGATAAAACGCGATGGCGCGAAGCCGATAAAGGCCGCGGTAGCCCGCGCTACGGATGAGACAGTAGCCGGAGACGGAAAGGCGGAACGCATTTCCAAGGTGATGGCGCGCGCCGGCGTGGCCTCGCGCCGCGACATCGAGCGCATGATCATGGACGGCCGCGTCAGGCTGAACGGCGTGCTGCTGGATACGCCGGTCGTCAACGTGACCCTCACGGACAAGATCGAAGTGGACGGCATGCCGATCCGCGGCATCGAGCGCACGCGCATGTGGCTCTACCATAAGCCGGCCGGACTGGTGACCACCAATGCCGATCCGGAAGGGCGCCCGACCGTCTTCGACAACCTGCCCGAAGAACTGCCACGCGTCATGTCGATCGGCCGTCTCGACATCAACACCGAAGGCCTGCTGCTGTTGACCAACGACGGCGGGCTTGCCCGCGTGCTGGAACTGCCGACCACCGGCTGGCTGCGTCGCTACCGCGTGCGCGCCCATGGTGAGATCGATCAGGACGCGCTCGACAAGCTGAAGGAAGGCATTGCCGTCGACGGCGTGCTCTACGGCTCGATCGAGGCGACGCTCGACCGCACGCAAGGATCCAACGTCTGGATCACCATGGGCCTGCGCGAAGGCAAGAACCGCGAAATCAAGAACGTGCTCGGCGCGCTCGGCCTCGAGGTCAACCGTCTGATCCGCATTTCCTACGGCCCGTTCCAGCTTGGCGATCTGCCGGAGGGTCGCGTATTGGAAGTGCGCGGCCGCACGCTGCGCGATCAGCTCGGCCCGCGTCTGGTCGAAGACGCCAAGGCGAATTTCGATGCGCCGCTCTACAATGCCCCAGCGGTTGCCGGCGAGGACGAGGCCGAGGCTAAGCCGGCAGCACACGCCGCAAAGGAAGAGCGCCCGAGGCGTGACCGCGAGCGTCCCGAGGACAAGCGCGAGCGCGCCTTGAGCCGCCTCGACACTAAGCGCGACGATCGTCGCGACGAGGGACGCCGCGAAGGCGGCCGCAAGGAGGATGACCGCCCGAAGCGCCAGCCGCTCGGGTCGCGCCGCAGCGCCAATGTCTGGATGGCGCCCGGTGCCCGTCCGCTCGGCGAAAAGGCTGCCGCGAAAGCTGCCAAGAATACCAGAACCGCCGCCAAGCGCGGCGAACCCGAGCGTCCGCAACGCAGCGGTTTCGACCGTCCGGACGAAGGCCCCCGCGTTCGTGTCAATCGCGTCGACGAGGCGGATGGTGAATGGATCCGTTCGAGCGAGGAAGCACCGCGCAAGTCGCGCGGCGATGACGAAGGCTCCGATCGCAAGCGCTCAGATCGCCCCCGTGGCGACCGTCCTTTCGGCGATAAGCCCCGTGGTGACCGTCCCTTTGGCGACAAGCCCCGTGGCGAGCGGACGTTCAGCGATCGTCCCCGCGGCGAACGTGGCTCGCGGCCGGAGGGTAGTGACCGTCCCCGCGCGAAATCTTTCCAGGGCGAAGCCCGCTCCGAGCGTCCCCGTAGTGAGCGCCCGGTCGGGGATCGCCCGCCGCGTGGCGACCGTCCCTTTGGCGATAAGCCGCGCGGTGCTCGCCCTTATGGTGACAAGCCCCGTGGCGATAGGCCATTCAGCGACCGTCCCCGTGACGACCGCCGGCCCCGCGCCGAGGGCGAGGAACGTCCGCGCGCAAGATCGTTCGATGGCGAGCAGCGTTCCGAACGTCCTCGCGGCGATCGCCCATTTGGGGATCGTCCGCCGCGTGGCGACCGACCCGCTGGTGATCGCCCGCAGGGCGAACGTTCTTTCGGTGACCGGCCGGCCGGCAAGCCCTTCGGCAAAAAGCCGGGCGGCGGCAAATCCTTCGGCGGCAAGCCGGCTGGAAAGCCTGGCGGTTCGCGCGGTTTCTCAGGCAAGCCCGGCGGCGCGGGCCGTCCGTCCGGTGGCCCAAGTCGCAGCGGCCCAAGTCGCAGCGGCCCGAGCCGTGGCGGCCCTGGTAGGGGCGGCCCCAAGGGCGGAAAGGGTTGACGCGCGGTGAGGATCGTCGGCGGTGAGTTTCGCGGTCGCTCTCTTGCAACGCCGAAGTCGAACGATATTCGTCCGACGGCGGATCGCACGCGCGAGAGCCTGTTCAATATTCTGAGCCACGCCTATCCCGAAGCCATCGACGGCACGCGGATGATGGATATTTTCGCCGGCACCGGCGCAGTCGGGCTGGAAGCGGCATCCCGTGGCTGCCGCCATGTGCTTTTCGTCGAAAGCAGTGTCGAGGGCCGTGGTTTGCTCTGGGAAAATATCGATGCGCTTGGCCTGCACGGCCGCACGCGCATGCTGAGGCGCGATGCGACGGATCTCGGCAGCGTCGGTAACCTCGAACCTTTCGATCTTCTCTTCGCCGATCCACCCTATGGCAAGGGGATGGGCGAGAAGGCCTTTGCGGCCGCCGCAGCTGGCGGCTGGCTCGTGCCGGGCGCCCTGGCTATCCTCGAAGAGCGGGCAGACGTGACGATTGCCGTCCCGTCGGATTTCCTGTTTCTGGAGGAGCGGACCTTCGGCGACAGCAAGATGCATTTCTTCCGTTATCAGCCACAGGCGGCCTGACGGCGGAAGGAGAGAAAGATGGGCGACTACGCTGATTTCGTCGGCAGCGACTATACGCTTGCTGTCTCCAGCACGCCGAGCGTGGCGGTTGCCTTCGGCTGTGGCGGCGCGCGGGGTCTCGCCCACATCCATATCATCGAGGCGCTGGACGAACTCGGCATTCGCCCCGTTGCGATCGCCGGGGCTTCCATCGGCTCGATCATGGGCGCTGCCATGGCGGTCGGCATGAGCGGCGCCGAAATCCGCGATCATACCCTTGCAACGGTCGGCAATCGCCCCGCCGTGCTCAACAAGATCTGGAGTTTGCGGCCGGTAAACATGCGCAGCATCCGCTTCGGTCAGTTCAATCTGGAACGCATCCTGCGCACTTTCCTGCCGACGACCTTTCCTGAGAATTTTGCGGATTTGCACATACCGCTGAAAGTGGTGACGACGGATTATTACGAGCAGGCCGAGGTGGTGATCGAAAAGGGCGAACTTTTTCCGGTGCTCGCCGCATCCGCTGCTATCCCTGCCGTTTTCATGCCGGTCAAACTCGGCGAACGGGTGATGATCGACGGCGGCATCATGAACCCCGTTCCCTATGAGCATCTGGCCGGGCTTGCCGATATCATCATCGGCATCGACGTCGTCGGCGGCCCGGAAGGCAATGGCAGGCATATTCCGAACCGCATCGAAAGCCTGTTCGGTGCCGGCCAGCTGACCATGCAGTCCAACATCGCCTTGAAACTGCGCCTGCAGGCACCGCAAATCTTCCTGCGGCCGGCTGTCGGCCGCACCGGTGTGCTTGACTTCCTGAAGGCGCGCGAGATTCTCGCGATGTCAGCCGGCGTCAAGGACGAGCTGAAATTCGCCCTCGACCGGGTGATAACAGCGAAGAATTAGGCGCTATTCCGAACCAACATCCTGTCAAAAGATACTAAGCCCGCTCCGGCTCCTCCTGCGGCAGCGCCACGAGATCGTCAGCGTCGCTATACGCTTCGGCCGCGCGCTTCGGCTTGACCAGCGGTTCCGGCTTGACAGGACGTGAATAGAGCATGTCGGTACCCGCCTGCAGCCCCTCGCTCACCTGCAGCACGAGCCGTTGCTCGTCGCGCTTGCGGATATCCTCGCCGATCTCATAGGCCTCGGCTTCGCTGACGCCGAGGGCCTCCAGCGTGCGGCGGCCGAAGAGCAGACCGGATTCCAACGTCTCGCGCAGCTCGTAATCCACGCCCTTGTGACGCAGTTCGATCGAATGAATGCGGTCATAGGAGCGAACGAAGAGGCTCGCATGCGGATAGTCCGTCTGGACGAGCTCGACGATCTTGTCGGTAACCTCGCGCAGATGCGTGCTGACGACGACGATCTTGGCGCGATCGATGCCGGCGGAGCGCAGCACCTCCTTGCGGGTGCCGTCGCCGAAATAGATGCGGAAACCGAAGCTCGACGCCTGGCGGATACGATCGGCGGAAAAGTCGATGACGGTGACGTCCCGGCCGCTGGCGAGCAGGATCTGCGCGGCGATCTGGCCGAAACGCGAAAAACCGATCATCAGCACATCGGAACCGGCGCCCTCGAAATCCTCGTCCAGTTCCTCCTGCGTGTCCGCCGTTATCAGGCGTTTCGAAAGCGCCGCGCTGAGCGGCGTCAGTGCCATGGACAAGGTGACGATGGCGATCAGCATCGATGCGGTGCTGGCCGAGAAGAGGCCGCCGCTGGCGCTGGCCGCGCTGAACAGCACGAAGCCGAATTCGCCGCCTTGCGGCAGCAGACCGGCGATGCGGACGGCGTCGTTATGCGGCGAGCCGGCCACACGGCAGAGCGCGTAAATCACGATTGCCTTGACGATCATGACGACGGGAACGGCAAGCAGGATCAGCACCCAGTTGTCGACGATCACGTCGAGTTTCAGCGACAGGCCCACGGCGATGAAGAAAATGGCGAGCAACACGCCGCGGAAGGGCTCGATATCCGCCTCCAGCTCGTGACGGTAGGAGGATTCGGCCAGCATCACGCCGGAGAGAAAAGCGCCCATTGCCATCGAGAGGCCGGCAAGCTGCATCAAGGTCGCCGATCCCATGACCACCAGGAGGGCAGCGGCAATCATCGCCTCGCGCGCGCCGGTGCGGGCGATCACCTGGAACAGCGGCGTCAGCAGATAGCGACCGGCGATGATCATCGCCGCCACCGCGCCGACGGCGACCGCCAGGTCAGGCAGGGGATTGGTGGCCTCCTTCGACCCGTCGAGAACGGTGACGAGCGCAAGAAGCGGCACGATCGCCAGATCCTGCAGCAGCAGCATGGAGAAGGAGCGCTGGCCGTACTTCGTATTGACGTCGCCCTGCTGTTCCAGGATCTGCATCGCGAAGGCGGTAGAGGAGAGGGCGAGGCCGAAGCCGATGATGATGCTGCCCTGCCAGCCGGCAATATTGGCGAGATAGGCGGCGAGCGTCAGCGCCAGTCCGCTGAGGATCACCTGCGCGGAGCCGAGACCGAAAATATCGCGCCGCATCTGCCAAAGCCGAGACGGCTTCAGTTCGAGGCCGATGATGAACAACAGGAAGACGACACCCAGCTCCGCGACGGCGAGCACGGCTTCGCTGTCGCCAATGCCGTGCAGGATCGGGCCGATCACCACGCCGGCTGCCAGATAGCCAAGCACTGTGCCCAGCCCCAGTTTCTTGAAAATCGGCGCCGTGACGACGGCGCCTCCGAGCAGCATCAGGGTTTCGGTGAAAAGGCTATTGGGGGCGGACATCGTCTGTTTCTTTCCGTAGGGCAGGCGGTGTTGCAACACATGACTACGATAAACAGCCATGCGTGAAGAGATTAGAACAAGAATCGGCTCGGCCGCCCTTGATGCTTTATGTAGTGCACAATAAATGGAACGCGAATGAAAGGCCAAATCATGTCTTCAGAAATCGATTCCGCCGCTCTGCTTTCCCGTGCCAGCCAGTTGATCGACCTTGCCCGGAAAGCCGGGGCGGATGCGGCCGATGCCGTCGTCGTGCGATCGCGAGCCCAGTCCGTCAGCGTTCGCCTCGGCCAGGTGGAGGGCACCGAGTCCTCCGAAAGCGATGATTTCTCACTGAGGGTCTTCGTCGGCAACCGTGTCGCCAGCGTTTCCGCCAATCCCGGTTTCGATCTGCAGGCGCTTGCCGAGCGTGCCGTGGCAATGGCAAAAGTGTCGCCGGAAGATCCGTTCGCCTGCCTTGCCGACGAAGGCGACCTTGCCAAGAGCTACCCCGATCTCGAACTCTTCGATCCCACAGAGGTTTCCTCCGCCGAATTGCGGGAAGCAGCGCTTGCGACCGAAGCGGCGGCGCTCGCCGTGCCCGGCGTCAGCAATTCCGTGGGTGGGTCTGCGTCCGCCGGCATGGGCGGCCTGGTTCTCGTCACCTCACATGGCTTTGCCGGCCACTATATGGGATCGCGCTTCGGCCGCTCCGTCAGCGTCATTGCCGGTGAAGGCACCGGCATGGAACGCGACTATGATTTCGACAGCCGTCTCTATTTCGCCGAGCTGGACACGGCCGAGGAGATCGGGCGCCGCGCTGGCGATCGTGTCGTCAAGCGCATCAATCCGCGCCAGGTTCCCACGGATAAGAACGTCACCGTCGTGTTCGATCCGCGCGTCGCGCGCGGCTTCGTCGGCCACATCGCCGGCGCGATCAACGGCGCCTCCGTTGCCCGCAAGACCAGCTTCCTGCGTGACAAGATGGGCCAGCAGGTCTTGAAGGCCGGGCTTTCGATCACGGACGATCCGCTGGTCGTGCGCGGCCCGGCTTCTCGGCCCTTCGACGGCGAGGGCGTCTCCGGCAAGCGGCTGGTCATGATCGAGGATGGCGTGCTGAAATCCTGGTTCCTCTCCACGTCAGCCGCGCGCGAGATTGGCGGTGGTCTCAAGACCAACGGCCGCGGCGTTCGCGGCGGCACGGCGGTATCCCCGTCCTCCACCAATCTGGCGCTGGAACCGGGCGATATATCCCCGGAGGAGCTGATCCGCAGTGTCGGAACAGGTTTCTACGTCACCGAACTTATCGGTCAGGGCGTCAACATGATCACCGGCGAGTACAGCCGCGGCGCCACAGGCTTCTGGATCGAGAACGGGGAGTTGACCTTCCCGGTTTCGGAGGTGACGATCGCCTCCAATCTGAAGGACATGTTCATGCGCGTGACGCAGGCCAACGACATCGACCGCGATTTCGGCGTCGCCGCCCCGACGCTCGCCATCGAAGGCATGACGCTGGCAGGACGCTGAGGAGTAAGTAGAGATTGGAATCTGTGAATGAGCGATAGCCAGAAGGCCGGCCGGCTGAGCGATGTGGACCTGATTGTCGAGGCCGCGCTCGAGGCAGGTAGGATCGCTCTCGGTTTCTTCCGGCAATCGCCGGAGGTCTGGTGGAAGAATGGTGGCCTCTCTCCGGTGAGCGCCGCCGATTTTGCCGCCAATGAAAGCCTTGCCGCTATCCTGCGTTCGGCGCGCCCCGGCTATGGCTGGCTCTCGGAGGAGACCGATGACGACGCCGATCGGCTGTCGCATCAAACCGTCTTCGTCGTCGATCCGATCGACGGCACCAGGGGCTTCCTCGCCGGATCGGACTTGTGGTGCGTCAGCGTCGCCGTCGTCACGGATGGTCGCCCGGTGGCGGGGGTTCTGTACGCGCCGTCCCTGGATGAGCTGTTCGTGGCGACAGCCGGAGGCGAGGCGTCGAAGAACGGCAAACCGATCCATGTCTCGCAAAGGTTGGGCGACGATCCTCATCGGCTGGCGACGGGCGAAGATATGCTCACGGGCTTCGATCCGGATTTCCGCAAGACGGTCGAACGGGTGAAACACATCCCCTCGCTTGCCTATCGCCTTGCCATGGTTGCGGACGGCCGCCTGGAAGCAACGCTCGTCAAGCGCAATTCCCACGACTGGGATCTGGCAGCCGCCGACCTCATTCTGGAGCGGGCCGGCGGCGCGCTCGTCGATCTCTCCGGCAATGCGCTGCGCTACAATCGCGCCGAAGTATCGCATGACGAGCTTTGCGGCGCGCCGGCATCGCAGCTTCCTGAATTTCTCCGTCAACTTTCGCACCGACGAGACAGTTGACCTTTTGGTCAAAATCCCGCAGATGAAGGGCGGAGGGGGACGACAGTAGAAAGAGACGAAAATGACTGATACCAGCGGCAAAAAGCAGCTCCTGCACCTAGTCTTCGGTGGTGAATTGGAAAACCTCGAAGAGGTCCAGTTCCGCAACCTCAACGAACTCGATATCGTCGGCATGTATCCCGATTATGCGAGTGCCTTGACGGCGTGGAAATCCAAGGCGCAGCAAACTGTCGACAACGCCCATATGCGTTATTTCATCGTCCATTTGCATCGTCTGCTCGATCCGCAGGAAAAAGCGGGATCTTGAGGTCGTTTCATACCGAAATTTGCATTTGATATTTCCCTCCGATGAGGCGTTATCGCTTTAAATCCGACTGTGAAACAGTATCTTTGACACAATAAGAACGAAAAATCGGCCGTTTATTCGGCCGTTTGATAATTGGGATTTGGCATCGATGATGATCAGCTGGGATAGGAGTCGATCGAGATGAGCAGCCTCAGGGCGCGCTTTGCCTTGAGCGCCTATCGTTTTGGCGGGATCGCTGTCTATCCGTTCATCGGACCTTACCTTGCGGTTCGTGCCGCGAAGGGTAAGGAAGATGGTTCCCGCAAACTGGAGCGTTCCGGCTATGCGAGCGCCAACCGCCCGCAAGGGCCGCTGATCTGGTTCCATGCCGCAAGCGTCGGCGAGACCTCGGCGGTCATCCCGCTGATCCGCGAAATCCGTCGTCGCGACATTCACGTCATTCTGACGACCGGCACGATCACCTCGGCAAAGGTGGCGCATGCGCGTCTCGGCGAGGAGGTCATCCATCAATATGTGCCCCTCGATCTGAAGCCGGCGATACGACGTTTCCTCGATTATTGGCAGCCCGATTGCGCGATTTTCGCCGAATCCGAGATCTGGCCGACCACCATCACCGAGCTTGGTCGCCGGCGCATCCCGCAGATCCTCGTCAATGCCCGCATGTCGGACCGCTCCTACGCCCGCTGGAGCAAGCATCCCTCGCTTGCCGAAGCGCTGTTCGAAAATCTCGCTTTGGTCGTTGCCCAGTCCGATCTCGATGGAGAGCGCTTCCGCGATCTCGGTGCCGTGCAGGTGACCAGATCGGGCAATCTCAAGGTGGATACCGACGCGCCGTCCTACGATGCGCCAACGCTTGCCAGCTACATGAAGCAGATCGGCGGCCGCAAGACCTGGGCTGCGGTTTCGACTTTCGAGGGCGAGGAGGCCGCTGCAGCCTCCGTCCACAAGATGCTGAAGGAGCATAACGGCCAGCTCACCATCATCGTGCCCCGCCATCCCGAGCGCTGCGATGCGATCGAGGCGATGCTCGTGGAACAGGGGCTGAAGGTGGCGCGCCGCACTCGCAACGACATACTGTCATCCGACGTGGATGTTTTCCTTGGCGATACGATCGGCGAGATGGGCCTTTATCTGCGCATGACCGAAGTTGCCTTCATGGGCAAATCGCTGTTCAACGAGGGCGGCCAGAATCCACTGGAGCCGGCCATGCTCGGCTGCGCGATCCTGACCGGCGGCCATGTCCAGAATTTCCGCGATGCCTATCAGGTGCTTGCCCGTCGCGGCAGTGCCCGCATGGTGCGCGACACCGAGATGCTGGCTCGCGGCGTTCATTATTTGCTGACCAACGACACGGCGCGGCGCGGCATGATCGATGCCGGTTTCGTGGCCGTGCATGAGATGCGCGGCGCACTGGCAGCAACGATCAAGGGGCTCGAGCCCTATATCAATCCGCTTACGGTGAAGGCGCGGCTGCTGCCGAAGACGATGGCGAACGGCTAGGAAAGGAACGGCATGGCGGCGGTCAAGCTGGGAGCGATTGCGGGGCTTCTTTTCGACAAGGACGGCACGCTGCTCGACTATGACGCGAGCTGGTTGCCGGTCAATCGCGAGCTTGCCCGAATTGCCGCGCATGACGATGCCGTCCTCGCGGATCATCTGCTTTCCGCATGCGGCATGGATCCCAAGACAGGCCATATCGTGCCGGACAGTCTGCTGGCGGCCGGCAACACGCGCCAGATTTCCGAAGGTCTTGTGGCGGCCGGCTCGAAGATGGACCTATCGGAGCTGATAGAAAGGCTCGACGCACTCTTTGCGCACGCGGCGGATTTTTCCTCGCCCGTCACCGATCTCGCCGGCTTCTTCCGTCGGTTGCATGAACGGGGCTACAAGCTCGGGGTCGCCTCCAGCGATAACGAGCGCTCCATTCGCCAGACCGCCCGCCGCTTCGGTTTCATCGACTATCTCGATTACATCGCCGGCTACGACAGCGGTTTCGGCACCAAGC
The DNA here is from genome assembly GCF_012275435.1 of Rhizobium sp. SG741. Classification (NCBI taxonomy): domain Bacteria; kingdom Pseudomonadati; phylum Pseudomonadota; class Alphaproteobacteria; order Hyphomicrobiales; family Rhizobiaceae; genus Rhizobium; species Rhizobium sp. SG741. The sequence continues at coordinate 38,776 of NZ_JAAZQP010000007.1, forward strand.
CGGAGCCGGGCATGGTGCTCGGCTTCTATGCGGCAACCGGTCTTTCGCCAGTACAGGTCGCTGTCGTCGGCGACAACAATCACGATCTTCACATGGGGCGCAACGCCGGCGTGGGGCTGACCGTCGGCGTGCTGACGGGAACCGGCTCGCGCGAGACGCTGACAGCCGCATCCGACTATTGCCTCAACGACATTACCGAACTGGAGAGCCTGCTCATGCCGGTCGCTCAATTGGCGTGATCTTGCCAAAGGCTTGCTTTTTCACCCGATCTGCCCTTTTCTGCCGCCTTGCTGAAGGCGCAGGGGCGAGGCTGGATTAGAAATATGGTATCGGAAGCACCACCTTTCTGGTGGCGAAAACCGGATTGGCGTGCCTGGGGGCTCTCACCCTTTTCCTTCCTCTATGGTCGCATTGCCGGACACCGCATGGTGAACGGCAAACGAGCCTCCGTGCCGGTGCCGGTCATTTGCGTCGGCAACTTCACGGTCGGCGGGGCCGGCAAGACGCCGACGGCGCTCGCTCTGGCCCAGGCTGCGAAAGCCAAGGGCATGAAGCCCGGGTTCCTCAGCCGGGGCTATGGCGGCTCTCTTGATGTTACCACAGTGGTCGATCCCGAGCATCACCATGCCACGGCTGTCGGCGATGAGCCGCTGCTGCTTGCCCGCGAGGCGCTGACGGTAATTGCCCGTCGCCGTGCCGAGGGCGCGGAGCGGCTTGTGCGTGAAGGCGCGGATCTCATCATCATGGATGACGGTTTCCAGAGCGCGCAGCTAGCAATCGATTATGCACTGGTGGTGATCGATGCCGGCAGAGGCATCGGCAATGGCCATCTCGTTCCCGGCGGTCCGGTGCGCGCGCCGCTGCGCACGCAGCTTCTCTATGCATCCGCTTTGTTGAAGGTCGGCGATGGCAATGCCGCCGATCGCATCGTTCGGCTTGCCGCGCGGGCCGGAAAACCCTTCTTCGCCGCCTCCGTCAAGGTGCGCGGCCAGGAGGATCTGCGCGGGCGCAATGTGCTCGCTTTCGCCGGCATCGCCGACCCCGGCAAATTCTTCCGCACGGTCGAAACGCTCGGGGCGAATATCGCCATCCGCCGCACTTTCGGAGATCATGAGCATCCGGGCGAGGACGAGGTTGCGGATATTCTCGATATCGCAGCGCGCGAAGACCTCCAGATTGTCACGACATCAAAGGATTACGTTCGCCTGATCGGTCATCACGGCCGCGCCGACGAGCTGCTTGAGCGTTGCCGCGTCATCGAGATCGATATGGTTTTCGACGATCCGCAGGCTCCGAAGCTGATCATCGACAGGGCGATCGCGACGGCTCGCGAACGGCGCTTACGGGAAGGAAGGACCGGCAAAAGCGGCTAGAGCGGTTGCGCGCTTCACGGAATCGCCTAACCGCTCTGGCTTATTGTTTTTGCGCAATTCCAGGAAAATCGCTACGCACTTTTCCTGGAATTGCTCTAAAGCTGCCGGCCTGTGTCAGGCATAAGCCAAGATATTCAGCGTTTCTGGTTGGGAAGCGCGCCTGCCCGCTTTTCGGCCTCCAGCGAGGACATCACATCGGCATAGGGTTCCTGCCGGGCAACGCTCCAGTAGCGCAGCTCATCGAGTGCAATGCGCTGGCCGGTCATGGCGCAGATGACGTACGAGCCCGGCATCAGGATCTGGAAGTCGCCGTCGAGGTAGCGAACTTTCGCCTCGCGGTTCCCATGTCCTTCGAAAAGATTCATCTGATGCCGTCCTCGATCTCTGTCACCTGTTTGCCATACCGCGCCGGACGGGACTTTTCCAGTCCTTTCGAAACGGGGCGTCTTCAGCTGCGCCCGAAGAGCCGTTCGATGTCCGAGAGCTTCAGCTCTATATAGGTCGGCCGGCCGTGGTTGCACTGGCCCGAGCCCGGCGTCGCTTCCATCTGGCGCAGCAGCGCGTTCATCTCCTCCGGCCGCAGCCGCCGCCCTGAGCGTACCGAACCGTGGCAGGCCATGGTCGCGGCCACATATTCCAGCTTCGCGGCAAGCCCGGAGGCGGTGTCCCACTCGGCGATCTCATCGGCCAACTGTCGGATAAGCCCTTGCGCATCGACCTCGCCAAGCATGGCCGGCGTCTCCCGCACGGCAATTGCGCCAGGACCGAAGCGCTCGACGGCAAGGCCAAGCTCGCCAAGCTCTTCGGCAAACGCCATCAGCCGGTCGCAATCCTCTTCCGGCAAGTCGACGATCTCGGGGATCAGCAGGACCTGCGAGGATAGCCGCTTCGAATGCAGGGCCTTGCGCATCGCTTCGAATACCAGCCGCTCATGCGCCGCATGCTGATCGACGATGACGAGACCGTTTTCAGTCTGCGCGACGATATAATTCTCGTGCAGCTGGGCGCGGGCAGCGCCCAGCGGAAAGCGGGACGGTTCTTCGGCACGCATCGGCTCTATCGGCTGAGCAGCCTCGGCGCGGGCAGTGGGCATGGCAAGCCCGTCGAAGGCAGCCTGAGACCTTTCCGTGAAACCGTATCCTCCGGCTGTCGCGGTCCTCTCATAAGGGCGTGATGGCGATGTTTCTGGCGTCCAAGGAGCGGCCGCGGGCGATGGCCGCCATCCCGGCTGGAAGCCCGAGCGGCCGGCGGTGAAAGCGCGCAGCATGCCATCCGCCCCCGTCGTTGCGGCACGATCGCCCTCCCGCACCAATGCCTCGCGGATCGCGCCGACGATGAGGCCGCGCACGAGGCCGGGATCGCGGAAGCGCACATCCGATTTCGCCGGATGCACATTGACGTCCACAAGCGCCGGGTCGACCGTCAGCGAGAGGACGGCGACGGGGTAGCGGCCGGAGGGAATGGTTTCGGCATAGGCGCCGCGGATCGCCGACAGGATCAGCTTGTCCTGAACTGGCCTGCCGTTGACGAAGGCATATTGGTGTGCCGAGTTGCCGCGATTGAATGTGGGAACGCCGGCAAAGCCGGTGAGGCCCACATCCTCGCGCATGGCGTCGAGCGCGATGGCGTTATCCTTGAAATCCGCGCCGAGCACTTGCGCCATGCGCGCGAGATGATCGTTACCGGTCGCGGGAAATTCGAGCGTCGAACGGTCGCTGCCCGACAGCACGAAACGCACCTGTGGGAAGGCGATCGCCATGCGCTTGACGACCTCGGTGATGGCAGCCGCTTCCGCCCTCTCGGTCTTCAGGAATTTGAGGCGCGCCGGCGTCGCAAAGAACAGGTCACGCACCTCGACGATCGTGCCGGGATTGGCCGCCGCCGGGCGCAGATGCAATACCTTTCCGCCGGCAACAGCAATCTCCGTGCCGCCGGCCGCACCCGTCCTGCGGCTGGCGATCGACAGCCTCGCCACGGAAGCGATGGAGGGCAGGGCCTCGCCGCGAAAGCCGAGCGTGCGAATATCCTCCAGCGTATCCGAGATTTTCGACGTGCAGTGGCGCCTGACCGCGAGTTCGAGGTCTGCCTCTTCCATTCCGGAGCCGTTGTCGCTTACCCTCAGCAGCGCCTTGCCGCCGCCTGCCGTGGCGATTTCGATGCGCGTTGCGCCGGCATCGATCGCGTTCTCGATCAGCTCCTTGGCAGCACTTGCCGGCCGCTCGATGACTTCGCCCGCGGCGATCTGGTTGATCAGTGTTTCGGAAAGTTGCTTGATGGCCATGGCTTCATTCTCGTGGATTCGCGGCAGTGTGAAAAGAGGAAAGGCGGTGCTCGTGTCATCATCCACCCGTTTCCATCCAGGGGCTTTGTTAAGAAATTTAATCAATGTTTAAGGGAATGATGACAGGTTGCGTGACAAGAAGCTTGAAATGACTACAGGTGGCGCGCTTCGTGCACGCTGGAGGCTCTTGATGGCAGGTTGGTGGCCGTCAACTCTCATGAGCCAGGTTCCATCTGTTTCAAGTGGCAAGGCCAGCATGATATTTTCATAAATTTGCCTTGCAGAGTGAGTGCCGCTCTGTCGATTTTTCGTGCTGTGAAACTGGTTGGGTGTAGGGATCGGACGAATGACTGCCGGAATTGAAAAGGCAGCCTTGGCAATCATGACTGAAGATGCGCTTTCCGGCGGCAATCTGCAGACAATGCTTTTTGACGCCCTCTGTGACGGACTGTCCAGCGCCCTCTTCGCCTACGACAAGAACGATCTGCTGTTGTTCGCCAGCCGTCAGGTCCTGAACTTCTTTCCGATCCAACCTGAATTCCTGCGACCCTCGACGCGACTGCGCGACTTCCTGGGCGCCGTGTTCGACACGGGCATACGGACTCGGGACCGCGGCCAGGCCAAGTCTTCGGCCAACCGTGAAAACTGGATCTCGCAGCGCATCGCCTCGCACTGGCGCGAGCGGTTTGAGACGACCGAACACTTTTCGGATGAGCGCTGGGTTCGCATCATCAAGCGCCGACTACCGTCTGGCATTGGCGTCTGCATCGTCTCCGATATTTCCGAAGTGAAGAAACGCGAGGAGCAGTGGCGCGTCGACATGGAGCGCGTGCAGCTTACTGAGGACATCCTCGACAACCTGCCGTTCCCGCTTTTCGTCAAGGACCAGAACATGGTCTATGTCGCTGTCAACAGGGCGTTCTGCGATAAATACCAGGCGGTGGCCGACGAGGTGCTGGGTCGCAAGGGCACCGATCTCTTCTCCACCGATCTTGCCAATCGCTTTCATGAGAGTGACCGGCATGTCATCGAGACCGGCGAGATGTCGATCTCGCGGCAGCGTCAGATTGGCCGAGACGGCGTCGTGCGCGATATCGTCACGCGCAAGCAGCGCATCGGCAAACCCGGCCGTTACTTCCTCGTGGGCACCATGCAGGATCTGCCGAAGGACGGAGGCGATTTCGATGAATTCGCCCATGCTTCCCAGATCAGGGAGAACAACGACCGGTCCTATCGGCGCGCCTATGTTCCCATGGCTGCTTTACAAACCATTTCGCGCCGTCCGGCTGCCATGGAGACCTTCGTCCCGGAGAATTTCAGTGGCCGCAGGATTCTGGTCGTCACGGCCGATTTTGCCGCGGAGACGGCCGCGCTGAAAACGCTCGGGAATTACGGCTTCGAGGCATGTGTCGTTCATAATGAGAACGAAGAGGCGGCGTTTCTCGATGTGGCAAGCGCGCACGGCGTCAAGATCGATCTTGTGATCGTCGACAACCAGCTCGGCAAGCGCGGCATCGAACTGGCCGAGCGGCAGAACGTCTCCGCTCTCTCCCTCGATGGTTCGCAACTCTCCACCGAGCTCACATTCCTGATCGCACGTCATTTCAACCGGAATATACGCGGCGAGCTCGGGGACATTGCCGAGCCGGGGATAGGTCAGGAATGGCGGGTCGCCGCCGGTGAAAGCCGCAGCATCCAGATCCTCGTCGCTGAAGACAATGATATAAATCAGATCGTCTTTTCACAGATTCTCGAAGGCCTCGGGTACAGCTATGCAATTGCTGCGAGCGGCGATGAGGCAGCGCGAATGTGGAGCGAGCACCGCCCCGAACTGATCCTTATGGATATTTCGTTGCCGGGCCTCAACGGCTTCGAGGCGGCGCGCCTGATCCGTGGCGCGGAAAAGGGCAGCGGATCGCATACGCCGATCATCGGTGTGCTGCCCCAGGCTTTCGAGCGCGATCGCAAGGAATGCGGGGAGGCTGGCATGGATGACGTCATCCTGAAGCCCGTCAGCCCTGATATTATCGAGACCGTATTCCAGAAGCACCTGTGCAGCGCCGCTAAAGCAAAAAACAGATAAGTATCGCAATGGTATAGCGCCGACGGCAAGTTATCGCTCACATCGAATGAGTATCACCCTGCCATCCTTTGTTAAGACTTAGCCCTCATGCTTTTTCCAGGGTGGAGAAAACGTCGGAATCGAATATGAAATCGGCTGAAATACCGCTTGGGCCAGTCAGTCAGGAATTGCAGGCAACAGCATATACCGATCCGCTGACCGGATTGGGCAATCGTCATCGCATGCGCGAGCGCACGCGACAGCTTTCGCTTGAGCGCGCCAGCGATCCCGCCCCCTTCACCATCGGCATCGCCAATCTGGATGCCTTCAAGCCAATCAATGATCTTTTCGGCGTCGAAGCCGGCGATGAAATTCTCTGCCAGGTTGCGCATCGCCTCAAGGCGTGCATTCCGGATGGTGCGACGGTGACCCGCCATGACGGCGACGAATTCGCTTTTGTCCTGCCGCTGGTCTTCGAACGCGTCGGCGCCGAAAAATTCGGCCAGATGATCCGCGAAGTGCTGTCGGCGCCGTATGATCTCGGCGACCGCAACGTTCGCCTTTCCGCCTCCTTCGGCTTTGCCATCCATCCCTTCGCCGGCGACGAATTCGACGATCTCCTCAAGAATGCCGAGACCGCGCTTTATCGCTCCAAGCGTCGCGGCCGTGGCCAGATCACCGTCTATTCCAAGGAGATCGCACAGGAGATGAAGCGCGCGACGCAGCTCGAGCAGGCGCTGCGCAATGCCATCATTTCGGATGTCATCGATGTGCATTTCCAGCCGATCGTTTCGCTCGCCAATAATATGGTTCTCGGTTTCGAGGCCCTGGCTCGCTGGAACGATCCCGATCTCGGCTTCGTCTCACCTGCCGTCTTCGTGCCGCTGGCCGAGGAGCGCGGCTTTATCGACGCATTATCCGAGGCCCTTTTGCGAAAAGCTGCCGAGGCTGCGCTCTCGTGGCCACGCGAGCTTTTTCTGTCCTTCAATCTGTCCTCGGCGCAGTTGATGGACCCCGGCACCAGCAGCAGCGTCCTTGCCATTCTCGCCCGCGTCGGCCTGGACCCGCATCGCCTGGAGCTCGAAATCACCGAAACGGCGGTCATGAGTTCGGCCGACACGGCGCATCGCATCATTGCCGATCTCAGGGCAGTGGGCGTGCGTATCTCCCTTGACGATTTCGGCACCGGGCAATCCAGCCTCGGCCGCTTGCGCGAATTCATCTTCGACAAGGTGAAGATCGATCGCGCCTTCGTTTCGCGCATGAATTCGGACAGAGCCTCCGAACATATCATCAAGGCGGTTCTTGCCATGTGTGAAGGGCTGGAGCTGCGCGTGGTCGCCGAAGGCATCGAAGAACATGCGGAAGCCGCAAAGTTGAAGGCGTTGGGCTGTGCCATGGGGCAGGGCTATTATTTCGGCAAGCCCGTGGATAGCGTCGCCACGCTTCGCTATCTGCAGACCCATTATTTCGAAGCCGCCAGCGAGCGCGAGATCGCATAGGCTGAAAAATAATCCAAAAAAGGCGGCCCCTGAGGGCCGCCGCTTGTCCGTCTATCTGACCACCTGGGTTACTTGTTGGTGGTCGACGATGTCGTCGTGTTGTCCGTTGCCGGCATTGTCGACGTTCCAGCCGAACTTGCGGCCTTGTCGGAAGCTTGCATCGCAAGCGTCTTGAACTCCGGCGCAGCCTTCAATGACTCAGCCGTTTCGGTCGTCGTCAGCTTGATGGTGCCATCCTGAGCATTCTGGGTGGCACTGATCTTGTCGAACGGGACTGCGACGTTCTTCTGGCCCATGCCAAGGAAGCCGCCGACGCCGACGATCGCGGCGACAACACCGCCCTGCTTCTGCAGGATCAGATCGTTGATGCTGCCGATGCTTTCGTTCTTACCGTTATAGACAGACTGACCCATATAGGTCTTGGCGCTGATCTGGTCTGCCGACTGTTCGGTCAGATTACCGGCTTGTTCCGTGCCGGTCATGGCGGCGGGAGCCTGTGCCTTGGTCTGCGGAGCCGCACTATCCGGCTTCGTTGTGTCGGGTGTGGCCGGAGCCTTCTGCGACAACGGTGCGCCGCTGCCGCCGGTCGACGGTTGCTGCGACTGCGCGAAAGCCATTGGTGAGAGAACGGATGCAGTGGCAAAGATTGCGCCTGCGGCGACGGAAGTGAAGAGTTTCCCAGTCATCGTGAACCTACCTTTCATTCTGATGGGCATGCTCTAAGAAGCGCATGCATACCAGTACGAGTGGAGCCTTTGTTTTGCCGACCATCATCGTACCGGTCGTAGAGGCTAATGGTTCACGGAGGCTTTGGTTCCGTTAAAAGTTGCAGAAAGAAAATTTGTCGGAGCGACAGACCGAGAGAATATTATGAAAAAACAATTTGTTATGAAGATCAAAAACAACCTGGAAGATTGAGCGGAGTGGTGATGAAGGATCGTGCCCGCTCATCTTTGGTGGCGCGGGGCTTGATCTGTTACGGCGCTAATTCGCATCGCGGGCACCACCTTCGCACCCGCAACGCGCGAAGGCGGCCTTCGTTCAAAGCTTGTATCGCGGATCGAAAACGCCCCTGACCGTCGCGCCAAGTTCCAGAAGCGCACCGGCCTGCGGCTGCATGGAGCGAGCTTCGTCATCAAGCCCTTCCCAGGCGGTCGTCACCGCCAGCCGATCAGCGTTCTTGCCGATGAAGGCGGGGCAGGAGGGCTGCATCGCGGGCACGCGATAGCGCTCGATACGCAGGCCGTCCGGGCTGTACTTGTCGACGAAGCCGGAGCCCCAGCGCGCATTCCAGATATAGCCGTCGGCATCGCAGACCGAGCCGTCAAGGCCGCCTGGGTCCTCCATGCTGTCGACCATCACAATCGGTTCACCTGCCGGAAGCCCGGTCTCCGGATCGACCAGCACGCGCATGAGCTGGCTGACGCGAGTATCGGTGAAATAGCCGATCGTGCCATCGGGCGAAAAGCAGATCGAATTCGGAATGCTGATCTGGTCGAAGATCTTGGTGACCTTGCCGCCGGCTGCCACATGATAGATGGCGCCCGCCTGCATCTCGGCGCGCTTGCCCATGGTGCCGATCCATAGGGATCCGGAAACATGCGTACGCCCGTCATTGGAACGGTTCTCAGGCTTGTCGGCTTCGATCGCCGCATAGAAGCTCAGTTCGCCGCTGGCGATGTCGCGCAGGAATAGCCCCTCTTCGGTGGCGATCATCTGTCGCTCTGCGTCGACGCGGGCGAGCACGCTCGCCATCATTGGCAGCTCGTGAACCTGCTTCTTGCCGGTCGGCAGATGCAGCTCGTGCAATTCCTTCCCGAGGATGTTGAACCACCAGACCGTGTCCGTATCGGGATCGTAGGTTGGGCCTTCGCCCAGGACAGATGAAGTATTGCAGAGAATATTGCCCTGAAAATCATGAATATCGGTCATAGATCAGGCTCCTATGGCTTCGTCATAGGCATAGATGGTTGCCTTGGCGCGTTCGGCAACCTCCTCTGCCGTCATTCCCGGCTTGTAAAGGCTGGTGCCGAGGCCGAAAGCGAGAATGCCGGCCTTGGTGTAATCCGCGAAATTCTTGTCCGAAACGCCGCCGACGGCAGCGATAACAAGCTCCGGTGGCAAAACGGCACGGATAGCGGTAATGCCGGAAGCGCCGAGCACACCCGCCGGGAAAAATTTGAGACCCGTGGCGCCGGCCTTTGCCGCGGAAAGCGCCTCCGTGGCGGTGAACACGCCGGGCATTGTCACCATGCCCTTGTCGCGGGCGCGGCTGATGATCGCAGGCTCGACATTCGGCGTGACAAGCAGCTTGCCGCCGGCGCCATCCAGTCTGTCGACGTCCTCGATGGTCAGCACGGTGCCGGCTCCGATCAGGCAGTCGGCAGGCGCCATCTTGGCGGCGATTTTGATCGAGCGGAAAGGTTCGGGCGAGTTCAACGGGATCTCGATGGCGGTGAAGCCGGTCTCGATCAGAGCGCCGACGATATCGGCCGTTTCCTCCGGCTTGATGCCGCGAAGAATGGCAATGAGCGGGCGCTTCATGGGAGGGAAGGGAATGCGGGTCGTCATCAGCTTTTGCTTTCGTTCTTGAGCCAGATCGCTTCCGCCGCCGCGGAAAGTCCGCGACGGACGGCGGCATCGGCATCGATGGTCTTGTGGGAGAGAGATAGGGTGCGGAATGCATCCTCATAGAGAGCCTGCAGGCGTCCGGAAGCGACGAGCATGATGGATGCTCCCTGTCCGGCGGAAGCCAAAGCGCCGGCAATCTCGGCGCCGATCAGCGTGCCTGATATCAACGCCTGGGCGCCGGCAGCCGTCAGTCCGTGCAGAAGCTGGCCGGAGCGGGCGGTGAACAGCAGATTGGTAGCGAGCGCCGGCTTGTCGAAAGCAACCTTGAGCGCGGCTTCGAAGGCCCCGGTATCGGTGGGCATGTCGGCGCTGCCGGCAACGGCATGCGACAGAATGCTATGCTTGGTGATGACGTCAAAGAGTTCGCCGGTCATGAAGGTCGAGAAACCCATCACCTGGCCGTCGACCACGCGCACCCATTTCGAATGTGTCCCCGGCATGCAGACGAGCTGCTCGCCCTTTGTATCGGCGGCGATCGCGCCGAGCAACTGCGTTTCCTCGCCGCGCATGACGTCAGGCGCTTGCCTGCTGCGTTGCGCTAGACCCGGCAGGATACGAACATCGCGCGACTGTCCGGGGACGGCGACCGCGCCGGTGAGAATGGCGGCAAGCGATGTCGGCGTGTCGATGTAGCCGGCTTCCACCCAGCCCTGGCGCGCGCCAGCCATGCCGCATACGATCACGGGAATATCTGCCGGCGCCGAGAGTGCATCCAGGTGCGCCTGCAATACCCCTGCAAAGCCTGTCTGAGCCGCCGTGGTCATGCCTTCGCCACTGCGCCGCTCCCCCAGAATACTGCCATCCTGGCCGATCAGCCATAGCCGAAAACTGCTGGTGCCCCAGTCCACCGCGACATATGCGGGTTTCGTCATAAGAAAATGCTCCGATTCTTCACTAGAAAATGCCGCCATCGACGGTAATGGCTTGCGCGGTGATGCTGCCTGAGCAGTCCGAGGCGAGGAAAAGCACTGGCCCCACAAGATCGGCGGCCTTCAGCACATGCTTGAGGCATTGCCGTTCGACGGTTTTGGCCATGCCTTCCTCCGTCAGCCAGAGCTCAAGCTGTCTCTCCGTCACGATCATGCCGGGCAAAACGGCATTGACGCGGATGTTTTCCGGGCCGAGGCGGCCCGCGAAGCTCTTGGTGAGCCCGATAATACCGGATTTCGCAGTTGCGTAGGAGGAAAGCGCCGGTGGGTTCATCCTGAAGACGATCGAGGAGAAGTTGATGATCGCGCCGCCACCGGCCGCCCGCATGCCGGGGGCCGCCGCCTGCGATACGAAGAAGACCTGCTTGAGGTTGATCGCCTGGTTGTTGTCCCAATATTCCTCGGTGGTCGTGTCGATATCGTGCCGGTCGTCCCAGGCCGCGTTGTTGACAAGCACGCGGATCGCGCCGAGATCGGATTCGACCGCTGCGACCGTGTTCCTGATGGCGCCGACATCGCGCAGATCGGCGTGAAAGAAGACGACAGGATGGGCCGACTGTGCCGAGAGCTTGGCGGCAAGCGCCTTGCTCGGCTCTTCGGCAATATCGATGAAGGCGACTTTCGCGCCCTGCCGGGCAAAACCTTCGACGAGTGCCGCGCCGATGCCGGAGCCGCCGCCGGTGATCAGCACGGTTCGATCCTTCAGATCGGGAAATTGTGCCTGCGTCTCGGTCAAGGTTTCTTCCCTCCCAGGATCGATGAAATCTCTAGTTCCATTATTTGGAACGAAATTTGACTATGTGGAATTATCGGATTACCCTTCCATCGTGTCAAGGATGCGGCGGCAGTGCCAGCGATAAATGAAGGGCGCATGGGTCTGAATTCGGATGGCGAAAAAGGGGATACCCGCCGTGGCCGCGAAACCGGCACGCTTGGAAAGCTCATGGCGCTGGTCGACCATGTGGCGCTTGCCGATGGTCCGATGCGTTTTACCGACATCCTCTCATTGTCCGATCAGCCGCGTGGTACGCTACATCGGCAATTGTCGCACCTCGTCGAGGAAGGACTTTTGGAGGTCGACCGCGACGGGCGCTATCGTCTCGGGATCAGGCTTCTGAACCTTGCCTCGCGCAGCTGGGCGCGCAACGAATTCCGCGCCGTGGCCGAACCGCATTTGCGCCACTTGCAGGAATTGACCGGCGAAACCGTGCATCTCGGTGTCTTGCGCGGCTCCGAGGTCATCTATCTCGACAAGGTCGAAGGCCGACAGTCCGTGCGCATGTATTCCCAGATCGGCAATGCCTCGCCGGCCTATTGCACGGGGGTTGGCAAGGCGGCGCTCTCCGCACTGGACGATCTCGATCTCGCTGGGCGGATTGCCGCTCTCGAGTTTCGAGCCTACACCGCGCATACTCATCGCAATGCCGCGCGGCTGCTTGCCGATATCGTGGAGATCAGGGTGCGCGGCTATGCATTCGATCGCGAGGAGCACGAGAGCGGCATATGCTGCGTTGCCGCACCGATCCGCGCAGATGATGGCGGTATGCTGGCGGGCGTCTCGGTGACCGGTCCGGCCTATCGCGTGACATCGCAGAAATTGCAGCAATGGGCGCCCCTGGTGGTGGCCGCCGCCGATTCGATCATGACGGACATGCGCAACCGGCTGGGTCCGAAGCGATAGCTCCGACATGTTTTCCTCAAGGGACCGCTGAATTATATTGAATTAATGCTTCAGGCGCTGGATCTTAGCAAAATTGCATGCTTGTCTTGAATTTGCTTGTTGAGAAGCGCGCAAGAACTGCCATTATCCCTCGCGTGACTACTGGGCGCGCGAAGGGGTTTGGTGAAATGACGACCGGACATCGTAGTAACGAGCGTTGACGCGAGCGAGATCCTGAGAAAATTATATTTGAACAAGTGCCGGCTACCGACGTTGGTACGATGACCTCCCGGGGCCAAGAGACGGAAATTTCGTATTTTTCCCTTTTTTACATAAAGAAGACTGATGATGGCGGCATTGGTGCAGGTGGGAACGTCTCCTCGCGGCGAGGACTATATTGACGAAGTCAGCAGGCTGAAGACCCAATTCGACGTGTTTCGGTTCATGAAACGATTGACGGAGGTCTATCGTTGCCGGGCTTTCATGGTCGTCAATCTGCCGCCGATCACCTCCTTCGAGTTGCAGAGCAGTTCGGTGATCAACAACTGGCCGGCTGAACTTCTGTCCATCTATGATCAGGAAGCGTTGTTGCCGACCAGCCCGGTGTTGCAGCGCTTGCGAACCTCGACCTTACCCTTTGTCTACGAGGTCTCCACGAGCCCGAATAGGGAAGAGAGCAAATCCCAGTTCGCGGTTGCCTTGTTCGAACGCTTTCGCATGACGCGCTTCATCTATCTGCCGGCCCATGATGTCTCAGGCGTTCGCGGAGCGGTTTCGCTGGCCGGCGATCGCGAGCCTTTCTCGCGCGAAGAGGTCAAGGATCTCTTCTATATCGCAACCCATATCTTCGATCGGCTTGCAGAGATCCGCAATCTCGATATCCGCGTTGTCGATGCACTTACCGATCGCGAGATCGATTGCCTGAACTGGACGGCGGCCGGCAAAACCAGCGCCGAAATTGCCGAAATCCTCACGCTCTCGGAACATACCGTCAATCACTATCTGAACCGGGCCACCAAGAAACTCGATACCGTCAACCGCACGCAAGCGGTTGCCAAGGCGCTCCGCGTCGGGCTGATAAAATAGGCCTTGCTCGCCGACACCCGGCCCGGGTGGATATTTTGTTTCGCGAGCGATCGACGGCCGAACTGATCCCAATTGAACGAAATTCAGGCAGCATCCTGAGTGAATTTTGTGCGCTGCAAATAAAAACTGATGGAGCGCTTTGCGGCACTTTCGCCGCGCAATTGAGCGTCTGTTCCTCAAGTGTTTGAAAAATATAAGCTTCTCTGTTTCCTCCGAAATTGGCACGCTTCCTGCTTGTTAACGGGCAGAGGTCCAGAGGGGACTTTGATAACAGCGCCGATCAATGCGCGCGGATCAGACGACCGTCGTTGATACCATCGCCCTACTTCTCCTGGCGAAAGGTATCGGCGGCGGTTGTTGCTTATTTGGCACGCCGATCGACATCGATGAGGCCGAAAGCACGATTTTTGCGACCTTGCCCTACTTCTTTCCCAACTTTGCTTTATGTCGGCCGTCGCAAATAACTTTCGTCTTGGGAGACCGTTGCGGTTGGTAAGGGTCATAGACCCGGCGGACCTGCTGGCCGCAGCGGACGACGCTTTTTGTCGAAGCCCCCTGGATTTCGTTTGGCGAAGCCCTCCCGCTCCACTATCTAAGCCAGAGAGATTCCGGAAGGCACGCGACTTGATGCCTTGCTCCGGATGAAGATTGCGCAGTGAGGATGGAATGGCAGACATCACCAAGGAACAGGTGCTGGAGACGCTGAAGACGGTTCGCGGCCCGGATCTGGAGCACAATATCGTTGAGCTCGGCATGGTGTCGGATGTCTTTATCTCCGATGGCAAGGTCTATTTCTCCATCACTGTTCCCGCTGAACGCGCCAAGGATCTGGAGCCGATGCGCCTTGCGGCCGAGCGCGCCGTCAAGCAAATGCCCGGTGTCAAGGGTGCCATGGTGGCGCTGACTGCCGACAAGAAGGCCGGCGCCCCGGCTGCGCGCCCGGCGCCGCCGCAAGCTGCCCCGCATGCCCATTCCCATCCGCATGCCCCGCAGCAGCCGCCCCGCGCCGCCAAGATCGGCGTTCCCGGCGTCGGCGCCATCGTCGCGGTCGCGTCGGGGAAGGGCGGCGTCGGCAAATCGACGACGGCGGTCAATCTTGCGCTCGGCCTGCTTGCCAATGGCTTGCGCGTCGGCATCCTGGACGCCGACGTCTATGGCCCGTCGATGCCGCGCCTGCTGAAGATCTCAGGCAAGCCGTCACAGATCGATGGCCGCATTATCGTTCCCATGGAGAATTACGGTCTCAAGGTCATGTCGATGGGCTTCCTGGTCGAGGAAGAGACGGCGATGATCTGGCGCGGGCCGATGGTTCAGTCGGCACTCTTGCAGATGCTGCGCGAGGTTGCCTGGGGCGAGCTCGACGTGCTCGTCGTCGACATGCCACCCGGCACGGGCGACGTGCAATTGACCATGGCGCAGCAGGTGCCGCTTGCCGGCGCCGTCATCGTCTCCACCCCGCAGGACCTGGCATTGATCGATGCGCGCAAGGGCCTCAACATGTTCCGCAAGGTTGAGGTTCCCGTCCTCGGCATCGTTGAAAACATGAGCTATTTCATCGCTCCGGATACGGGCGCGCGTTACGATATTTTCGGCCATGGCGGCGCGCGCAAGGAAGCCGAACGCATCGGCGTGCCCTTCCTCGGCGAAGTGCCGCTGACCATGAGCATTCGCGAGACCTCCGACGCCGGCACGCCGCTCGTCGCCGCCGAACCGGAAGGCGTGGTCGCCGGTATCTATCGCGAGATCGCCGCGAAGGTCTGGGCACAAGTGGCCAATACCCCGCTACGCGCCGCGCCCGCGATCGTGTTTGAATAATTCACCGCGGCATATCCGCTTTCTCCGTCGCGACGGATTGTCTTGCCGGCATCGTGTGCTATGACTTCGCAGAATTTGGGAATCTGCGGTGAAAGCGCGCAATGAAGAGGTTGTGACTTGATTCTTTGCGAGCTTTGCTGCATATGCGCCGCCGGCGTGGAACTGGTCTGGCGTGTCCTATGACCGCCTTCCGCCGTTCGGTGGTTTTATTTCGTCCGGCTAGGCTGGGTCACCGGGACGGACGAAGGATTGGTACAGCAGCGCAATGGAACATGGACACGGATTCCCGGCCGGACCGGCGGGATACGACCGGAGTTTTATGAGTTTTTTTCATTGGCCATTGGTGGGATCGCGGCGAGTGCGTGCAAAGCGCCTTGGCTGCAGCTTTGTCTCCGCTGCTCCGGGAGCCAGCAGTTGATAACTGCCCATTGCTCAGATTCAAAGCCGCTTGAGCTTCACGACCTTTCGGCTGCCGCTCACTTGCCCGACAATGTTATCTGGATCGACATGGTCGACCCTACGCGCGAGGAAGAAGCCAACATCGAGCGCCTGCTTGGGCTCCAAGTGCCGACGCGAGAGGACATGAAGGATATCGAGCCGTCGAGCCGGCTCTATGTCGAGAACGGCTCGGTTTTTCTGACGGCCTCGCTATTGTGGAAGGCCGATACCAATCTGCCGATGCTGACCGATGTCGCCTTCATCCTGACGGGACATCGGCTGGTGACGATCCGTTATGCGCAGCCGAAATCCTTCGCGCTGTTCATCGCGGCTCTACCGCGCATTCCCCCGGAGCGGCGTACCGGTATCGCGCTCCTGACCATGCTTTTGGAAACGATCGTCGACCGCACCGCGGAGGTCCTTGAACAGACGGTTTCCGGTATCGATATATTGTCGGCGCATGTGTTCGGCGATCGTGTCAAGAAGATCCGCCGCCCGTCAAACTATCTGGAAGAGAAGCTCAAGGACATTGCGGGCTACCATCGTACCATCAGCAAGGTGCGTGACAGCCTGAGTTCTTTGTCGCGGCTGCTGACCTTCCTTTATACCATATCCGCCATGCAGCAGGACCAAGAGGCCAAGGAATTGTGCCGCAATGTCTCGCGGGATGTGCAATCGCTGTCGGAGCATGCATCTTTCGTCGCAGGCAACATCACCTTCCTGCTGGATGCATCGCTCGGACTGATCAATATCGAGCAGAACGCCATCATCAAGATCTTCTCGATAGCATCTGTTGTGTTTCTGCCGCCGACGCTCGTGGCATCCGTCTATGGCATGAATTTCGAGCTTATGCCCGAACTGCATTTCGCCTACGGATACCCGGGCTCGTTGCTGCTGATGGTCATATCCGCCATCGTTCCGTTTTTCTTTTTTCGCTGGAAAGGCTGGCTCTGAGAGTCTAGTGGTCCTGAATGTCTAACCAAACCGATCATTCTCCCGACGGGAAAATGAACCCTCGTAAGCTCGCCTACCTCGCCCTCGGATCGGTCGGCGTCGTCTATGGTGACATCGGCACGAGCCCGCTCTATGCCTTTCGCGAGGCACTGAAACCGGTGGCCGTCGACGGCCTGACGCGCAACGAAGTGATCAGCGTCGTCTCGCTGATGTTCTGGGCGCTGACCATCATCGTCACGATCAAATATGTCCTTTTTCTGCTGCGCGCCGACAATGACGGCGAAGGCGGCACGCTGTCGCTCCTGGCGCTGCTGATGAAGACGGCAAACGGCCATACAGCCGTCCTGATGCTGCTCGGATTGTTGGGTGCCGCACTTTTTCTCGGCGACGCGATGATCACTCCGGCGCTCTCGGTGCTTTCCGCCGTCGAGGGTCTGAAGCTGGTGACGCCGCAGCTGTCGGCCTATATCGTGCCCATATCGGTTGCGATTCTGGCGCTGCTTTTTGCCATCC
This sequence comes from Rhizobium sp. SG741, assembly GCF_012275435.1. NCBI lineage: Bacteria > Pseudomonadati > Pseudomonadota > Alphaproteobacteria > Hyphomicrobiales > Rhizobiaceae > Rhizobium > Rhizobium sp. SG741. The sequence continues at coordinate 56,020 of NZ_JAAZQP010000007.1, forward strand.
AGTCGCATGGCACCGGTGCCGTTGCCCGTTTCTTCGGCCCGATCACGGCGCTGTGGTTCATCGTCATGGGCGTTGTCGGCATCATGCACATCTCCGATGACTACGGCATCCTCGCGGCCTTCAATCCCTGGTATGCGGTCAATTTCCTCGTCAAGGAGGGTTTTCTCGGCGTGGTCGTGCTCGGCGCCGTCTTCCTGACCGTGACCGGCGCGGAAGCGCTGTATGCCGACCTCGGCCATTTCGGCCGCCGGCCGATCCAGTGGGCCTGGTTCGCGCTGGTGTTTCCGTCGCTGACGCTGAACTATTTCGGCCAGGGCGCCCTGGTGCTGCGCGAACCGCTTGCCATGTCGGATCCCTTCTTCCTGATGTATCCGCGCTGGGCCATCCTGCCGGTGGTCATTCTCGCCACCATGGCAACGATCATCGCCAGCCAGGCCGTTATAACAGGCGCTTTCTCGCTGACACGCCAGGCCATCCATCTGGGCTTCCTGCCGCGCATGGAAATCCTCTTCACCTCCGAGACCAATACCGGCCAGATCTTCCTGCCGTCGGTCAACGCCGTCCTGTTCTTCGGCGTCATTTTCCTGGTGCTGAGCTTCAAGACCTCGGATGCCCTGGCGACGGCCTACGGTATTTCGGTCACCGGTGCGATGGTCGTCACCTCGATCATGGCTTTCGAGTTCGTCCGCGTTCGCTGGAATTGGACGATGCCCATGGCTATCGCCGTGCTGGCGCCGCTGGTGCTGCTGGAATTCGTCTTCCTCGGCGCCAACCTGCTGAAGATCCACGACGGCGGCTATGTACCGGTGCTGATCGCAACCGCCTTCACCGTCATCATGTGGACCTGGCGTCGCGGCACCGCGATCCTCATGGAAAAGACGCGGCATACCGATATTCCGCTGTCATCCTTCGTCAGCTCGATCGAGCGCAAGAGCGATCACTCGCCGGCGCATGTACCGGGCACGGCGATCTTCCTGACCAGCGATCCGGAATCGGCGCCCGCCGCGCTGCTCCACAATCTGAAGCATAATCACGTCCTGCACGACAAGAACGTCATCCTGACGATCCGCACGATCAACAAGCCGCGCGTCGCCCAGGAAGACCGCTACTCGGTCGAGAAGGTCTCCGACCGGTTCTCGCGTGTCGAGCTACGCTTCGGCTTCATGGAATCGCAGAACGTCTCGCAGGCGCTCGCGACCCTGCGCAAGACCGGCCTGAAGTTCGACATCATGTCGACCTCTTTCTATCTGGGCCGTCGCAAGCTGGTGCCCGATGCCAAATCCGGCATGCCGCATTGGCAGGACCGGCTCTATATCGCGCTTGCCAATGCCGCGACGGATCCGTCGGACTACTTCCGCCTGCCGGCCAACCGCGTGGTCGAACTCGGATCGCACGTCATCATCTAAGGCAGATGCTATCGCTGTTTTGTCAAAGGCCCGGTGGATATCCGCCGGGCCTTTTTTCTTTCACGCTGTCGCTCGCCCATTGATGAACGCGCCTTTGCGCGAATTAACCATCCATCAAGGTTAATGGGAGATTATTCCGGCTCTTAGTTCCGAGTGCCGTTTGGAGTCCGGTGTTGTCTCGTTCGCCTCATATCAGCCGAAAATTGCGGGTTCTTCCAAAAAATTGGATATCTCCAGCCGTCTTCGGGCTTTGCGCCTGGCTGATCTTTCCATCGACGGCTGCCTACGCCGATCTCGCCGGCCTGCTTTCGGGCATCGACAGGGAAGGCAGCAACTGGCGCATGGTGATGACCAACTCGCCGGCCGGCTCCACCCACCAGGCAGAACTGGCCTTCGGCGATGCAAAGACGGCGGCTGCCGTTGGCGATGGCGGGCTCGTGATGTCCGATGGCCGCCGCGTAGCCTTCCTTTCCGAGCAGAAGGGCAGCGATCCCCGGCCGGATGAAGAGCGCATTAATCGTCGGGACAAGAAGGGCCGGATAGTTTCCGTCGCGCCGATGTTGCCGCCGAAGGATTTTTCTGCCGGCTCTGTGCTGCAGCGGCAAAGCATGCTGTTTCGGCAGGAATCGGACACCGGCGAGCGCACCGCGTTCCTGAAGCCGAAACTCGGCGGCAAGGAGATCCAGATCGCCACCGCCTTCTACAAGAAGCGGCCGCCGCAGCCGGACGATGGTGTGCCGACTTATCTGGAGGGCCTGGTCACCAATCAGAACGCCGATGTTCTGGCCGCCGCCTATGCGTCGCCGGCGCCGGACTATGCTCGGACTTCGCCCTTCGATTCCATCCTTGCCAAGGATCAGGACGGCGAGGGTCGTTTTGTGCCGCAGATAGGACCGAAGGATCATCCCTGGGCTGCCAATGTCCTGCCGCCTTCGGTATTCTCCTCCGATGAGCAGCAATGCCTCGCCACCGGCATCTATTTCGAGGCGCGTGGGGAATCGGTAAAAGGGCAGGCGGCCGTCGCCCAGGTCATTCTCAATCGCGTTCGCAATCCGGCCTACCCCAAGACCATCTGCGGTGTCGTCTACCAGAACGACGACTGGCACAATGCCTGCCAGTTCTCCTTTGCATGCGACAACGTCAAGGACCGGGTCAACTCGCCGGAGCATTGGCGCATCGCCCGTCAGGTTGCCATGGCCGTCACCGCCGGCAAGATCTGGCTTCCGGAAGTCGGCTCGGCCACCCACTACCATGCTGTTTATGTCAGGCCGAAATGGGCGGCATACATGGTGAAGGTCGGCCGTATCGGCATGCACATCTTCTATCGCACCTATGGCGGCGGATGGAGCTGACGTGATCGTGCCGATGAATTGAGGCGCCCTGAAGCCTCATGGCTGGCAAAAAAGCCACAAGAAACTGCGGGCTGAAGAGGATTCTTCGGCTCAGTTTCCGCCCGGCAAGGCTTCTTTAGCGTAAACTCATGATTTAATTGGGCTAATTAATGGCTGGACAGATGGTGTCTACGCCTTGACTATGCTTTTTCCTAAAACTATGTTGCGCGCGACTTCAAAACGGGCCGAAAGGTGGCGAAACCTGCCGTTCGTTTACGCGTTGACCGGGGAAATGGGATACGCGCAACGAAAATGGGAGGATGCCACCATGACGGATGATCGCGACGAAGGTCTGGAAAAGCGGCGTGCGGAGCTGGGAGCCGAACTGGCAAGCAAGCGCGCTGCGGTGAGAGAGGATGAATCGGGGGAGGTTCGCGCCGAGGTAAGCCGCAAGGGCTACGCTCAGGCGATGAAGCTTTCCAGTGAGTTCATTGCTGCCATCATCGTGGGCGCTGTTCTGGGCTATGTCTTCGACCGTTTTGTCGGTACGGCGCCGTGGGGCATGATTATCTTGCTGCTTCTCGGATTTTGTGCCGGCGTGCTGAATGTGCTGCGCTCCGCGGGAAAGGTGGCGACACCGGTACTCGAAGAGCGCGGGCCTGACAAGAAATGAGCGGAAACAACGCCGGGGGCGCTGTTTCCAAATGAGAGGCATCCGTTCGGCAGAGCGGAAAAATGAAAGAGAACAAGCGGTGGCAAACGGACCTACCCATCAGTTCCTGATCTTCAAGATTATCCCGATCGATATCGGTGGAATTGATTTTTCGTTCACCAATGCTTCCTTGTTCATGGTCGCCTCCGCAGTGCTCTCTGCCGGATTCCTGTACTATGCCAGCGCGCCGCGCGGCGTCATTCCGACGCGGGCTCAGTCCGTGGCGGAAATGGCCTATGAGTTCATCGCCTCCATGTTGAAAGAAGGGGCGGGGACGAAGGGAATGAAGTTCTTCCCGCTGGTCTTCTCGCTCTTCATGTTCGTCCTGACGGCCAATCTGCTCGGCATGGTTCCTTATTTCTACACCATCACCAGCCAGATCATCGTCACCTTCGCGCTGGCGCTTCTGGTCATCCTGACGGTCATTATCTACGGTTTCCTCAAGCACGGTTTCGGTTTCCTCAAGCTCTTCGTGCCGCAGGGCGTCCCGGGCATTCTTCTGCCGCTGGTGGTGATCATCGAGATCATCTCGTTCCTGTCCCGGCCGATTTCGCTCTCCGTTCGTCTTTTCGCCAACATGCTCGCCGGCCATATCACGCTCAAGGTTTTCGCAGGCTTCGTCGCCTCGCTCGGAGCCCTTGGCGCGCTTGGCATCGGTGGAGCAATTCTTCCCCTCATCATGACCGTCGCCCTCACCGGTCTCGAATTCCTCGTTGCCTTCCTCCAGGCTTACGTCTTTGCGGTACTGACTTGCATGTACCTCAACGACGCAATCCACCCGGGTGGCCACTAAGGATAAAGACATTGGCGTCTAAGGGCGTCAGTCATTCACCGCACAACCATTTCAAAGGAGTTCAACATGGACGCGGAAGCAGCAAAGTTCATCGGCGCAGGTTTGGCTTGCTTTGGTATGGCCGGCACGGCTCTCGGCCTCGGCAATATCTTCGGCAGCTACCTGTCCGGCGCACTGCGCAATCCGTCTGCCGCTGACAGCCAGTTCGGCCGTCTGGTATTCGGCTTCGCCGTTACGGAAGCTCTGGGCATCTTCTCGCTGCTCATCGCTCTCCTCCTGCTCTTCGCCGTCTGATATCAGCGGCGTCATAGATCACGGTTCGCGGGCAGCGAGCCGTGATTCTTTGTATTTGCAGACCACCTGGAGGTGAGCATGTTTGTGACCCCGGCATACGCTGACGAAGCACCGCCGGCCGCCGGCGAGGTGCACACGGAAACGGGTGCGCCCGAGCAGGGCCATCACGCCGGCGTATTCCCGCCGTTCGACCATACGACCTACGCCTCACAGCTGCTTTGGCTGGTGATCACCTTCGTTATCTTCTACGTGGCCATGCAGAAGATCGTCATTCCGCGCGTTGGCAAGATCCTGGAGAGCCGGCATGACCGTATCGCCCAGGATATCGAGGAAGCCTCGCGCCTGAAGGCTGAAGCCGACGCTGCCGTCGCGACCTACGAAAGCGAATTGGCAGCTGCGCGCGCCAAGGCAAATTCGATCGGCGCCACCGCCCGCGATACCGCCAAGGCAAAGGCCGAGGAAGATCGCAAGGCGATCGAGGCAAGCCTTTCCGAAAAGCTCAAGGCCGCTGAGGCTCGCATCGGCGAGATCAAGCAAAAGGCTTTCGGCGATGTCGGAGCGATCGCGGAAGAGACGGCTGCTGCCGTCGTCGAGCAGCTGGTCGGCAACGTCGCCGGCAAGGCTGATGTCGCTTCGGCTGTTGCCGCAGCATCCGCCAAGCGGGAGGGTTGATCCATGACGTTTGCTCTTGATGAAACTTTCTTCGCTTTTGTCGCGCTTCTCATCTTCCTCGGCCTGATCGTCTATCTGAAGGTTCCGGGCATGATGGCGAAGTCGCTGGACGACCGTGCCGATCAGATCCGCAACGAACTGGCAGAAGCAAAGCGCCTGCGCGAAGAGGCTCAGCATCTGCTGGCCGAATACCAGCGCAAGCGCAAGGAAGCTGAAGCAGATGCGGCGAACATCGTTGCGGCTGCCGAGCGTGAAGCCCAAATGCTGACGTCGGAAGCCCGCAAGAAGACGGAGGAATTCGTCGCCAACCGCACGGCGCTGTCCGAGCAGAAGATCAAGCAGGCGGAAGCCGATGCGATGAAGGCGGTTCGTTCCGCTGCCGTTGACCTCGCGATTGCGGCTGCGGAATCCGTGCTTGCGCAGAAGACCGGTGGAAGCGTTCAATCGGGCCTTTTCAACGACGCAGTCAACGAAGTGAAGACCCGGCTGAACTAAGCCCGAGAGATCGAAATTCAAAAGAGCCCTGCCTCGGCGGGGCTTTTTTTGTTTCGGCCTCCCGTCTTCTCGGTGTTTGACTAAGGGCCCCTTCCGCATCTAGATCATTTGGGCGCGCAGGGAGGGTCGATGCAGATATTGGACGGCGAGGAACCGTTTCGTCAGGGCGATCACATCCTGCGGCCGGTTCGCCCATGGACATCAAGCGTTCATGCTTTGCTCGCCGCCTTGCGGCGACATGGTTTTGCCGCAGCTCCGCTGCCGGCTGGATTTGATGCGGTCTGGGAGAAAGTGACCTATCTGCCCGGCACCACCGGCGATCTCGACGACAACGTCGAAATGCGCTCCGAACTGGCCTTGCGGTCGGCGGCGTCTCTGCTTCGTCATTATCACGATTGTTCAGCGCTGTTTCTGCGCGACCTTGCAACGGAATGCATATGGCAATTGCCGGCCCGAACGCCGCGCGAAGTCATCTGCCATGGGGATTTCGCACCCTATAATGTCGTACTGAACGGCGGCGAGGTGACTGGTATCATCGATTTCGAGACGGCTCATCCCGCCCCTCGGTGCTGGGATCTGGCCTATGCCGTCTATCGCTGGGCGCCGCTGTCCTCAGGCATCGGGGTGGAAAGCTTGGATGGGCTGGACAACCAGATCCGGCGTGCCCGCATCTTTGCCGATGCCTATGGAATGTCGGCTGCAGAACGCCGCTCTCTGCCCGATGCCATCGTCGAGCGGCTGGAGGCGCTGCTGAGCTTCATGGAGCAGGAGGCGGCGCGCGGCGTCGAAAAATACCGGTGGGACCTCAAGGAGGGACATGATCAGGGCTACCGCCTGGACATTGCCTATATGACGAGATGGTCGGCGGAAATTACGGCAGGAATGACCGAGTAACAGATAGCAGCGATATGATCTTCAGACGGCTTCCTTCTTCAGGGGCCGAAAGCTCATGCGGTGCAGGGAGCACGGGCCATGCAGCTCGATGCCGGCGCGATGCTGGGCAGTGCCATAGCCGGCATGGGCCGCGAAGCCATAGGCGGGAAAGACGTCGCCTGCTCGCGCCATCATCCGGTCGCGCGTCACCTTCGCGACGATCGAGGCGGCTGCGATCGAGAAAGAGCGCGCATCGCCCTTGACCACAGCCTTGCCAGGGCAGGCAAGGCCTGCGGGCACATCGAGGCCGTCGGTCAACACATAGCTTGCCGGCACCGCCAGGCTGCAAATGGCACGGCGCATCGCGTCGAGGCTTGCCTTACGGATATCCGTCGTGTCGATACGGGCTGCACTCGATGAGGCAATGGAAACGGTTGCCGTCGCGAGGATTTCGACAAACAGTGCTTCGCGTCTGGCGGCGGTGAGCTGCTTGGAATCGTTCAGCCCCTGCGGAATGCGTTCGGGATCGAGAATGACTGCCGCTGCGACGACAGGCCCGGCCAGAGGCCCACGGCCTGCCTCGTCGGCACCGGCGACCGGCCAGTGTCCGGCGCGGCGGGCGATCAGTTCCAGCTCGAAGCTCGGGATGATTGGCGCTTCGTCGAAAAGCATGGGAGAATCGGGTGATGTGCTGCGTGGCATGCGGCAAAGCTCGCACACCACCCGATCTCCTGCAAGCCCCCGGTGGATCAGGGCGGCGAACCTGGGGGGCTCTCTTCCAGCGGGCACAGGGAAAAACCCGCAAGGAAAGGTCAGAGCAGCGACAGCTGGACGCCGCTGCCGTCAGGCGGCACGAACAGGTCGTCGCGCAGCGCGATATTGCGGCGTGTGAGATCGAGCCGCCGCGTTGCCATTTCGAAGCGACGGCTGATCTGCCAGGCATAGGGTCCGGCACCCTTCATGCGTTTGCCAAAATCGGCATCGTAATCCTTGCCGCCGCGCATCGAGCGGACCAGCGACATGACGTGGCGGTATCGATCCGGATAGTGCTGCAGCAGCCAGTCGCGAAACAGCGGGCTCACTTCCAGAGGCAGCCGCAGGATCACATAGCTTGCCTCCAGCGCGCCGGCAGCCTTGCCGGCATCGAGGATGCGCTCGATCTCATGGTCGTTGAGGGCGGGAATGATCGGCGCCACCATGATCGAGGTGCGGATGCCGGCCTCGCTCAGGGCCTGGATCGCCTCCAGTCGCCGCGGCGGCGTCGCGGCGCGCGGTTCCATGGTGCGCGCCAGCTTCCGATCGAGCGTCGTCACCGACAGGCCCACCCGCACCAGGTTCTTGGCGGCCATGTCCTTGAGGATATCGATATCGCGCATGACCAGCGCTGATTTGGTGACGATAGCGACCGGATGGTTCGCCCTGTTCAGCACTTCGAGGATCTGGCGCATGATCCGCCATTCCTTCTCTATCGGCTGATAGGGATCGGTGTTGGTGCCGATGGCGATGACGCGCGGCTTGTAGCCGGGCTTTGCCAGTTCCCGCTCCAGAAGCTTCGCCGCATCCGGCTTGGCAAACAGCTTCGCTTCGAAATCCAGCCCCGGCGACAGGCCCATATAGGCATGCGTCGGCCGCGCGAAGCAGTAGATGCAGCCGTGCTCGCAGCCGCGATAGGGATTGATGGAACGATCGAAGGGAATATCGGGCGATTCGTTGCGCGTGATCGCGGTGCGCGGCTTCTCCACCTGCACCTCGGTCTTGAAGGGCGGAAGCTCCTCCAGGGTCTGCCAGCCGTCATCGAAGGTCTCGCGCTGCCGAGCTTCGAACCGGCCGCTCGGGTTCAGCCCGGCGCCGCGTCCGCGCCGGCGCTCGACGTCGACCCTGAGGCCGGCGTCGGCGATCAAGGCGTTGGCAATGTCTGGCGTATTGGCAGGCGCGAATGCGGCCTGCCCTGCAAGGGACTGCTCGTTCATCGGTAGCTCCAGGGCGGTTCGTGGCGCCGCACGCCGCGTCTAAGATGATTAAATTCCTATCCGACAAATGAGAACAATGCAAGAACAAAATACGAAATTGCACTCCGCCGCGACCTTTGAGGCTGTGTATAAGCCCTCCCGCTAAACCTTCGGGTTTGAGGGGTTATGCGCTGGCAATAAATTGTGCGCCGCTCTATAAATGGGCAATGTTGACGGTAATCATCGAATGTCAGGATCAGGAACCTGAGCTGGCGCAGACATTGGCGGCATTGGTGGCGGGCGCTATCGAGGGCCTGGTTTGCGATGTCGTCGTGCTCGATCACGGCTCGCGGGACGGCACCTCACGGGTGGCGGATGCCGCCGGCTGCCGGTTCTATTCGCAGTGGGATATAAAGGACATATTGCGCACGGCGCGCGGCGAATGGCTGCTGCTGGTCGAGCCCGGCGCGCGCCCGCAGGCCGGCTGGATCGACGAGATCGCCGAATATGTTTCATTGAACAAGGTGCCTGCACGCTTTACCGCATCGCGTGGTTATCGCCGGCCTTTCCTGCAGCGCATCGGCCGCGGCACACCGCCCCTGGAGCTGGGATTGCTGCTTTCCAAGCCACAGGCCATCGCCGTCGCCAGAACCGGCATGCGGCTGGCGGAATTCGCCAAAGGTCAGAAAAGCCGCAGGCTTTCAAGCGAGCTCATTCCATCCTGGGTCGCGCGGGCGGCGCGATAGAGCTTTCATCGTCCCAGATTCCATTTGTAAACCTGGGAATAGCTGTCATAATTTTGTTGTGGCGGCACCTTTCGCGTATCGCGTCGGGCGGCCGACCACGAAGATGCCGGTATGCGGCGGAACTGGTCAGCGGAACTCTCCTTTTCCGCCGAGATTTCGGCGAAAGGAGGTGCGTTATGAAACGCACGATGCTCTACCGCCTTATGGCAACGGCCTTCGTTGCAAGTGCAATTCTCTATCCCGGCGTTGCCGCCTCCCAAGCGACACTGGCTTGCGCCAAGCGCGTTGATATCATCGCGTTCCTTGGCGACCATCTTTCCGAAAAGCTGTCGGCTGCCGGCAAGCTCGATCCCAACACCATCGTTGAAATCTACGCTGCCGAAAGCGGCAACTGGACGCTGATGATCAGCGACGTCTCCGGACGGAGCTGCATCATTCTCAGCGGTGATACTTGGGAATCAATTCCTGCCCTGCCGGGGCCAAAGGCATAGCGGGCTGCGAGGCCTTGCGGACACGCAGGATCTATTTGGAACCGCCGCCGCGCTTCAGATGCTCGTCGAGGCGGGGCATGATCTCCACGAAATTGCAAGGCATGTGCCGGTAGTCGAGCTGCGCCTTCAATATGCCGTCCCAGGCGTCCTTGCAGGCGCCGGGAGAGCCCGGCAGCACGAAGATGAAAGTGGCATTGGCGACGCCGCCGGTTGCCCGCGACTGTATCGTCGCCGTGCCGATCTTGTCGTAGGAAATGCGATGGAAGACCTCGGAAAAACCGTCCATCCGCTTTTCGAACAAGGGTTCCAGCGCCTCGGGCGTGACGTCGCGGCCGGTAAAGCCGGTGCCGCCGGTGGTGATCACGACGTCGACCGCATCATCAAGTGTCCAGGCTTCCACCTGGGCGCGAATGCGCTCCTTGTCATCGGGAACGATGGCGCGGCCGACAAGCCTGTGACCGGCTTCGGCAATGCGTGCGACCAGCGTATCGCCAGACTTGTCGTCGGCCAGCGTGCGCGTATCGGAGACGGTCAGCACGGCGATGCCGACGGGAATGAAGGATCTTTCGGTGCCTGGGCCTGCCATCATGCCTCTCCCGCAATCGTCTCGGTCGCCTGGAAATACCAGTCCGGCTTCTGTCTGTGAAGCAAGGCAGCCGCAGCCTCTGCCTGCTCGATGGTATCGAAGATGCCGAAGCATGTCGCCCCGGAGCCGGACATGCGCGTCACAATGGCATGCTGGCTTCCGATCAAACCGGCGAGCGTTGAAATCTCGCCGCAAATCATTCGCGCCGGGGGCTCGAGGTCGTTGCGCAGGCTTCTGATCGTCTCGATCCATTCGTCGCGCCCCTGAGGCATCCGCGACGGGAACAGGAGCGGCGGATTGTCCTTGCGGGAAAGCCGGCGGAATACCTCCGGTGTCGAGACGCCGACAAGGGGATTGCCGAGAACCATGGAAAAGGACGGAAAGTCCGGCAGGAGTTCGATCGCCTCGCCGATGCCGCGCGCCACCAACGGCCGGCTCGCGAGGCACATCGGCACATCCGCCCCGAGCTTCAGCGCAATTGCCTTTGTCGTTTCTTCCGGCAGTGCCGCGCCCCATAGCCGCGCCAGCCCGCGTAGCGTCGCGGCCGCATCCGCCGAGCCGCCACCAATGCCCGAGGCGATCGGCAGGTTCTTTTCGAGATGGATGTAAACGGGCGGCGCATCGATCCCCGCCGCGTCTGCTACCTGCCGCAGCAGATCTCGCGCCTTGAGAACGAGGTTGTTTCTCGCTTCTGCATCGGCGGAGAGAAGAGGGGCAAAGCGCCCGGAAAGGCTGAATTCGTCATGCTCGCTGGTGCGAAAGGCAAGGCGGTCGCCGTGGCGGGCAAAGCTCACCAGCATATCGAGCAGATGATAGCCGTCGGCGCGGCGGCCCATCACATGCAGCGCAAGATTGATCTTTGCGGGCGCTTCCTCCGTGAGGTCGAAATCGCCCGCTGCCAAGATCGCGTTCATGAAAAGTCTTAGGACTTCTTATCGACCGGAGCCGGCGCGTTCGAATCGGGAGCGGGCGCCGGTGCCGGATCGGGCTGCTTGGTCTTGTCGACCGTCTTCGGATCGGTGTCGAGCGCAGGCAAGCCCTTGTCGACCTTCTCCTTGATCTTCGGAATATCGGCTTCTTCCGGCTTCGAGGCCAACGCCCGATTCCACTGGTAGACGGCTTCGAGCTTGCGGTTTACGCGCCAATAGGCATCGCCCAGGTGATCATTGATGGTGGGATCGCCGGCCTTGAGCTGTGCGGCGCGTTCCAGCTCGTTCACTGCATCGTCGAAGCGGTTGAGGCGGAAATAGGCCCAGCCGAGCGAATCGACGATGTAGCCGTCGTCCGGCTTGAGGTCGACGGCCTTCCGGATCATGTCCAGACCCTGGTCGAGGTTCATGTTCATGTCGACCCAGGAATAGCCGAGATAGTTCAGCACCTGCGGCTGATCCGGGTTGAGTTCCAGAGCCTTCTTGAAGTTCGGCTCGGCATCGGCCCACTTCTTCAGCCGCTCATAGGCGATGCCGCGCTGGAAGAACACGGCCCAGTCGCTGCGCTTCGGCACGGGGCCGATGATCTGCACGGCCTTGTCGTAGTTATCGGCCATGGCCTGGAAGTCCTTGGCATCGGAAAGGACGCTGCCATAGGCCAGATAGCTGCGGACGTCGTTGGGGTCGGAATCGATCAGCGCCTTCAGATGCTTGCGGGCATCGTCAACCTTGCCGGCCTGCGCCAGAGCAAGGCCGAGTTGCAGCTCGGAGATGCGGGCCATCGGCGAATTGTCCGGCACCTTCCTGTAGAAAGCGATGGCGCGATCGGTCTGCTCCTGCTTTTCCGCAAGCCCGCCGAGAAGAACCAGCGTATCGGCGGCCTTCGAATCGAGCGAGTTGGCGATCTGCAGATAAAGCGAAACGACATCTTCGGCGCCGTCCCGGTTGAGCGCGGCACCGATGGTGAACAGCACGGCCGCCGCGCCCTGCGTCGCGTCAGTTACCTGCTGCTCTGGCGTATCACCCTTGCTGATGCTGTCGCGAAGCGCATTGAGCGGCGCGTAATTGCTGACGAGGTTGTCGCCGACCGAAATTGCATCGAGAGCCTTCTGCTTGTCGCCGGCCTTGGCCTCGAGGCGTGCCAGTGCCATGACGGAGCGCATGAAGGTGTCGGGTGCCGTTGCGCCACCCGTCTTGTCGAGGACGGCGTCGTTGAGATGCGAGCGTGCCGATTTCAAATCGCCTATCGTCAGGGCGATGGCGCCGGCATGATAGTTCTTGAAGATGTTGAACCAATCGGGGCCCTTCATCTTGTCGATCATCGCGATCGCTTCCTTGCCGCGGCCGGAGCCAGCCCGGGCCCAGGCGGAGAGCAGGTTGGTCATCATCCGGTCGAGATCGTTCGGGCCGTTATACTTCAGGATATCCTGAGCGCTTCTGTATTCATGGCGGCGGATGGCATCCATGCCGCGCACGATCGTCGTGACGCGCTCGACGGAGGGATCGTTCTTCAGCTCGTTGGCGTATTTCACGCCTTCTTCAAGATTGCCGTTGAGCAGCAGCGAAATCATCAACCGCTGACGGATTTCCGGATTGCCCGGCTCGATCATCAGCGCCTTTTTGTAGAGCGCGATGGCGGTGTCGTAGTCGTGGTCGACATCGGCTGTGCGGGCGGCCAGGAAAGCCCCGGCAAAAGTATCGACATTTTCCGGATCGAAGGCGACCGGGGTGTTGATCTCCGGCGCTGCCGGCTTGTCCTCAGCACGCGCGCCATTCAGCACGGACACGGAAAGGATCGCCGCCAAGGCTACGCCCGAGAGGAAACGGATGGCAAGTCTCTGCCGCATTAGAAAGCCTTTCATCAAGGGATGGCCAGCGAAGTCGCCGGCGGCATAAAGCATTCGTGTCAACTGATTCACAACAGGATGGCTTTTTTGAAGCGGCCCTGCAAGAAATTCGGTCCGCCGCTATCAATTAACGCGTTCGATGCAGAAATCGATCACTTCCAGAAGTGCGGATTTCCAGGGCGTTTCCGGCAAAGGCGCCAGGGCGTCGCGGGCGATGGTGCCATAATGAATGGCACGGGCGATTGTGTCGGCAAGTGCGCCATATTTCGTGATCAGGCCCAGGGCCTTCTCAAGGTTCTCGTCGCTGTTGTTGCCCGTTTCGATGGCGTCGCGCCAGAAGGCACGTTCCTTTTCGGTGCCGCGGCGATAGGCCAGGATCACCGGAAGCGTGATCTTGCCTTCACGGAAATCGTCGCCGACATTCTTGCCGAGATCAGCGGCTTTGCCGCCGTAATCGAGCGCGTCGTCGACGAGCTGGAAGGCGAGGCCGAGATTGGTGCCGTAGGATTTCAGCGCATTGCGCTCAGCCTTGCCGGCATTGGCGACAATCGGACCGACTTCGGCGGCGGCGGCGAAAAGCGCCGCGGTCTTGGCGCGGATGACCGAGAGATAATCGTCCTCGGTCGTTTCCATGTTCTTGGAGACGGAGAGCTGCAGCACTTCGCCTTCGGCGATGACGCAGGCAGCCGAGGAGAGCACGTCGAGCGCCTCGAGCGAGCCGACTTCGACCATCATCCGGAAAGCCTGGCCGAGCAGAAAGTCACCGACAAGGACGCTCGCCTGGTTGCCCCAGATCATGCGGGCGGTGGACTTGCCGCGGCGCAGGTCGCTTTCATCGACCACGTCGTCGTGCAGCAATGTCGCCGTATGCAGGAACTCGACGGATGTGGCGAGTTTGATGTGATTGTCGCCCTGGTAGTTATAGAGCGCCGCCGAGGCGATGGTCAGCATCGGCCGCAAGCGCTTGCCGCCAGACGAGATGAGATGCTCCGCAACCTCGGGAATCATCTGTACATCGGAACCGGCTTTCGACAGGATGAGCTGATTGACGCGTTCCATGTCCGCCTTGGTCAGATCCACCAAAGGCTTGATGGATGCCAGTTTATTCTTGCTTTCTTCCAGCGGTATCACGACGCCCAACGATCCGGACTCCTGTTCATTTTCTGCAAAGCACCATAAGAAGGGGCGAAAGAGGCGGCAAGAGGCGAATTGTCTCGTCGCGTAAATTTGACAGGAAACTCAAGGCTTATGCACGAACTCATCCGCACGAATGATCCGGTCCTCCTCTCTTTTGCGGAGAGCCTGATGAAAGATGCCGGGATTCATTGCTTCGTCGCGGATCAAGCCATGAGCATTCTCGAAGGCTCGCTCGGCATGCTGCCGCGGCGCTTTCTGGTGGATGAGGAGCGCGCCGATCAGGCACGGCGTATCCTCGTCGACGCCGGCCTCGGCGACGAGTTGCGTCCGGCGCGTGCCTGAGGTGCGCTATGACCGATAGCCCCTCGGAAACCATCGACGCCTTCCATCGCGGGGCGTTTCATGTGGTCCAGCCGAAGGGCAGGGGACATCGTTCCGGTATGGATGCTATGCTGCTGGCAGCTCTCGTCGCCGACGAACGCCCCATCAGGGTGGCCGATCTCGGCGCCGGCGCGGGTGCGGCCGGCATGGCGGTGGCGTCGCGGCTCGATCGGGCTGATGTCGTGCTGTTCGAACGCTCGCCCGACATGGCCGAATTCGCCCGCAAGAGCCTGTTGCTGTCAGAAAATGCCCATTTCGCCGGCCGTGTCTCGGTCCTCGAGGCCGATGTGACGCTGACCGGCAAGGACCGCAATGAGGCGGGGCTGATCGACGACAGCTTCCATCACGTCATCATGAACCCACCTTTCAACGACGCCAGCGACCGGCTGACGCCCGATGCGCTGAAGGCGGAAGCGCATGCCATGACTGAGGGGCTGTTCGAGCGGTGGATACGCACGGCGGGCGCGATCATGATCCCCGGCGGCCAGCTGTCGCTCATTGCTCGGCCGCAATCGATCGGCGAGATCATCGGCGCCTGCGGCCGCCGCTTCGGCGGCATCGAGATCACGCCGATCCATCCGCGCGAGGGCGAAAACGCGGTGCGCATCCTGGTGACGGCGATCAAGGGATCGAGGGCGAGGCTGGTGCTGCGCGCGCCGCTGATCATGCACGGCGAAGGGACGCACAAATTCTCCGATTTCGTCGACGATATGAACAACGGTCGTGCCGCCTATCCGCGCAAATAACGCGTTGCCGGCGTGAATCGGCGCATGAAATGCGATCGGCGATGTTGCGTTTGCCGTTTCCATGCATACATCACGGGCAGCAAACATCATGATTCAAGGTGACGAATGGTTGGGTTTTTCAGGCGCATGCTTCCGAAGCGGTTTCGCAAGGAAAGGGTGGTCATACCTGTCGTTCGGTTGAGCGGTGTCATCTCCTCCGGCGGCGGTCCGCTGCGGCAATCGCTGAATCTGGCTGGCGTCGCGCAGGCATTGGAAAAGGCCTTCGATATGAAGGACGCGCCGGCCGTCGCCATTGCGGTGAACTCGCCGGGTGGATCGCCAGTGCAATCGCGGATGATCTATAATCGCATCCGCGATCTGGCTCTTGAGAAGAAAAAGAAGGTTCTGGTCTTCGTCGAGGATGTGGCGGCTTCCGGCGGCTATATGATCGCGCTCGCCGGTGACGAGATCATCGCCGACGCCACCTCCATCGTCGGCTCGATCGGCGTCGTCTCCGGCGGTTTCGGCTTTCCGGAGCTGTTGAAGAAGATCGGCATCGAGCGCCGCGTCTATACCGCCGGCGAGAACAAGGTGATCCTCGATCCGTTCCAGCCGGAAAAGGAAAAGGACATCGACTATCTGAAGAGCCTCCAGCTCGAGATCCACAAGGTCTTCATCGACATGGTGCGTGAGCGGCGGGCGGGAAAGCTTGATACGGACGATACTGTGTTTTCCGGCCTCTTCTGGACGGGAGGCCGCGGCCTTGAACTCGGCCTTATCGACGGTCTCGGCGACATGCGTCAGGAGTTGCGGAAGCGTTTCGGCGATAAGGTCAAGCTCGCGCTGATCACCACGCCACGCAGCCTTTTCGGCCGTCGCGCCCCCGGCGTTTCTCTGTCTGGTATCGACGGTCTCGGTGCCGGCCTTGCTTCCGGGCTTGCGGAAGTGGCAGAGGAAAAGGCATTGTGGAGCCGGTACGGATTGTAATCGGGAGCGCTGGGTGATGCCCCAGATCATCTTCTTCGTCGCCGCCGTCGGCGGCCTGTGGTTTTTGTATCGGCGCTTCGTCCGCGACGCCCAGAGGCTTGCCGAGAAGTCCCGTCGCGCCGAAACGGAGCGGCGTACCGGTGCAATCGGGACCCTGGTCAAGGATCCGAAGACGGGGGAATACCGCGTCAAGCGGGAGGATGAGTAGCATTCGCGGACACCGCGGCGCGCGCAACGGCAAGGCGACAGTTTGCCCGTCAAAGTCTTGACCCTTTCGCCCGGTCGTGGCACCTGTCCGCCAAACCATTCGCTAGCGGAAGAAATCAATTCCCATGACTGCCAACGTGCCCGACCATATGAACCCGAAGCGCTCCTTTCAGGCGCTGATTCTGACGCTGCACAATTATTGGGCCGACAAGGGTTGCGCGGTTCTGCAGCCCTACGACATGGAGGTCGGCGCCGGCACGTTCCATCCGGCGACCACGCTTCGCGCGCTGGGCCCGAAGCCCTGGCGTGCAGCCTATGTTCAGCCGTCGCGCCGCCCGTCCGACGGCCGCTATGGCGAGAACCCGAACCGTCTGCAGCATTATTATCAGTATCAGGTCATCCTGAAGCCCAATCCGCCGAACCTGCAGGAGCTCTATCTCGGCTCGCTGAAAGCGATCGGCCTCGATCCGCTTCTGCATGACATCCGCTTCGTCGAGGACGACTGGGAGAGCCCGACGCTCGGCGCATGGGGTCTCGGCTGGGAGTGCTGGTGCGACGGCATGGAAGTGTCGCAGTTCACCTATTTCCAGCAGGTCTGCGGCATCGAATGCGCGCCGGTTGCCGGCGAATTGACCTACGGCCTGGAGCGCCTTGCGACGTATGTCCAAGGCGTCGACAGCGTCTACGATCTGAATTTCAACGGCCTCGAGGGCGAAGACAAGATCAGCTACGGCGATATCTTCCTGCAGGCCGAGCAGGAATATTCGCGGCATAATTTCGAATATGCCAATACCGAAATGCTGCATCGCCATTTCATCGATGCCGAGAAGGAATGCCAGGCGCTGCTGGCCGCCGGCGCGCCCGGCGACAGCGATAACCAGCGCCTGCACAAATGCGTTTTCCCGGCCTATGACCAGTGCATCAAGGCCAGCCACGTCTTCAACCTGCTCGATGCCCGTGGCGTCATCTCGGTGACCGAGCGTCAGAGCTACATCCTGCGCGTGCGCACGCTGGCCAAGGCCTGCGGCGAGGCCTTCCTGCTGACGGATGCCGGCGGCGCCAATTGGCATCAGCGGGCGGCCTGAACGGCTGGAAGTGGTAGCGCTCGCCTACTTTGCGGGCTGCGGCATTGCTCCGCGGCCCAATCTTGGGCTTATACCGCGGCGAAAGCCGGGTGACATTGCCGGCAAATCTGCCTAGTGTCCCTGCGGTTGCAGTCGCCCCGGGGAGTCGAGATGTATATTCTTCTAGCGATCATAGTGCTGGCAGCACTCTATGTCGTCTTCATCTACAACGGGCTCGTTCGCGCGCGCCAGGTCGCGGAAGAGGCATGGTCCGGCATCGACGTGCAGTTGAAGCGCCGCGCCGATCTCATCCCCAATCTGGTCGAGACGGTCAAAGGCTATGCCGGCCATGAGAACAAGACGCTCGTGGAAGTCACACAGGCCCGCAATGCGGCCCAGGCTGTGCCCGCTGGTGACGTTGCCGGCCGTGCCGCTGCCGAGGGCATTCTCAGCCAGGCGCTTGGCCGTCTGATGGCCGTTTCCGAAGCCTATCCCGATCTGAAGGCCAATACCGGCTTCGTCGAGTTGCAGCAGTCGCTGGAGACGACGGAAAACGAGATCCAGATGTCGCGCCGCTATTACAACGGCGCCGCGCGCGATCTGAACGTCAAGGTCGAGACCTTTCCCAACAATCTCATCGCCGGCCCCTTCGGCTTCGTCAAGAAGGCCTATTTCGAGATATCAAACGAAGCAGATCGCGCCGTTCCCACGGTAAAGTTCTGAGATTCCCGCTATCGGTTTTTCATGCGAGGCGGTAAAGGAAGCCGACCGACGGCTATCGGCCGCCTTCCTGACTGACCAAAGAGAATGATGATGGGTAGAGCAAAACTCACGATTATCCCGCCTGGCAAGCCGTTGACCGGCCGCGCCATGCCGCCGGGATCGAAGTCGATCACCAACCGCGCGCTGCTGCTCGCCGGCCTTGCCAAAGGCACGAGCCGGCTGACCGGCGCGCTGAAGAGCGACGATACCCGCTATATGGCCGAAGCGCTGCGCGCCATGGGCGTGACGATCGATGAGCCGGATGCCACGACCTTCATCGTGACAGGCAGCGGCAAATTGACGGCGCCGTCCGAGCCGCTTTTCCTCGGCAATGCCGGCACGGCAACACGCTTCCTGACCGCCGCCGCAGCACTGGTTGACGGCAAGGTCGTGGTGGATGGTGACGCCCACATGCGCAAGCGGCCGATCGGCCCGCTGGTCGACGCGCTGCGCTCGCTCGGCATCGATGCTTCGGCTGAAACCGGCTGCCCGCCCGTGACTATCAACGGCACCGGTCGCTTCCCGGCAAGCCGCGTGCAGATCGATGGCGGCCTTTCCAGCCAATATGTCTCGGCGCTGCTGATGATGGCTGCCGGCGGCGATCGCCCGGTCGACGTCGAGCTGCTCGGCGAGCATATCGGCGCCCTCGGCTATATCGACCTGACGGTTGCGGCCATGCGCGCTTTCGGCGCCAAGGTCGAGCGCGTGAGCCCGGTTGCGTGGCGCGTCGAGGCCACAGGCTACCGGGCCGCCGATTTCCTGATCGAGCCGGACGCCTCGGCCGCAACCTATCTCTGGGCGGCCGAAGTGCTGAGCGGCGGCAAGATCGATCTCGGCACGCCGGCAACGGAATTCTCGCAACCGGATGCGCGAGCCTATGATTTCATCTCGAAGTTCCCGCATCTTCCGGCCGTCATCGACGGCTCGCAGATGCAGGATGCCATCCCGACTCTTGCCGTTCTCGCCGCCTTCAACGAGACGCCGGTGCGCTTCGTCGGCATCGAAAACCTGCGCGTCAAGGAGTGCGATCGTATCCGCGCGCTGTCGAGCGGCCTGTCGAGCATCGTCCCGAACCTCGGTACGGAGGAGGGTGACGATCTGATCGTCGCTTCCGATCCGAGCCTTGCCGGCAAGGTTCTGCCGGCCGAGATCGACAGTTTTGCCGATCACCGTATCGCCATGAGCTTTGCACTCGCTGGCCTGAAGATCGGCGGCATCACCATTCTCGATCCCGATTGCGTTGCGAAGACTTTCCCGGCCTATTGGGATGTACTGGCATCGCTGGGTGTCGCCTACGAAGACTGACGCCTCGCTTCAAAAGGGAACCGAGCGCGGAAACTATGTTTTACGCTGGACGGCGCCCGGGAGGGCGCCGCGGTATCTCTTGGGGGTGTGATGACGCGGCTTTCCGGGCTTCTCCTGGCTTTGCTCCTGCTGCTTTGCGCAACGGCTGTAACGGCGGCAGAACTCATCACCAATTTCGACCAGGCAATCGCCCTGCATCGCGATGGTTCCATGCGGGTTATCGAGACGATCTCGGCGAATGCGGAAGGCCGTGATATCCGACGCGGCATCTTCCGGGACTTTCCGTTGACAATGACCGATGCCAACGGCCGCGAGATCGAGGTGGATTTCAAGGTCGTTTCCGTCGAGCGCGACGGGCAGCCGGAGGATTGGCGCAGCGAGCGCATCAGGGGCGGTGAGCGCATCTATATCGGCAACGCCGATCGACTCCTGAACCCAGGCCCGCACACGTTCCGCATCACCTATGATACCGACCGGCAGATCCGTTATTTCGACGATCACGAAGAGCTTTACTGGAACGTGACAGGCAATGGCTGGCTGTTCCCGATCATCAATGCCAAGGCGACTGTCACATTGCCTGACGGTGTGGAACCTCAGCAGCTTGCCTTTTTCACCGGGCCGCTCGGCGCCAACGGGAAGAATGCAAGCGCGAGCGCACAGGGCAATATCGTCACCTTTGCAACGACCCGACCCCTCGCTATGGCCGAAGGTTTGACGATCGCCGTCAAGCTTGCGAAAGGGACGATCACGCCGCCGAGCGCCAGCCAGCAATGGGGCTGGTTTTTTCGAGATCATCTGGATACCAGTATCGCCATCGGTGGTCTGATCGTGCTGTTTATCTATTACATGCGCAGTTGGGTCAGAGTGGGGCGCGATCCGCCGCCGGGCGTGATGGTTCCACGCTGGGACCCGCCTGACGGTGTTTCGCCAGCGTTGGTCAACTATATCGACAACAAGGGCTTCACCCGCTCGGGATGGACGGCACTGTCGGCGACGGCGATCGATCTTGCGGTGCGCGGCTATGTCATCCTCGACGATCTGAAGGAGAAAGTGGTCATCCGCCCGACCGGCAAGGCGGCCGGCAGCAATCTGGGCGGCGGCGAAAAGGTGCTGATGCAGGCTGTCGGGCCGTTTTCCCCGCTTGTCATCGACAAGGAAAACGGCCAGGCGGTGCAGAAGCTCGGCTCGCAGTTTCGCAGCGCCATCGAGCGCGACCATCGCGATGAATACTATAAGGCCAATGCGTTCTACATCATTCTCGGCGTTGTGCTGTCGGTCCTGATCCTGGCGTCCATCATCATCTTCGGTCGCCTGCATGAGAATGCCCTGCCGCTGATCATCGTGCCCGGTTTCCTGTCGATTTTCGTGACGATCTTCGCTAGCTCCATCGGCCGCAGGTTCCACCGTCACAGTGCCAGCCTCGGCCAGCGAATTCTGTCTGTCCTGATCTTCGCCTTCTTCGGCTTCGTCTTCGTATCCATCGCGGTCAGCGGTTTTGCGGCTGCAGTCATGCCGCTGTGGGAAGCGGGCTTGCTGCCACTGACGGCCGGCATCGTCGGCATCTTCGCCCTCAACGTCGTCTTCTATTTCCTGATGGGGGCACCGACGCCGCTCGGGCGTAAGATGATGGATGGCATCGACGGTCTTCGGCAATATCTGACGCTGGCAGAACGTGACCGGATGAACATGCAGGGCGCGCCGCAAATGTCGCCGCAGCATTTCGAGAAGCTGCTGCCCTATGCCGTCGCTCTCGGCGTCGAAAAGCCCTGGTCCAGTGCTTTCGAGACCTGGCTCGCCACCGCGGCTGGCGCGTCTGCGGCGGCGACCTATGCGCCGGTATGGTATTCCGGCAACTTCAACCCCGGCAATATCGGCGGAACCATCGGCGATTTCTCTTCGTCAATGGCCTCCACCATTGCTTCCACCATCCCCGCCCCGGTATCCAGCTCGTCCTCTGCCTTTTCGGGCGGCGGAGGCGGTGGGGGCGGCGGCTTCTCCGGTGGCGGCGGAGGCGGTGGAGGCGGTGGGGGCTGGTAGTTGTCCACCTCCCCCTTGAGGGGGGAGGTCGCCGCGCAGCGGCGGGTGGGGGTGACCGTTGTCTAGCTGCGGAGGTTGTCGCGATCACCCCACCCCGGCCTTCGGCCGACCTTCCCCCTCAAGGGGAGGGTGTACGCCGCGATTTTCGATTGTAAGAGACGTGGATCCTTGATGCCCAAAAAGCCCTCCAAGCTGGATCGTTTCAAGATCGCCAATAGCCGGCGCTTGCGCGCTGGTTCAACGGCTGCGGAAGCCAAGCTTTGGAAGCATTTGTGGCGCATTCCAATCGAAGGGACGCATTTTCGGCGGCAGGTTCCGATCAGGCGTTATTTCGCTGATTTCACCTGTCATCAGATAGGTTTGATTATCGAGCTCGACGGCAGCCAGCACGCAGACGAAGCGGCAAGACGTTATGACGCCGAACGAACGTCCTATCTCGAAAATGAGGGCTACCATGTCGTTCGCTTCTGGAATGCCGAGGTCATGGATGAGATCGAGGCTGTTCTGGATACGATATTTGCCATTGTGCAGCAGCGGCAAATTTTGCTAGCAGAGGCCGACCGTTTTCACCCCACTCCGGCACACCGTGCCGACCCTCTCTCTCAAGGGGAGGGTGAGGAACCTTGACATGCCCGATCTCCTGCTCGAACTTCGCTCCGAGGAAATTCCCGCCCGTATGCAGCGCAAGGCTGCCGGCGATCTGAAGAAGCTGGTGACCGATGCCCTGGTCGAAGCGGGTCTTTCCTATGAGGGTGCGAGGGAATATTGGACGCCGCGGCGCCTCACGCTCGACATTCGCGGCCTGACGGCGCGCTCCGCCGATGTGCGCGAGGAGCGCAAGGGTCCGCGCACCGATGCCAATGAAAAGGCGATCGAAGGCTTTTTGCGCGGAGCAGGCCTGTCTTCCATTTCAGAAGCACAGGTGCAGAGCGACCCGAAGAAGGGTGATTTCTACGTTGCGATCATTTCCAGGCCCGGTCGTGCAGCGGAAGAAATCGTCGCCGCCGTTATGCCTGATATCGTCAGAAACTTCCCATGGCCGAAATCCATGCGCTGGGGCAAGGCCTCGGCTAAGCCCGGCTCGCTGCGCTGGGTGCGCCCGCTGCAGTCGATCGTCTGCATGTTCGGCACGGAACACGAAGAGACCGCCGCCATCCCCTTCGAGATCGACGGCATCGTCGCCTCTAACGTGACCTATGGCCATCGCTTCCATGCGCCTGATGCGATCACCGTCAAGCGCTTCGACGACTATGTGGCGAGCCTGGAGAAGGCCAGCGTCATCCTCGATGCCGAGCGCCGCAAGGATATCATCCTGCATGATGCCCGCGACATCGCCTTTGCCAACGGCCTGGACCTGGTCGAGGACGAGGGCTTGCTGGAAGAAGTGTCCGGCCTGGTCGAGTGGCCCCAGGTGCTGATGGGCTCCTTCGAGGAAGACTATCTGTCGATCCCGTCTGAGATCATCCGTCTCACCATCAAGACCAACCAGAAGTGTTTCGTTACGCGCCCGCAGGCGGGCGAGACGCTGTCCAACCGCTTCATTCTCGTTTCCAACATCCAGGCGACGGATGGCGGCAAGGAAATCATCCACGGTAACGGCAAGGTCGTGCGTGCCCGCCTGTCCGACGCGCTGCATTTCTGGAAGCGCGACCAGGGCGACCTGCCGGATCTCGAAACGCTGGAAGCTTCAGCCGCCAAGTTCGGCCTCGACCTGACGAAGCCGCTCGATCAGCGCATGGCCAAGCTCGATGCGCTTGATGTCACCTTCCATGCCAAGCTGGGCAGCCAGGGCGAGCGTGTCGCCCGCATCCGCATGCTTGCAGCTGAACTCGCCAAGATCACCGGGGCCGATCCGGCTTTGGTCGATCGCGCCGTGGTCCTGGCCAAGGCTGATCTCCGCACGGAAGCCGTCGGCGAATTCCCCGAGCTTCAGGGCCTCATGGGCCGCAAATATGCGGTGCTGCAGGGCGAGGACGCCTCGGTAGCCGCCGCCATCGAGGATCACTATAAGCCGCAAGGCCCCTCTGACCGCGTCCCCGAGGACAAGGTCGCGATCACGGTCGCGCTTGCCGACAAGCTGGATACGCTCGTCGGCTTCTGGGCGATTGACGAAAAGCCGACGGGTTCGAAAGATCCCTACGCGCTGCGCCGCGCCGCTCTCGGCGTCGTCCGGATCCTGCTGGAGCGAGGCGTGCGTCTGCCACTGCTGGCAACGACCAACGATGCTGATCTGCTGGCCTTCTTCCATGATCGCCTCAAGGTCTATCTGCGCGATCTCGGCGCACGCTACGACCTGATCGACGCCGTGCTGACGCCGGAGACCGACGATCTGCTGATGATCGCCCGTCGCGTCGAGGCGTTGACGGCCTTCATTACCTCCGAGGATGGCAAGAACCTGCTCGCCGGCACCAAACGCGCCACCCAGCTTCTGGCCGCCGAAGAGAAGAAGGGCACGGTTGTCGCCGACAGCGTTTCGGAAGCCCTGCTGAAGCTCGATGCCGAAAAGGATCTCTTTGCGGCCGTTAAGGCAGCCTCGGCCGAGGCCTCCGATGCGATCGCCAAGGAAGATTTCCGTTCGGCTATGGCCGCGCTTTCCAAGCTGCGCGCGCCCGTCGATCGCTTCTTCGAAGACGTGCTCGTCAACGATGAAGACGCCGCCATCCGCGCCAACCGTCTGGCGCTGCTGCGCCTGATCCGCGAGGCAACCGGCACAGTCGCTGATTTCTCGAAGATCGCGGGATAGAACCGGGGGCGCGATGACCGGAAAGATTCTCGTCAGCGCCTGCCTCATGGGCCATGCCGTCCGCTATGACGGCCGTTCCAAGCCGCTCATCCATCCGGCGATCGATCGCTGGCGCGAGGAGGGGCGGCTGGTGACGATCTGCCCGGAAATGTCCGCCGGTATGGCTGTGCCCAGGCCGCCAGCCGAAATCGAAAACAGCGCCGCAGGCGAGGATGTGCTCGCCGGCACCGCACGCGTGATGGAGATCAGTGGCGGCGACGTAACCGAAGGGTTTCGGCAGGCCGCGGAGAACGCGCTGGCGCTCGCGCGAGAAACCGGCTGTCGGTACGCTTTATTGATCGACGGCAGCCCCTCATGTGGCTCGGGCTTTATCTATGACGGCTCCTTTTCCGGGGGGCGGCATCCGGGCCATGGCGTTACGGCTGCGCTGTTGCAGCAGGCCGGCATCGAGGTTTATTCCGATCGTGAGATAGACAGGCTGGTCGAGCGGTTGGCAGCAGACTGAAGCAGCCGATCGCAGCTTAAACGAAAACCGCCGGACGCAAGCCCGGCAGTTTCTCTTTTCTGACTTTTCCGGCTCAGGCCGCGCGACGACGATGATCCACAGCCGGATGGCCATCGTTGACACGGAAGCCACGGATGAGGGCGAGCAGGTCTTCCGTATCGCCGGCGAGCGTCTCGGCCGATGCCGTCGTCTCTTCTGCCATCGCGGCGTTCTGCTGGGTGGCGGCATCGAGCTGGTTCATTGAGGACGAGATCGAGCGCAGCGTCGTATCTTGCTCGGAGGCGCTGTGGGCGATCTTCGAGACGATCTCGTTGGCCGCCTTGATCTGGTCGGAGATGCGCTTCAGCGCTTCGCCTGCTTCGCCGACAAGGCGGACGCCCTGGTCGACCTGCCCGGAGGAACGGGCGATCTGGTCCTTGATCTCCTTGGCGGCGGCCGCGGAACGCTGGGCCAGTTCGCGTACTTCCTGGGCGACGACGGCAAAGCCCTTGCCGGATTCGCCGGCGCGGGCGGCTTCGACACCTGCGTTCAGGGCAAGCAGATTGGTCTGGAAGGCGATCTCGTCGATGACGCCGATGATCTTGCTGATCTCCGACGAGGACTTCTCGATCCCGCTCATCGCTTCGATTGCCTGGGCAACCACGGCGTCGCTACGCGATGCCTCGGTGCTGACGGCGTGAACGCGTTTGCTGGCCTCATGCGCGCCTTCCGCGGTCTGGCGGACGGCGACGGTGAGTTCGTCCAGTGCCGCCGAGGTCTCTTCCAGGCTGGCGGCCTGGCGTTCGGTGCGCTGCGACAATTCGTTGGAGGCGCGACGAATCTCTTCCTTGCTGAGGCCGATATCATTGCCTTTGGCGTTGACACGGCCCATCGCAGCCTCGAGGTGCGAGAGCGCCTCGTTGAAGTTGTTGCGAAGGCCGGCATAGCTGGCACCGAGATCGCCGCAACGCACCGTCAGATCGCCGCGGGCGAGATCCTCGAGCGCCTTGCCGATGACGGAGACGACGCGTGCCTGCTCGCGCGCTTCATCCTGCTGCTGCTGCAGGTTCTGTTCGCGCTCGTTGCTGATTTCCAGCTCCTGCGCCGCCTGGCGGTCGGCGAGTGCATGACGTTCGCGAATCTTTTCCTGCAAAGCCCTGGTCGCCTTCGCCATCAGGCCGATTTCGTTGCGCATTTCGATATGCGGGATGGCGGTCTTCACGTCCTCGTCGGCGACAGCCTTGAGGGCAGCATGGACATCGGTGAGCGGCTTCGTGATGCCGCGGATGAAATAGAAGGCAGCCCCGATGCCGACCAGGGAGACGATGCCGCAGATCATGAGCGCACGCCACATGGTGGCATTGATCTGCTCCTGCAGGTCATCCATGTAAACACCGCATCCGAGCACGATCTGCCACGGAGCGAATGCTGCCGAATAGCTGCCCTTCAGGAAGAAGTCGCCGTCGGGGTGGCCGGGCTTGTTCCAGTAATAGATGGTGCGGCCGCCGCCCTTGATGCCCTTCTCCACCATTTCCTTGCTGAAATGCGTGCCGTTCTTGTCGACCTGCGAGGACATGTCCTTGCCGATGTTGACCGGGCTCGGATGAATCCGCTGGATCACATTGTAATCGAAGCCGAAGAAATAGCCGGCCGGCGCGAAGCTGACATGCGACAGCACCTTGAATGCCTCGGCCTGGGCAGCGTCATGTGTCATCTCGCCGGATTTCTCGCGCTGGTAATATTGGTTCAGAACCGAGATGCCGGATTCGACCTGCGTGCGCAGCATATCGAAACGATCGTCATAGATGGAATCGGCCTGCGACCGGATTTGAAAATAGGTGGCTACGGCAAAGGCGGCCATGAGGACGCCGAGCAGGGCAAATAATTGATGTGCGATCTTGAGATTTTTCATAACGTCTCCCACAGGTAATTAAATACCGGTGCGGTATCCTACCGCCTGTGCGATCGCCTGAGAGATTCCCAATACGCTTGCCGCCGCTCGAAATGACATGCTGCTGTCCGGTGGACAGTAAAATCTCATTTTATGTCTAAAAAACCTTTAACTTGAGCAGTCTGGTTGTATTTGCCGGGAGTTGAAACCTGGGATATGGCGTGCGAGATAAGTAATATTTATTCAGACTCGAGAATAACTCGAGTGAAGATCAGAATTTCTCGGGATTTATTTTAGAAGTAGCAAATGCGCTCCAGGACTTAGCCTGAGCGTATTGTCCTGCCATCGCGGCTCGGCCCGCCGACCCGAAAGGTGGGCGGGCGAGGCAGGACATGAAAATTCGCAGCTATTGACGAAGCTGGAAGCCGGAGAGATCGAGCGGCGCAAGCTCGGGAGTCTGGGCGATTTTTGGCAGGGCGGCGGTCTTTGCCGCCGTATCGATGCCGTCGATGGATTCGCCGGCCGCAGCCAGGGCCTCGGGAGTCGGCTTGGTGACGAAGACGACAGGAGAGCCGCCCATCCAAGCCTCAGTGCGCACCACCTTCTTCTCGCCGTCGATGCTGCGGATGGCGATGGATTGCGTACCGGGCGTCAACGTCGGCACGACATATTCCTTTTCGACCGCCGGCGGCTTGAGGGGAGGGCACTGGACGCACGTCTTGACGACAATGCTGCTGTTGCGGTCGAGCAACTTGCCGTCGATAGGCTGGATAGACGAGGCCATGGCGGAGCTGCCGGCCAGTACGCAAGCCATGGTCAGGAAGAAGGAACGCATAACAAACAACTCCGTCTATGTTGACGAAGACATTAGCGAGCCTTTGTTTCCATACCGTCAGGAGATTAGGTAAAAATTTAGTGGACCGCACATTGAGAGAGGATGCGCCGTTTACGCCTCGCGCTCGACCGCGCGCCAACCGATGTCGCTTCGATAGAAGCCGTTTTCCCAGCGCACCTGGCCGGCAAGGGCATAGGCGCGCTTCTGCGCTTCGCTCACGGTCTTGCCGGTCGCGGTAATGTTGAGCACACGGCCGCCGGTCGCGATCAGGGCGCCATCTTTGAGGGCTGTGCCGGCATGAAACACTTTCGCCTCATCGGCGTCTGCCGGCAGCGCTGATATCGGCGTGTTCTTGGCGTAGGAGCCGGGATAGCCTTTCGAAGCCATGACCACGGTCAGCGCGGCGTCATCGCTCCATTCGGCGTTGACCTGATCCAGGGTGCCGTTGGCGCAGGCGAGAAGCAGCGGCAGAAGATCGCTCTTCAGTCGCATCATCAGCACCTGGCATTCCGGATCGCCGAAGCGGACATTGTATTCGATCAGTTCCGGCCCCTTCGCGGTGATCATCAACCCGGCAAAGAAGACGCCGGAGAAGGGATGACCGCTCTCCGCCATGCCGCGCATCGTCGGCTCGATGATGTCCTTCATCGTGCGATCGACCATGTCAGGCGTCATGACCGGGGCCGGGGAATAGGCGCCCATGCCGCCGGTGTTCGGGCCGGTGTCGCCGTCGCCGACGCGCTTATGGTCCTGGGCGGTGGCCAGCGCCAGCGCATGCTTGCCGTCGCAGAGGCAGAAGAAGCTTGCTTCCTCGCCGTCCAGATAGGCCTCGATCACCACCTCCGCCCCGGCCTCGCCGAATGCGCCCTCGAAGCAGTCGTCGATGGCTGCAAGGGCTTCGTCTATCGTCATGGCGACCGTCACGCCCTTGCCGGCGGCAAGCCCGTCGGCCTTGACGACGATCGGAGCCCCCTGCGCGCGGACATAGGCCTTGGCCTTTGGCGCGTTGTTGAAGCGCTGATAGGCGCCGGTGGGGATATCGTAGCGGGCGCAGATATCCTTGGTGAAGCCCTTGGAGCCTTCCAATTGCGCCGCGGCGGCGGAGGGGCCGAACACGGCGATGCCTTCAGCGCGGAGTTTGTCGGCAATACCGGCAACCAGCGGCGCCTCCGGGCCGACCACGACGAAGTCGATGGCTCTTTCCTTGCAGAAGGCGACGACGGCGTCATGATCGTCGATATCGAGCGCCGCCAGCGTCGCATGTTCGGCAATGCCCGGATTGCCTGGGGCCGCATAGAATTCCGTCATGAGCGGCGATTGCGCCAGCTTCCAGGCCAGTGCGTGCTCGCGTCCGCCCGATCCGATCAACAGAACTCTCATGGCTTGCCCTTTCGTTGCATCCTTTTGCGCGGTTAAGGGGGGTTGGGCCAAAGGTCAAGCATCAAATCCTGTGGAGGCATGGCGGCCAACATTGCCATGCCTTTTTATGTCGCTAAAGCGGGGTGCGGTTTTGGATGTCAGGTCGCCTTTCTCCCGCCGGATCGGGGTGATCTGCGTCGAAAACAGTTTCTTATGTTCGCGGGATCGTGCTTATGGTCCCCTCACGATTGTCCAGTCCAGAGAGTCACATGGCCGCTGATATCCGTTCCCTTGCCGCAACCATCGCCGCCGAGATCAATTCCCGCCCGGATCAGGCCAAGGCCGCCATCGAGCTCCTCGACGAAGGTGCGACCGTGCCGTTCATTGCCCGTTACCGCAAGGAAGTGACCGGCGGTCTCGACGATGGGCAACTGCGGACGCTGGCGGAACGGCTCGTCTATCTGCGCGAGCTGGAAGCCCGCCGTGCCGCGATCGTCGAGTCCATTACCGGCCAGGGCAAGATGACCGATGAGCTGATGGGCAAGATCGCCAAGGTTGCCACCAAGGCCGAGCTGGAAGACCTTTATCTGCCCTATAAGCCGAAGCGCCGTACCCGCGCCGAGATCGCCAGGGAACGCGGCCTCGCTCCGCTTGCCGACACCATACTTGCAGACCGGACAAAGGAGCCTGCGGTTCTCGCCGAAGGCTTCATTACAGCCGATGTGCCCGACGTGAAGGCGGCGCTCGAGGGCGCGCGCGACATCATCGCCGAAGGCATTACGGAAAATGCCGACCTGCTCGGCAAGCTGCGCGGGCATATGAAGACGACCGCCATCCTGAAGGCAACGGTCGTGGATGGTAAGCAGGAGGCGGGCGCCAAATTCTCCGATTATTTCTCACATCAGGAGCGCTGGGCAACCGCGCCGGGCCATCGCGCGCTTGCCATGCTGCGGGGATGGAACGAAGAGGTCCTGACGCTGACCATCGATGTCGATGTTGACGCCATCTCGCCGAACAAGCCGGTCGAGCGGATGATCGCCACGGCCTATGAGATCGGCCCGAGCCGGCCCGGCGACCGCTGGCTGATGGAAGTCGCGAGCTGGACATGGCGCGTGAAGCTTTCCATGTCGCTGTCGCTCGACCTGATGCGTGAGCTGCGCGAGCGCGCCGAGGAGGAGGCGATCCACGTCTTCGCCCGCAATCTGAAGGATCTGCTGCTCGCAGCCCCCGCCGGTTCACGCGCCACGATGGGTCTCGATCCGGGCATCCGCACCGGCGTCAAGGTGGCGGTGGTCGACGGCACGGGCAAGTTGCTGGAGACGACGACCGTCTATCCCTTCCCGCCGAAGAATGATGTGCGCGGTACGCAGGCGACCTTGGCGGCACTGGTCCGCAAGCACAAGGTCGAGCTGATTTCCATCGGCAACGGCACCGGCAGCCGTGAGACGGAGAAGCTTGTGGCCGACATGCTCGCCGATCTGCCGGCGCCGAAGCCGACCAAGGTCATCGTCTCGGAGGCCGGCGCCTCCGTCTATTCCGCCTCGGAGACTGCGGCACTTGAATTTCCCGGCCTCGACGTCTCGCTCCGCGGAGCCGTCTCCATCGCCCGCCGCTTGCAGGACCCGCTGGCCGAACTCGTCAAGATCGAGCCGAAGTCGATCGGCGTCGGCCAATACCAGCACGATGTCGATCAGCTGAAGCTGTCGCGTTCGCTGGACGCGGTCGTCGAGGACGCGGTGAATGCCGTAGGTGTCGATCTGAACACGGCTTCCGCTCCGCTGCTGGCCCGTGTCTCGGGCCTCGGCCCGTCGATCGCCGATGCGATCGTCAAGCATCGAGACGGCGAGGGGGCCTTCGAGACCCGCCGCGATCTGTTGAAGGTTGCCCGCCTCGGCCAGCGCACCTTCGAGCAATGCGCCGGCTTCCTGCGCATTCCCAACGGCAAGGAGCCGCTCGATTCCTCGTCGGTGCATCCGGAAGCCTATGGCATCGCCAAGAAGATCGTTGCCGCCTGCGGACGCGACCTTCGCAGCCTGATGGGAGATACGGCAAAGCTGAAGGCCATCGATCCCAGGCAGTTCATCGACGAGAAATTCGGTCTGCCGACCGTGCGCGACATCATTTCCGAGCTGGAAAAACCTGGCCGCGATCCGCGCCCGAGCTTCAAGACCGCGACCTTTGCCGAGGGCATCAACGAGATCGGCGACCTGAAGCCAGGAATGCTTCTCGAAGGTACGGTGACCAATGTTGCCGCCTTCGGTGCCTTCGTCGATATAGGCGTCCATCAGGACGGATTGGTGCATGTCTCGCAGCTTGCCGATCGCTTCGTGAAGGACCCGCATGAGGTGGTCAAGGCTGGCGACGTCGTGAAGGTCACGGTCGTGGAAATCGACGTGAAGCGGAAGCGAATCGCTCTCTCGATGCGCAAAGATGGCGGCACTGTGGCGCCGCCGCCGGCACGTGATTCGCGAGAGCAAGGTGGGGCACGCAACGCTGGCGGTAGGGGCGATAGTCGTCCGAAGGCGGAGCAGCAGGGCAGTTTCGGTGCCGCTCTGGCCGATGCACTCAAGCGAAAATAAGGACTTAGCGAGAGACATTGCAAGAATGTCACACTCTGGCAGTGTTGTTGCCGGAGTGCTACAGAGTGCGAAAAGGTGCGCTTGCCACAATGTTCTGAAGCGCTAGAGTCAGCCCTAATGTCATGTCATAACATTCGAGGCGTCCATGGCGTCGGCACTCTTCTCTCTTGTTACGAAACTTGTCCGTAAAGGCTCGCTGAAACTTACGCTCGCGTCCGGCGAGACGCACATGATCGGCGATGGGTCCGGCGAAATGGTCGCCATCCGCCTCGCCGACCAGCAGGCGGAGGACGCGATCGCGCGCGATCCGACCTTGAAGCTCGGCGAAATGTATATGGAAGGGCGCTTCATTCTCGAGCAGGGGGATATCTATGAATTCCTCTCTCTGGTGAAGCAGAACACCACCAACGAAATCTTCGATCTGCGCATGGCGGCCCTACTGATGGGGCGCATCGTCTGGCAGCAGCTCAAGAGCCGGTCGCCGATCAATCGCAACAAATACAATGTTGCGCATCACTACGATCTTTCGGCCAAGCTGTTCGATCTCTTCCTCGATGATGATTGGCAGTATTCCTGCGCTTATTTCGTGCCGCCTGGCATCAGCCTGGACGAAGCGCAGGTGGCCAAAAAGCGCCATATCGCCGCCAAGCTGCTGGTTGAGCCCGGCCAGCGCGTTTTGGAGATCGGCTCCGGCTGGGGCGGCATGGGCATGTATCTCGCCGAAGCCAATCCCGGCCTCGATTTTACCGGCATCACGCTCAGCGAAGAGCAGCTCAAGGTCTCCCGTGAACGCGCCGCCAAGCGCGGATTGTCCGACCGCGTCCGTTTCGAGCTGCAGGACTACCGTTACATGGCGGGCCGGAAGTTCGACCGCATCGTCTCTGTCGGCATGTTCGAACATGTCGGTATCGGCGCCTATCGCAGGTTCTTCAAGAAGGTTTCGGAACTGCTCGACGACAACGGTGTGATGGTGCTGCATTCCATTGCCCGTCCGAAGCCGAGCTTTGCCACCAATGCCTTTATCGAAAAGTATATCTTCCCGGGTGGTTATATTCCTTCGGTCGGCGAGACCTTGCCGCCGCTGGAAAAGGCCGGGCTTCTGGTCAAGGATGTCGAAATCCTGCCGATGCACTATGCGCATACGCTGCGGCACTGGCGCCAGCGCTTCGTCGCGCGAAAGGCGGAAGCCGTGGCGCTCTACGACGAGAATTTCTTCCGCATGTGGGAATTCTATCTGGCCGGCTCGGAAATGGGCTTCCGCTGGGACGAGCTCTTCATCATGCAGATCCAGATTGCCAAGAACCAGTTCGCCGTTCCCGACAACCGCAACTATATTGGCGAGCGCGAGGCGAAGCTGAGGGAGTTCGAGGCGACACGGGCGCCGCTGGAGAAGATTGTGTTCTAAACCTTCGCCATTGTTTTGAATGGTTGCGCCGGATTTTGGATTTCCAAAGTCCGGCGCTTTAGCGTTCAGTCCCGGCAGGTAGCGAGGATATGAATGCTATTTGACCACTTTGACGGTCAGATTCTCGTCGCTGACTTTACTTCCGTACAATACGGTCACCCGCAGGGTGAATTGATCGGTGCCGACGAAACCGGGATCGGACGTGTAGTATATCGTAGTACCTTCAATGGGCTTGCCGCTGCAGATATAGGCATCGCTATCCTTGTCGTATTTGACGTGAACCGTGCCATGTTCGAATGTGACTTTGCCATGGCTGGGCTGCTTGACCACCGCCGTATAGGGGTAGGAGTTGAAGGTGCAGTCCCGCTTCACCGACGAAGCCATTCCGAGCGCGGTCTTCTTGCCCGAAATGACTCTGTGCGAATATTGATCTTGCTTGGCGCCCCCGATCGGTGCGCTGACACAGCCGGAAAGCATCAAGCCGATGCTGAGAAACGCACCGAGATAAATCCAAGATTTGGTTTTCATTTTGCCTCTTGTTCAACCTTCATATGAGCAGGTCACTGCTCAAATTCTGGCGTCGCGCCATTACCTTGGATTGAGTAGCGCATACCGAAATTAAATCGCTGCGACAGATCGGCGCAAGCCGGAGACCAGCGCAGGTCTCATCGAGAATTTTGCCGTCGGTCCTGAATTCGACCGCGCGTGGTTAAGAGAGCGGTAACGCGATCCGAATAGTTTGAGGCAACTCTAGGGCCGCGTGTATGGCCCTTTGTATTGTGTATTATGGAGTTGCATTGTGTTTACGAGATCGCGTCTGCTTTTCACGTTCGGCTTGTTCGCTGCCTCAGCCGGTGCGGCTTCGGCCGGAGACGGCCAGCATTTCTGGTCGGGTAACTGGTACCTAAGCGTCGGTGCGGCCGGTTTCTCGGCGCCGAAATTCGAAGGCAGCAAGCACAACAAGCTGCAGTGGTCGCCGTTGATCTCCGTCGGCAAGCAGGGCCCGGGTCCCCGTTTCTCCTCGCGCAACGACAATCCGTCCTTTGCTCTGATCGAGAGTGACGCCTTCCGAGTCGGTATCGTCGGCAAGTTCGTGCCGAGCCGGGACAGCAGCGACGGTCGTGAGCTGAGGGGCCTGAAGAAGGTCAAGTGGGGCGTTGAGGCTGGCGGTTTTGCCGAAGCCTATCCGACCGACTGGCTGCGCGCCCGCGTCGAAGTCCGCCAGGGCATTCGCGCCCATAGCGGCCTCGTTGCCGATGCCGCCGTCGACGCCTTCACCGACATCACTCCGGAACTGCGCTTGTCCGGCGGCCCGCGCATGACGCTCGCCTCCAACGATTATTTCAACACCTATTACGGCGTCAACGCGCGGGAGGCGGCCGCCTCCGGCCTCAGCCGTTACAACCCGGGCGGCGGCGTGAAATCCGTCGGTGCCGGTGGCGCATTGACATGGAAGCCGTCCGAGAATTGGACCACCAGCACTTTCCTGGAATATACGCGTCTTACCGGCCCGGCCGGTGACAGCAGCCTCGTGCGCGAGCGTGGCGACCGCAACCAGCTGCTGATCGGCGTCTCCGCCAGCTACAAGTTCAACTTCACGATGAACTGAGAAATGAGCGGGGCTTAGGCTCCGCCGCTTGACCTTCAGCGTCGGATATCACTACTAATCGCCTATGCAAAAGACAGGCGACATCAACGGGCGCGTCGCTGACGCGCCATCCGGAAACTGGGTTTACCGCGTTTTGCCGCCGGTGCTTTGGCCCTATGCGCAGCTTGCGCGCTGGGACAGGCCGATCGGCTGGCAGCTTCTGATGTGGCCGTGCTTCTGGTCGGTGGCACTTGCCGCCAATGCCTCCATTTCCATGGGGCATGGTTCGCCGGGTTTTGTGGTGATCTATCACCTCATCCTGTATTTCGTCGGTGCGGTCGCCATGCGCGGCGCCGGCTGCGCCTATAATGATCTGGTCGATCACGGGATCGACATGAAGGTCGCGCGCACGCGCTCGCGCCCACTGCCGTCTGGCCGCGTGACACGCTTTCAGACCAAGGTCTTCATCGCGCTCCAGGCCCTGGCCGGCCTTCTGGTGCTTTTGCAGTTCAATTGGTTTGCCGTCCTTCTCGGCGTGTTGTCGCTTGCGATCGTCGCGCTCTATCCTTTCGCAAAGCGCTTCACCGACTGGCCGCAGTTCTTCCTGGGTCTTGCCTTTTCCTGGGGTGCTTTGATGGGCTGGGCCGGCCTTTTCGGCAGCCTGTCGCTTGCTCCGATCGTGCTTTACGCCGCCGCCATCCTCTGGACGATCGGCTACGACACGATTTATGCGCATCAGGACAAGGAAGACGACGAGCTGATCGGCGTCCGCTCGACCGCGCGGCTCTTCGGCGACCAGACGCGCCTCTGGCTGATCGGCCTCTACGGCGCGACAGTGCTTCTGATGCTGGTTGCCTTCGCCCTGGCCGGAGCCGGCTGGCTTTCCTATGTCGGCCTGATCGTCGCGGGCGGTATGTTCGCCTATCAGATCGCCGTGCTTGACATCAAAGATGGCGAGCAGTGCCGAGCCCTGTTCCTATCCAACAACCGGGTTGGCCTGATTGTCTTTGCCGGGCTCTTCCTGTCGTTCCTGCTTCTTGTTCCGTGAGCATGTAACCATCGAGCATGGCTGGCGATGAGCGTTTGCTGAGGCCATAAAATCTGTCAGCCGCAGGATTGCACATCCCACGGCCGATCTTTGGTAATGTCGGAACTTAATCCTGACAGCTCAGTGCCGCGCAATGATCTCGCGGCCTTCGATCTTCATCTTGATGCCGAGCTTGCCGGTCGAGCGGCGCACGAGGAAGCGCGGGCGGCGATCGGCGAAATAGGAATGACGTCGACGCGGTTGGCTGTCCAGCGCGCGGACACTGCCCAGATGCTCTTCCAACGGACGGGCAACGCCATCGGCCTCAATCATCAGCATCGGGATACGGAAGGCTTCCGACCAGGAGCGCCAATCGGCAGCGATGTCGCTGAGATCGTGGGCAACAAGGAGGGGGATGCAGAGGTCCGGATCGGAGTGATGCAGTTCAAGCGTAACGGTGACTTCGCCGTCACCATGGTCGATGGCGCGAGCGGCGACACCCATGAAAGCGCGTTTTGGCAGGGCGACGGACAGCGGCAGGCCGCTGGACGGCAGGATCTTGCGCAGCACGGCGCCGCGCTCATCGATCGTGATGGTAACGTCACCCTCGGCACCCCGCATGGCATAGCTGACCTGTTGCGGAAAGCGCGTCGGATCAAGCCGCAGTGTGGTTCCAGCCCAGTCGGGCTTCAGGACGGTATTTGTCATCGATTTTCTACCCTTGCTTTACCTGAGAGCCGGTTTTCCGGTCTTCTCTCGGAGAACTTTTGTCCTCTCGTTGCTGGGCAGATTAGGCGCGGTCCCTTCCAGACAGCTTAAAAATTGCGGTTAAGAAAACTTTGCGTCCTCAAATGGTTAGCGAAATCGAATGCATCAGGGTTTCCATAAAGTGAATGCAAGGCACGGCGGCTGCTCCATCGCGGTACACGCAAAGGATGAGGTGTTGTAAGTCTCAGGTAAGGTTTGTGTGGGAAAATGCTTCCAGATTCGCGGGCTTGTACGAGCTTATATTAGAGATCTATTGGGATTTTGCTGATGATTTCCACTTATCTTGGTTATACGATTGCAACCAGAGATATGTCAACGTCGCTCAATCAGGTGGCATCACAGTCTCAGAATAAGCGCCTGATCGACTATTACAATGCCAATATCGGCAAAGTAAAGAACGTCGATGACTTCGTGAATAACTATCAGCTGTACAGTTATGCAATGGAGGCCTACGGGCTCTCCGACATGACATACGCCAAGGCCTTTATGAAACAGGTGCTGACCAGCGACCTCAGCGATTCCACCAGTTTCGCCAATAAATTGACCGATCCGCGCTACAAGGAATTTGCCGCGGCGTTCAATTTCGGTACGGGCAGCACGAACGCGGCGCAATCCAGCAAGCAGGAAGACGATCTGATCGGGCTTTATCAGCAATCATATACGAATGAGGCGACGGCTGCCGCGACGGAAACGAGTTACTACAGCCAGAACATCAGTTCGGTTAAGTCTGTCGATGACCTGCTCGGCAACACGCGCCTGAGGAACTACGTCCTGCAGGCCTACGGCATCGATCCGACTTACGCATCGAATTCGATCCTGAAGCAGATGCTGACGAGCGATACCAGCGATCCAAACAGCTACGTCAACCAGAACGGCAGC
Organism: Rhizobium sp. SG741; assembly: GCF_012275435.1. Classification (NCBI taxonomy): domain Bacteria; kingdom Pseudomonadati; phylum Pseudomonadota; class Alphaproteobacteria; order Hyphomicrobiales; family Rhizobiaceae; genus Rhizobium; species Rhizobium sp. SG741. The sequence continues at coordinate 93,307 of NZ_JAAZQP010000007.1, forward strand.
GCCGCCGACAAGGCTCTCGCAGCGGAGTTCAATTTCAACGCGGATGGCACGGTCAAGACATCCACGGCCGACAGCGACAATGCCTATTACGAGGCCAATATCGGCAATGTCACGTCGGTCGATCAGCTGACGTCCAATCCGCGGCTGTTCCAGTACGTCAAAACAGCCTTCGATATCCCGGTCTATATCACCGCCGACCAGTTCAATGCCTCGGCCAAGGATGCGGGCGTTGCGAGCTCGAACGGGCTGACCAGCGTCATGGCCGAATTCAATTTCCAAAGCAATGGGACGGTCGCCTCCGGCTCGCAGGCGCAGACATCGGCTCAGATGAGCGCCACGACCACGGCCTATACGACGAATTACCCTGGGGGGCCGCAGACCCTCGGCCAGCAGGCCGATGTCATGAGCGCCTATAACTCCGGCGTGCCCTCGTACACCACCAGTGTCGGCGCGGCCGACAACGCTCTGTACTATAAGGACCATATCGGCTCTATCACGTCAGTCGACCAGTTGACGTCGGACGCCCGCCTCTTCGACGTTATCAAGACGGCCTACGGCGTCGATGCGAGCACACCCGCCATCGTCTTCAAAAATGCCTTTTCCGATCCGACGACCGCTTCCATCTTCGGCCTGACGGATGTCGTCGCCGCGTTCAATTTCCAATCGGACGGCACGCTTGCTTCTGGCGATACGGCCCAGTCCCAAAGCGCGATCGATGCTGCCTCGACCGCCTATATGACGAACTATCGGTCTTCGCAGTCGAACCTGACGACCGATGCGGTCAACAACTACAAGAACCGCATCGCCAACGTGAAGACCATCAAGGATTTCTTCACGAGCAATACCGCCGATAGCAGCACGTCCAACGACAGCATGCCCGAACTCTACCAGATGGCTCTGCGCGCCTACGGCATCGGTTCGAACGAGGTCACGAAGACCCAGCTGACCAAGATCCTCGAAAGCGATCCCTACGATTCCAAGAGCTATGTCAGCTCGCTTAAGGATTCGCGCTTTACGGCGCTTGCCAAGGCCTTCAATTTCGATAGCGCTGGCAATCTGAAGCCTCCGGTCCAGTCCCTGTCGCAAACGCAGACGAACAGCTATATTTCTGAATATTCCAGCCGCTCCACGGCAGGATTGACGGGCGCCCTGCTGACCAAGGCGACCAATGACGCCAAGACTGCCGGCACCTATTTCGCGACCAACATCGTCAATGTCACCAGCGTCACCGGTCTGCTTGCCGACAGCAAGCTCACAAATTTCATCCTGACCGCCAACGGCATCGATCCGAAAACCGTCGACACGGCGACGCTGAAGAAGGCTTTCGCCTCCGATCCGTCCGACTCCAAGAGCTTTATCAACACCGCTGATGGTGCCAAGTTCAAGAGCATCGTCGAGGCGTTCAATTTCGATACGAGCGGGAACCTGACGGACAGCAAGCTCGGCACCGCACAGAACGGGGGCGCTCTCGCCCAGACGAACGATCTCTACCTGCATCAGACGCTCGAGGATCAGGAAGGACAAACCAACGCCGGTGTGCGCCTGGCGCTCTACTTCCAGCGCAAGGCGCCGAGTATCAATTCGATTTACGACATCATGGGCGACACCGCGCTCTACCAGGTCATAACCACCACCTACAGCTTGCCGAGCTCGATCTCTTCCATGGATGTCACTACCCAGGCCAATATGCTCAGCAAGTTCGTTAACGTTTCCGATCTTCAGGATCCGGACAAGGTCAATAAGCTGCTGCAGCGATTCTCTGCCATGTATGACCTGGAGAACAATACCGCGTCGTCCACGTCGCCGGCCCTGTCGATTCTGACGAGCTCTTCATCGGGCGTCGGCATCAGCGCCGACACGCTGCTGTCGATCGCGCAGCTGTCCTCGTCCAAGTAACGAACCCCGCAAAAAAAATCCGATCTGCATTGCCGCCGCGTTTCCGCGCGGCAAGTGCGCCCATTTGCGCGGAATTTTCGATGTTGTTCGGGCGGCACAGACAGCAGGAATACGTGCTTTCAGCAGCGGTCAGAAGGAACTTATTAACCATCCTTGCCCTATTCGATTTGAGAAGCCATCGGCAATATCAATGACTGGGTTGCAGGTCTCATGCGTCTTTCCCGAACGACACTTTCGAATGCGTCACAAGGCGTCCAGCCGGAGGGCGAACTCGACCCGGAACAGGCCGCCGAGGAGGCGCGTCGGATCGAGCAGATTGCTGCCCGCCGTGCATTCCTGGAAGAGAAGATTCGCAACGCCCGCGAAGCCAAGCGCAAGGCCGAGGAGCATCGCCGCGCCGAGGAATTGCGGCGTGCCGAAGAGGCAAGGCAGCGGACGGCCGCCGTACCGAAACCGGTCGTCGAGGCTTTGCAGGCGAAGCCCGCGGAGAAGGATCCGGTGATGACCGTCCTGCCGCATGGAATTTCGGCGGAGGATCTTGCCTCGCCCGGCTGGCAGAACGCTTTTCTGATGGGTCCGAACGTTCGGTTCACCCGCACGCGGGAAAACGAGATTATCAGCCGTCGCCCGCCCGCCGAGCTGCCGGCCGAAATCACGCCGCCGGTCTCCACTCATGCCGCGATGCGGGTCATGGAACCGCCCGTCATCGAGGCACCGGCCACCCTCGCTGCGCCACAGCCGGCGCAGCCCGCCGAGTTCCATCTGCCGCTGCTTGAGGACATGCCTTTTGCGGTGGAGAGCTACATGCCATCAGTAATTCAGAAATCTCCGGCAACCGAGCCGGACGCATTGGAGATGACCGTTATCGCTACCGCATTTTCGAAGGCTCCGGCGACCGCGCTGGACGCTTCCCCAGTATCGTTGAATGTTTCCGAATCCGTTGCCGCGCCTGTGGTCGAGTCGCGGCTCGCTCATCTCTCCGATTTCGCTTTCTGGGACGCGATGCCCTTCGACGGCGAATTCGTGTCCGCCATCAGGGGCGCGCCGACCAAGCCGGTGATGATTTCCGAGCTTAAGGTTGAAGCCGAATCGATCGTCGCGAAGTTCCGCATCGTTGAATGCCGCCGACCGGCTGCGGTTGCGGAGATTCAGCGGACTGTCGAAGCGGCTTTTGCCGTTGAAGCTGCTGTGTTGGCCGAAGCCGTTCCCAGCCTCTCGACGGCAACAGTCAGCACGCCGGCCATGGACGAACTAGCGGCTTGGGAAGCTGCCGTTCTGGCGCCGGTCGTAGAGGAGGCATCAGAGATTGCCGCACCTGCCGTTGTCGAGCCGCAAGTCGTAGCCCAGCCGGAGGTATTCGTACCGCCTGCTTTCGTAACGGCCGTCTACGGCGCCGAGGCCGCTCCGGTTGCCGAATCTCGTCCGGCCCCGGTAATGGTCGTGGCACCTATGCCGGCCAAGGTCGCAGCACCTGCACCTGCCGGACCGATTGCCAAGGCAACACCGACCGTTCCCGCCGTCGAAGCCGCTGCCCAGCGGCTGATCGATGCGCCGCCGTCGCGGATTACGCCACGTCGACCGGCATCGCTGACGCCGCCCGAGTGGCGCCCGATCGCCCAGAGCGTCGAGGGAGAATATGAGTTTCCCCCGCGCGAGCTGCTGCAGGAGCCGGCCGTCCGTTCCGGCGTGATCATGACCCAGGAAACGCTGGAGCAGAATGCCGGCCTGCTGGAAAGCGTGCTGGAAGACTTTGGCGTCAAGGGCGAGATCATCCACGTTCGCCCCGGCCCCGTCGTCACGCTCTACGAATTCGAGCCGGCACCCGGCGTCAAATCCTCGCGCGTCATCAATCTTGCCGATGACATCGCCCGCTCAATGTCCGCATTATCAGCCCGTGTCGCCGTCGTTCCCGGCCGCAACGTCATCGGCATCGAACTGCCGAACGTCACCCGCGAGACCGTCTATTTCCGCGAGATGATCGAATCCCCGGATTTCGAAAAGAGCGGCTACAAGCTGGCGCTTGGCCTCGGCAAGACGATCGGCGGCGAACCCGTCATCGCTGAACTGGCGAAGATGCCGCATCTGCTCGTCGCCGGCACCACCGGCTCCGGCAAGTCGGTCGCCATCAATACGATGATCCTGTCGCTGCTCTATCGGATGTCGCCGGAACAGTGCCGCCTGATCATGGTCGATCCGAAGATGCTGGAACTGTCTGTCTATGATGGTATCCCGCACCTGCTGACCCCCGTCGTCACCGATCCGAAGAAGGCCGTGATGGCGCTGAAATGGGCCGTGCGCGAGATGGAAGACCGCTATCGCAAGATGTCGCGTCTCGGCGTGCGCAATATCGACGGCTACAACAGCCGCGTCGCCTCCGCCAAGGAAAAGGGCGAGACGATCCACGTCATGGTCCAGACCGGCTTCGACAAGGGCACCGGCGCCCCGATCGAGGAAAGCCAGGAGATGGACCTGACGCCGATGCCCTATATCGTCGTCATCGTCGACGAGATGGCCGACCTGATGATGGTCGCCGGCAAGGAAATCGAAGGCGCGATCCAGCGTCTGGCGCAGATGGCGCGTGCCGCCGGCATCCACCTGATCATGGCGACGCAGCGTCCTTCGGTCGACGTCATCACCGGCACGATCAAGGCTAACTTCCCGACGCGCATCTCCTTCCAGGTGACGTCGAAGATCGACAGCCGCACCATCCTCGGCGAGCAGGGGGCGGAACAGCTCCTTGGCCAGGGCGACATGCTGCACATGGCCGGTGGCGGCCGTATCTCCCGTGTCCACGGTCCTTTCGTCTCGGATGAGGAAGTCGAGAAGGTCGTGGCACATCTGAAGCTGCAGGGCCGCCCGGAATATCTCGACACGGTCACCGCCGACGAGGACGAGGAAGACGACGAAGAGGATACCGCGGTTTTCGACAAGGGCGCCATCGCCTCCGAAGACGGCGACGACCTCTACGAACAGGCGATCAAAGTCGTCATGCGCGACAAGAAGTGCTCGACCTCCTACATCCAGCGGCGCCTCGGCATCGGCTATAACCGCGCGGCCTCGCTCGTCGAACGCATGGAGAAGGACGGCCTCGTCGGTCCCGCCAACCATGTGGGCAAGCGCGAGATCATCTCGGGCAACCGCAATGGCGGGGGGCAGGGAGTGCCGGCGAATAATGCGAGCCAGGAAGATTTCGATTGATCCGGAAGGCACCCAGCCAGGTGTAATCCAAACTTAACTGGGAAGCGGCCTTTCGAATGGAAGGCCGCTTTTGTTTTGTCAGACGCGCTCGAGCTCGATGTGCGGCAAGGGCGGCAGCTCGACCCGGATGGTATCGTCACACTGCACCCGGCCACCCTGCGATACGATGCCCATGATGCCAGCCTTGCGGACTAGGCCGCCCTCGGCATCGCGATCGAGCACGGCATGCAGCAGGCCCCTCTGGAAATCGTCTATCTGCTTGCAGGGGTTTCGCAGACCCGTCACCTCGACGATCGCTTCTTCGCCTATATGCAGACGCGTTCCCTGCGGCAGCGAAAGCAGGTCGATGCCTCTGGTCGCAATGTTCTCGCCCATGTCGCCCGGAGCGACGGAAAATCCCTTTTCGGTAAGTTCGTCGAACAGCTCTTCGTGGATGAGATGCACCTGGCGCAGATTGGGCTGCGTCGGATCGACTGCGACGCGCGAGCGATGCTTCACCGTGACCCCCATATGCGCGTCGCCTTCCACGCCGAGGCCCGTCAGCAGCTGGATGTGAGTCCGGTTCTGCTTGCTGAACCCGTGCACATTGCTGCTGCTGACTGAGGTTACATATATGCGCTTGCCGCTCATGCCGAACCCTTCCATAAACGATCCAGATCTCTATAAATTGGTGTATACCAATTTCAAGGCGACGGAATTGTGATGGATGAGAAAAATCGGCAGGGTGACGGCGTAAAAACCGTTGGTGGTTGGGTGGCCGTGGCCACCGAACTGCGAACCGCCATCGACAGAGGCAGGCACGCTCCGGGTAGCCGCCTGCCGAGCGAGCGCGCTTTGTCGGAACAATTCGGTGTTTCGCGGGTGACGATGCGGCGCGCGATCGCCGAGTTGGAGGGGGAGGGGCTGCTGCGCGTGGCGCGCGGAAGCGGCGCTTATGTCCGCGCCGATATGCCCGTCCGCTTCAAACTGGGTGACAAGGTGAGGTTCAGCAAGGATCTGACCGCGACGGAGGCAAACCTCACCCGCAAAGTTCTTTCGACCCGCGAGATTCCAGCCAATGCCAATATCGCGACGAGGCTCAATCTGCAGCCGGGCGAAATGGTGCTGGAAATGCGCGTGGTTGCCTATGCCGACGAACTTCCTGTCTCGGTTGTCATCCGAAGTTGCTCCGCGATGCGCTTTCCCGGCCTGACGGAAAAGTTCGCCGCAACGGGCTCGTTTACAGCGGCGCTGAAGGATTACGGTGTGACGGACTATTGGCGCCGCTCCACCGACATCACGGCGCGTATGCCGACCGAGGCCGAGGCGCGCCTTCTACAGCAATCGCGTCTGACACCGGTTCTTGCCTATGCCGGCGAAGACGTCGATGCCGACGGCACGGTCATTTCGTGCCAAATCGGCTGTTTCGCTTCCGAGCGGGTCGTTGTGACAGTCTAAAATCTCAGGGCCTGAGGACCTTCCCCGGATTCATGATCCCAGCCGGGTCGAACGCCATCTTGATCCGGCGCATCAGGTCCATCTCGATATCCGAGCGGATCGAAGCCAGTTCGTCGCGTTTCAGCTGGCCGATACCATGCTCGGCGGAGATAGAGCCGCCATGCTGCAGCACCAGCCCGTGCACGATCTTGTTCATCTCGTGCCAGCGGCCGATGAATTCTTCCTTATCGGCGCCCACGGGCTGCGAGATGTTGTAGTGAATATTGCCGTCGCCCATATGGCCGAAGGCGCAGATGCGAGCGCCGGGCAGGGCCGCGATAACCGCCTTTTCCGCCTCGGCCATGAATTGCGGAACCTGCGCCACCGGCACGGAAACGTCATGCTTGATCGAGCCGCCTTCAGGCTTCTGTGCATCCGACATGCTTTCCCGCATGTGCCAGATGGCCTTCTGCTGTGCTTCGGAGCTGGCGATCGTTGCATCCTGGATCAGGCCGGCCTCGTAGCCTTGCTCCAACAGCGTCGTCATCATCCGCTCGGCGGTTTCGGCTGAGTCCGAGGTGGAGATATCGATCAGCACGTACCAGGGATACGCTGTCTCCAGCGGATCGCGGACGCCGGGGATGTGCCGGGCGGTGAATTCGATGCCGATGCGCGGCATCAGCTCGAAACCGGTCAGCGCCGTGCCGCAGAGGCTCGAAGCGTTCTTGAACAGGGTCAGCGCCTCATCCACCGTTTGCAGGCCGGCAAAGGCGACCTGATGGCCGAGCGGCTGCGGGAAGAGCTTCAGCACTGCGCCGGTGATGACACCGAGCGTGCCTTCGGCGCCGATGAAGAGATCGCGCAGATCGTAGCCGGTATTGTCCTTCTTCAGGCGGCGCAGCCCGTTCCAGATCTCGCCAGTGGGCAACACAACTTCGAGGCCGAGGCAGAGTTGGCGCATATTGCCATAGGCGAGAACGGCCGTGCCGCCGGCATTGGTGGAGAGGTTGCCGGCGATGCGGCAGGAGCCTTCCGAGCCGAGCGACAGCGGAAACATGCGGCCATGTTCGGCCGCTGCCTTATGCACATCCGCCAGGATGCAGCCGCCATCGACGATCATCGTGTTGCCGACCGGATCGATATCGCGGATGCGGTTCATCCGCTCCAGCGACAGGATGATGTCGGAGCCACCCTCGCGCGGCGTCTGGCCGCCGACGAGGCCGGTATTGCCGGTCTGCGGCACGATGGCCGTGCCGGTCTCGCTGGCGAGCTTGAGGATCGCTGACACTTCTTCCACGGAGCCGGGCTTCAACAGCATCGGCGATGCGCCGTGGTAGAGGCCGCGGTTTTCCACCAGATGCGGTGCGATCTCCACGGGGTCACGCGTCGCATGCTTTTCGCCCACGATGGCGGCGAAGCGGTCGAGAAGGGCGGAGGAGGGGGCGAAGCTGCTCATGGTGTGTCCTTTGCCGATAGGGTTCGGGCCGATTTAGTCTCTGGAACTTGCTGATCTTCTTCGAATTGTCATCAAGTTCCAGCTATTCGCTTTTGCATGATCCCCAAAACCGCTTCGCACTTTTGGGGATCATGCTCGGGGCGCGGCCGCGCGGCGCAGCCGGTCGTTGATGGCCTCGCCGAGGCCCTCGTCGGGAATGTGGGAAAAGGCGATCGTCACGGCACCCGTCGCATCGGCGCGCTTCATGAAATCGAAGAGGTTGGCGGCGGCTTCCGAAAGATCGCCGCTAGGGCTGAGATCCAGCACGGCAACAGCATTTCCGATGCCGGCAATCTCGGGTGTCCCGAAGCGGATCAGAGCTTCGTCCGGCGAAACATCGGTCGCATCGAGCCGCACGGCTGCGCCCGGCGCATAATGCGAAGCAAGCATGCCGGGTGCTTCGATGGCAGGTGCCGCACCTCTCTTGCGCTTCACGGCCTTGCCCGCGATCCGCTCGATCTCGCGCGCCGCCAATCCGCCCGGCCGCAGCAGCCGCAGCTCGCCGTCCTCGACCTTGACGATGGTCGATTCGACGCCCACCACCGAAGCGCCCGCATCGAGGATCAGCGTGATCCGCTCTCCGAGGTCGTCGTCGACATGATCGGCGCTGGTGGCGCTGATCTTGCCCGACGTATTGGCGCTTGGGGCGGCCAGAGGCTTTCCGAAGGCGCGGATCAGCTCGCCGGCAAAGCCCTGCGGCACGCGGATGCCGACCGTGTCGAGACCGGCGGTCGCCAGCGGATGGATGCCGCTTTCAGGCCGTAGCGGCAGCACCAGCGTCAGCGGACCGGGCCAGAAGGCTTCCGCCAGCTTGCGGGAGATGGGATCGAAGATCGCGTAGCGTTCGGCCATGGCCAGATCGCTCATATGGCAGATCAGCGGATTGAAGCGCGGCCGGCCCTTGGTTTCGTATATCCGGGTGATGGCGGCCGGATTGGTGGCATCGGCGGCAAGCCCATAGACGGTCTCCGTCGGCAATCCGATCGGCAACCCCTCGGCAAGCGTTGCCGAGGCGACCTCTATCGCCGTTTGCGGATGTTCAAGGATGTCTATGTGTCGCGCCATGGCCTGCCCGTTTGCAGTTCAGGCCGTTCTTATGCTTTTCAAGTTTTCGGATCAATGATCAAAGCTGGCGAATGATGTCGCGAAGCTGCTCGTTGCGGGCGCCGAGCAGCAGGACGTTGCGGATGGCGGTCTGCGGATCATGGGTGTGGAAGAGCACTCCGTTGCCCCGGATGTCGCGATTGATCGTCAGCTTCTTTTCCGACGCTTCCTTGTCCGGATGGACGGCGACGGCGAAATACATTCGCGAATATTTCAGGCTGATGTCTTCGAAGAAATTGTCGTTCTGGCCGAGGCGAGCAAAGAAATTGGCGATGTAGAAGGCCCAGCTTACCTCCTCATATTTCGCGAATTGCGTTCGCGCCGCGGTGACGTGGCAATAGCCGAGATGCGGCGTATCCCGCAGGGTGTGATGGAAGATCAGTTTCGGAAAGCGGATCGACTGGTGAAAGCTGTTGAGACGGCCATGGGTTGTCTCGCCGGCGTTCCGCAGCTTGCTCGCCGTGCGTTCGGCCACTTCCTCGAACGTGAGGTAACGTCGCTCCTCGGCGAGCCAATGCGTCTTGTCGCGATTGATGCGGCCGGTGCGGAGAAATTCCGTATACCCCGCCGCCGGCGGCACCGGCTCCGGGTTGGCGGGTTTCTTGGCATCGAAATATCTGAGTTTTGCCATGCCGGCTCGCCATCGAGGTCTGGATGCCGAATGATAGATCGTCTAGCTTGAGCCGGGCTGAAGCGCGCGCTCTTGCTTGCGGATCGTTGAAAAGGATCAGAATCATGCCCGGCATTACCGATCTCAAGCTGCTGCTGGCGGACATGAAGCCGAATCTTGCCGAGGGCGAGTTCGTCTATTGCAGCGTGCCGGCTTCGGCGCTCGCCGATCATATTCACCTGGAGCCGATCGGGCTCTTTCGGGAAAGGGAGGGAGTGACGTTGATCCTTCCTCTGGAAGCAGCGCGGCAGGCAGGGCTTCCGACGGCTCCCGCCATGCGGATGATCACGCTCGATATCCATTCCTCGCTGGAGGCGGTCGGCCTGACCGCAGCCTTTGCCACGGCCTTGGGAAATGAGGGTATCAGCGCCAATGTCGTCGCCGCCTACTATCACGATCATATCTTCGTTCCGGCCGTTGATGCCGGCCGTGCGGTGGCGGCGCTGCAGGCGCTTTCGCAGGCGCACGCGCGCCTTTGATCGCCTGCCATCGGCGGACCTGTCGCATTCAGAATAAAGCGTCGCTCGCGAGAGGTGGGAGGATCACTATTCCTGCATCCCACGGCGATGCATAAGAGATTGAATTGTCTTCCTTTATTGCCGCTATGCGCAACCGTCCGGGCGTCTCGTTTCGTCTGTCGCCAATTTCGAAGCCGATGTCGCATTGTAGCGCAGCGGCTGAAGGGGCCGAGAGCTATGATGTCATCAATCTCAAGGTGCCGTCTGCTAGGGAGGCGGAGAATTGGGAAGCCGGTCAAAATCCGGCGCTGCCCCCGCAACGGTGGTGGAGTAAGGCATGGCGGATAAAGCCACTGGGTCGGGTCGACCTGGGAAGGTGCCATGGGGTCCTGGCGACAGGGCCGCTCCAGAGCCCGGAAACCAGCCTTGGGCACATATGGTTTACTGACCGCGGCGGGCGGTCGGGACATTGCTTTGGGCCGTTCCCACCGGCCGTGCATGTCCTTCGCCCGTTTCTTGGTACTGCGCAAGGATAGGCAAATGGATATCAGCAGCAATGTTCTGCGGCAATTGAAGAATCGCCGTGAGGGTTTCAGCCTGGAGCAGCCCTTCTATACCGACCCGGATTACTTCAAGCTCGATATGGAAATGATCTATTATCGGGATTGGCTGTTCATCGGCCATGATTGCGAAGTGCCTCGCGCGGGCAATTATTTCACCGTCCAGATCGGCGATTATCCCGTCGTCATCGTTCGCGGTCGCGATCAGGTCATCCGTGCCTTCCACAATAGCTGTCGTCATCGCGGCTCGCGGGTCTGCACGACCGAGCGCGGCTCGTCGGCAAAGCTCGTCTGCCCCTATCACCAGTGGACCTACGAGCTGGACGGCTCGCTGCTCTTCGCCCGCCAGATGGCCGAGGATTTCGACAAGAGCCAGTACTCGCTGAAATCGGTTCACTGCGAAAGCGTCGGCGGCTATATCTTCATCTGCCTTGCGCAGAATGCGCCGGACTTCGCGCCGGTTCGCGCCACGATCGAGCCCTACATAGCCCCTCATCGCCTCAGCGAGGCCAAGGTCGCCTTCCAGAGCACCATCATCGAGAAGGGCAACTGGAAGCTCGTCTGGGAAAACAACCGCGAGTGCTATCATTGCGCTGCCAACCATCCCGAACTCTGCCGCACTTTTTCGGAAGCGCCGACGGTGAGCGGCGTGCAGGGGGCAATGAGCGATCCCGTGATCACAGCTCATTGGAAGCGCTGTGAAGCTGCCGGCCTGCCGAGCGAATTCAAGATCTCGCCGGACGGACAGTTCCGCACCGCACGCATGCCGCTGATCGAAGGGGCCGAAAGCTACACCATGTCCGGCCAGAATGCCGTCAAGCGGCCGCTCTCGCCCGATGTGACGATCAACAACATCGGTACGATGCTGCTGTTCCATTACCCGACGACCTGGAACCACATGCTCGGCGATCACGCGATTTCCTTCCGCGTCCTTCCGCTCAACGCCGAGGAAACCGCCGTCACCACCAAATGGCTGGTGCACAAGGATGCGGTCGAAGGCGTCGATTATGATCTCGAAGAGCTTACTCACGTCTGGACTGAGACCAACGATCAGGACCGCCGCATCGTCGAGGAAAATGCCTTCGGCATCCGCTCGCCTGCTTACGAGCCCGGTCCCTATTCGGAAATCCATGAAGGCGGCGTCATGCAGTTCGTCGAGTGGTACTCGAATTTCATGATCAACCGGCTGCAGGGCGATCAGGCCAAGCTGTCGGCGGTTGCCTGAGCATGAACATGACCGTCTCCCTCCGTCATCGACATCTCGACCAGATGCAGCCCTGGAGCGACAGGCAGCATCTGCTCGAATGCCTCTCGGTCACGCCGGAAGCGCCCGATGTGATGACCTTCACATTCGGGTCCGACAAGGACAACTGGTTCCGTTACCTGCCGGGCCAGTTCGTGACGCTGGAGCTGCCGACGGCGCCCGAGCCGGTCATGCGCACCTATACGCTGTCGTCGACACCGTCGCGGCCCTTTTCGGTCGCCGTGACCGTCAAGGCGCAGAAGGACAGCATCGGCACGCGCTGGATGTTCGAGAACCTCAAGCCCGGCATGCGCATCAAGGCTTTCGGTCCCCTCGGCGATTTCAGCCATATCCGCCATCCCGGCGAGAAATATCTCTTCGTGTCAGCCGGGTCCGGCGTGACCCCGATGATGGCCATGACCCGCTACATGGCCGACACGGCGCCGTTGTCGGACATCACCTTCGTCAATTGCTCGCGCAGCCCGGCCGACATCATCTTCCGTTCGGAGCTGGAATATCTCGCCCGCTTCATGCCGAACCTCAATCTCGGCCTGATCGTCGAGGGCTGCGGCCGCACCGAGCTCTGGTCGGGGCTGAAGGGTCGCATCGACAAGGCCAAGATCGGCTTGCTCGCGCCGGATTTCATGGATCGCACGATCTTCTGCTGCGGTCCGGAAGTCTTCATGGATGCGGTCCGCTCCATGCTGGAAGCGCATGGCTTCGACATGTCCCGCTACCATCAGGAAAGCTTCCAGCCGGCGAATGCGGCAACGCCGCTTGCCGAGGTCACCGACGATGCGTCGACTGAAGCTGCAACCACGATCCGCTTCACCATGGCCGGCAAGGACGTCGTCTGCGCGGCGGGGCAGACCGTGCTTCAGGCCGCGCGCGGCGCGGGCGTACGCATCGGTGCGGCCTGCGAATCCGGCCTCTGCGGCACATGCCGCGTCATGAAGCTTTCCGGCGAGGTCGAGATGAACCACAATGGCGGCATCCTCGATGACGAGATCGAGGAGGGCTATATCCTCGCCTGCTGTTCGCGGCCGAAGACGGATGTCCAGGTCGAAGCCTAGAGCAAACTCCAGGAAAAGCGTGCAGCGGTTTTCCGTCCGGAGTTTCGCGAAAAAATATCATAGAGCGGTAACGCTATTCCGTTGTCGCTCTAGAAATCCTGATAATTCAGCTCATTGATCTCCACCGGCTCAGACCGACGGGTCGAGGCCGTGACGATGGGATCGATCACCAGCGAGATAAGCGTCTGCCGCGGTCCGTTGCAGGTCGGTGCCTGTGCGATCATCACGTCGGGCGCAGGCAACGGTTTGGCAGGCAGTAGCTCGCCTTGCGGCCAGATCTTGGCGAGCTGTATCTTGGTCATTGGTACGATATTGACGTCGATATCGGTCAATGTGCCCGGAACGCGGTAGGGGCAGCTCTTTTCGGAACAATTGTCCGATGAAGCGAACTGCCAGATGGCATAGCTGTCCCAATTGCCGAGCGGGAAGGTGCCGGTCACGTCCGGCTTGTAGCGCGCGTACCACAGCGGCAGCCGCGACAGCAGTGGATAGATGTCGCGATGATCGGCGATGTAGCGGGCGATGTTGTGGTTGGTATAGAGGATGGGGTAGCGGCCGGTTCTGACCTTGATATGGGCGACGAAGACCTGGGCATCCTCCAGCGACATGAATTGCGTGGAGTCCATGCCGTCGATATCGAGCACCATCAGCTCGTCCGGCTGCGGATCGGCATAGTCGAGAAAGTGATTGGCCTGGTCGATGGGATTGCCGGGCCGCCCCAGATGGTAGGCGCCCCACAACAGGCCGTTCATCTTCGCCAGCATGCGGCGCGTCTGATACAGCTCGCGACTGACGGCGTATTTGCGCCACATCGTCTTGCAGTGTGCGACCGTGTCGCCGGCATGGTCGCCTGTACAACTGAAACTTTCGGGCAGACCGTCGGAGGCCTTGGAGATGAAGCCGGCGATCCGCTTGTCCTGCAGAAACGTATTCCAGTCGATGGTGTTCAGTTCATAGGCGTCGATGATGAGGGCGTTTCTCGGATCCGTCCAGGGTCGACTTTCACCGGCCGAAAGCTTCGTAGCCGGCCCCGTGAGGGCCAGGACCATCAGAAAGCTGCAAATCAAGGCGTAAGTCTGCCGGGATCCTTTCATGAAATAATAGTAAGGATTGCTGGTTAATCTTGGGTTAAGGATGAAATCACTATAAATTCATCGTGGAGCCCTCGCATAACTCCTTAAATTGGTAGGGATTTGAGGAACAGAATAACGTGTTGCCGCGTTTCTCGCCGTCTGTTCGGACATGCGACGAAGCAGGCATTTCAACCCTGCTCGGGAAGCATCCCGATATCGAACGCCAAACGCCTGAGCACAAGACAAACCAGGGAATGGAGATAAGAATGCTTGGTTTCCGTGCGAGAATTGCGACCATCGCTATTTCGGCCGCTGTTACCCTGACGAGCTTCACGCCGTCCTTCGCATTGCAGATGCCTGCCGCACCGGTTGCGCCCGCTGAAAAGACCGCGCCCGCCAATATCGAGCAGGTTCAATGGCGCCACTATCACGGTGGTTACTATCGCCGGGGTTGGTATGGCGGCTATCGCGGTTACTCGGGCTATCGCCATGGCTATCGTTACCATGACGGTTATTGGTTCCCGCTGGCCGCCTTCGGCGCCGGTGCGATCATCGGCGGCGCGATTGCCAGCCAACCGCGCTATTATGCCGCTCCGCCTCCAGCCGGCGGCATCAACCCGCGTCACGTCGAATGGTGCTCGGATCGCTATCGCTCCTATCGCGCTTACGACAACACCTTCCAGCCCAATCAGGGCCCGCGCCGTCAGTGCTACTCACCCTATTATTGAGCGACGCTTAGAGGTTCATCGATGCGAGCCGCCCGGCACATGCCGGGCGGCTTTTCATGCATAGTCAGATGTCAGAGAATGTTGATCCGTTTGAGCAACCACCATGCCAGCAGCATGGACGCGACGATGAAGCCGATCGCATATTGCGTACCGCCTGTCCCGCCGGAGAGCGGCAGGTTCGATGTGTTCATGCCGAAGAAGCCGGTCACCAGCGTCGGCGGCAACAAGAACGCCGTCATGATCGACAGGATATAGAGATGGCGATTGATCTCGGAGGCGAGCTTCGAGTTGATTTCTTCATGCAGTAACCGGGCGCGCTCCTGGAGCGCATAGATATCATGCTCGACCGCTTCGAGCCGGCTCGTCAGGCGCCCCGCGACATCCTCGAAGCCGAGCGGCATTTCCTCGTCGTCCGAGGCGGCGGCGTGGCGCATCAGCGACAGGACTGTGCGCAGATGGCGATGCAGCCGTACGATCGTCCGTCGGATCGGCGGAAGCCGCGTGCGCTCGTCGCGCGACGTGTTCCCGTGAAGGAAGTCCTCGATAGAATTCAGCTCTTCGCTCATCTCGATGACGACCGAGATCATGGAGCGCTGGAATTCGACGACCAGCAGCTCGAAAATATCCAGCGGACGGGAAAATCGCGCCGCATTCTTTTCGATCAGCATCCGTCCCCGGTCCAGACTGCGAAGCGGCTGCAGCCGGCTGGTGATGAGCATGCGGTCGGTCAGCGCAAAATGCAGCCAGCCGATGTCACGAGTGTCCTGACCGAACTCATGCTGGAAGTCGACCAGCGTGCCGAAGAGCATCTGTTCGTCGACGGTAAGCATCGCATGCGTCTCGTGCGTGGTCAGCGCCGTGCGTGCCGCTTCGTTCAACCCAGGTACGTCCGCAAGGAAGGTTGGGACGCGGGCATCCACGAGATTGAGATGCAGCCAGAGGAAACCGTCTCCGCCAAAGAGCGTGGCGCGATCGGTATCGTCGGGCAACCGCTCCGGCTTGTCTGCGCCGGGATGGAGACGATAGGCCCAGACAAAGCCGGGTATCGTGATGGCAGACGTGATCGTGTTCATGGCCAGATCATTCGGATTGTCGGAACAGTTGCCTTAGTCTTCGTTCATGACGATTGTTTATGCAAGTCTGCCCGTTGTTGGAATAATCGCATGCGCGGGTGCAGATGTCTCAGCCGCGCGGCGCGTGCAGGACGAATGTGTCGTTCGAGTTCGCGATCAAGTGGAAATGAGCATCGCATCGCCTTTGTAAAATTGACGTTTACGTAAAAATCAACTAGCTATAACAACACGTCGACGATGGCCTGGGTGAGGCGGGCCATCGGACCACAAATGCGGAGGAAAGCATCATGTACAAGGCGCCTGTCGAGGAAATCGCATTCACGCTGAAGCATGTCGCCGGCATGGAGCGGGCGATGGAAGAGGGCATCCTCGGCGATCTCAGCGCCGACGTCCTCGATGCCATCCTGGCGGAGGCTGGACGTTTCGCCGGCGACGAGATGGAGCCGCTTGCCGAAATCGGCGACAGGCAGGGCGCGAAGCTGGTCGACGGCAAGGTGGTTCTTCCGGACGGATGGGAAAAGCTCTATCGCGACTGGATCGCCGGCGGCTGGAACGGGTTGACCGCGCCGGAGGAGTTCGGCGGACAGGGCCTGCCACATATGCTGAATATCGCGACGCTGGAAATGTGGAATTCCGCTTCGATGGCGTTTGGTCTTGCCCCGACGCTGACCATGGGGGCGGTCGAGGCACTCATCGCCCACGGCAGCGAAGACCTGAAAAAGACATACCTGCCGAAGCTCGTATCAGGCGAGTGGGCCGGCACCATGAACCTGACCGAGCCGCATGCCGGTTCCGATGTCGGGGCGCTGCGCACGCGTGCAGAGCGCCGCGACGACGGCACCTATCGTCTCTTCGGCCAGAAGATCTTCATCACCTGGGGCGATCACGAGGCGGCGGAAAACATCGTCCATTTCGTGCTCGCCCGGCTTCCGGACGCGCCCGCGGGCACGCGCGGCATATCTCTTTTCCTCGTGCCGAAATTCCTCGTAAACGATGATGGATCGCTTGGCGCCCGTAACGATTATTTCGCCCATTCTCTGGAGCACAAGCTCGGCATCCACGGCTCGCCGACCTGCACGATAATTTATGGCGATGGCAAATATGGCGCCGAAAAAGGAGCTGTCGCCTGGCTTGTCGGCGAAGAGAACAAGGGGCTCGCCTGCATGTTCACGATGATGAACAATGCGCGCCTCGCCGTCGGCATTCAGGGCGTGGCGATTGCGGAAGCCGCCACCCAGAAAGCCATCGCCTATGCCAGCGAGCGCACGCAGGGCCGCGCGCCGGGCACGACGGCGACGGGCATGAGCCCGATCATCGAACATCCCGATGTCGCCCGCATGCTGCTGACCATGAAGGCGCTGACGCAGGGTTCGCGCGCCATCTGCTATGCCTGCGCCGAGGCGATCGATATGTCGCATCGCGATCCCGAAAAGGCACGCTACTGGCAGGAGCGCGCCGCGCTGTTGACGCCGATTGCAAAATCCTTCTCGACCGATGCCGGCGTCGATGTCGCCTCGCTTGGTATCCAGGTCCATGGCGGCATGGGCTTCATCGAAGAGACGGGAGCGGCACGCCTGCTGCGAGATGCCCGCATCGCGCCGATCTATGAAGGCACCAACGGCATCCAGGCGATCGACCTCGTGACCCGCAAGCTGACCATTGCGAACGGCGATCAAGTGCGCGCCTTCCTCGGCGAATTGCGCGGGATCGCCGATGCCGTCGCCAGATCCAATCTCGACGGCTTCGGGGAAACGGCGCCGCGGCTGGAATCGGCCATCGCCGATCTCGAAAAGGCAAGCGAATGGCTGCTCTCGCGACAGGCCGAAGGCGCCGTCGCCGAGGCGCTGGCGGGTGCGACGCCCTATCAACGGCTCTTCGGTCTCGTGCTGACCGGAGCTTATCTGGCCAAGGGGGGGGTGGTCGATGCGGCGGATGGCGAGGCCGGAAAGCGCATCGCGCTTTGCCGCTTTGCTGCCGAGAATCTTCTGGCCGAGACCGCCGCTCTCACTGACCGTATCGTCGCCGGCGCGTCGAGCCTTGAAGCTGCCCGCATCGCGCTTGCCTGAGGAGATCTAATGACCGACCATATTATCATCGAACGTCCCGAGACCACGCCGCATGTCCAGATTATCCGGTTCAACCGTCCGGAAAAGAAGAATGCGATCACGCGCGCCATGTACCAGGCGATGACCGATGCGCTGAAGGCGGCGGACGACACGCCGGATATCCGCGTCAACGTCTTCCTCGGCACTGAAGGCTGCTTTTCCGCCGGCAACGACATGGCGGATTTCCTGGCCTTCGCCATGGGCGGAAGCATGGGCCGCGAAGTGCTGGATTTCCTTGCCGCACTGGCCACGGCGAAGAAACCGGTCGTCTCGGGCGTGGACGGCTTGGCGATCGGCATAGGCGCCACGATCCACCTGCATTGCGATCTGACGGTGGCTTCCGAGCGTAGCCTGTTCAAGACGCCTTTCGTCGATCTTGCCCTCGTCCCCGAAGCGGCCTCCAGCCTGATTGCGCCGCGCCTGATGGGTCATCAGCGCGCCTTCGCCCTGCTCGCCCTCGGCGAAGGCTTCTCCGCCGCCGAAGCAAAGGAGGCCGGCCTGATCTGGAAGGTGACCGCACCCGAAGCGGTGGAGGCTGAAACGCTATCGTTGGCTGCCAAGCTTGCGGCCAAGCCGCCGGAGGCGCTGCGGATAGCGCGTGACCTGATACGGGGCGAACCGGACGCTATTCTTGGTCGTATCGCTGAGGAAGCCGAGCTTTTCGCAGCACGGCTGAAAAGCGCCGAAGCCCGTGCAGCATTCGAGGCGTTCATGAAGCGGTAACTACATCACCCGCCCTCATGGTGAGGAGGCCTGAAGGGCCGTCTCGAACCACGAGGGTCGGCCACCCCAACGCGCGTCGAAGAGAACTACTTCTCCAGCGCCACGACGACCTCGACATGCGAGGTCCACAGGAATTGGTCGATCGGCGTCACTTTGGTGATGCGATAGCCCCCTTCGGTCAGCAGCGCGAGATCGCGTGCCAACGTTAAAGGGTTGCAGGAGACGGCGACGATCTTCTTGACTTGGGAGCGGGCCAGTTCCTTGCACTGGAATTCCGCCCCGGCGCGCGGCGGATCGAAGACGACGGCGTCGTAGACCTTCAATTCCTGCGTCATCAGCGGCCGGCGGAAGAGGTCGCGGCGCTCGATGGTGACCGGCTTTAGCCCCTGCGTGTTGCGGGCGGCGTAATCGAGCGCGGCCAAGGGCTTGGCCTCGCCTTCCACCGCGTGCACCCGTCCGATCCGCGCCAGGCGAAGCGAGAAGGTGCCGCTGCCGGCGAAGAGATCGGCGATGCGCTTGGCCTTGCCGACATGGGTCGTGACCAGCTCGGCCATGGCGTCTTCGGCCTGCTTGGTCGCCTGCGTGAAGGCGCCGGGTGGCGGCGAGACCTGCACGCCGCCGAAATCGATCATCGGCTTTGCCGGTTCCACCAGGATTTCGCCGTTCACCGAGACGCGCGCGATGCCGCGAAGCGTGAGCACGATTTCGATCGCGCTCCGACGCTGCTTGTCGGAAAGGGATTTGACGTCGTCGACGGCGAGATCGAGGCCGGAAGGCATCTCCAAAACGGAGATGCGGAAGGCTTCCGCGTTGACGGCGAGTGCCGCAGCGACCGCCGTGATCGCCGGCAATTGCGACATGATCCCGGACGAGGCGATGGGACATTCCTCGATTGCGACGATGTGGTGGCTTTCGGCCTGGTTAAAGCCGATCAGCGTGCCCTTCTCGGTCTTGCGCGCCGCGAAGACGACCTTGCGGCGCTCGCCGGGATGGGCGGCGATAATATCATCCACCTCGGGCGTCAGGCCCTTGGAACGGAGCGCGTCGATCACGAGCTGCCGCTTGAAGGCACGGTAGGGCGCATCGGCATAGTGCTGCAGCGTGCAGCCGCCGCAGGTGCCGTTGACGCCATCGGGACCGAAGTGCCGACAGTGCGGTTCCCGCCGGTCTGGCGAGGCCGCTGCGATCGACATCAACGTGCCCTGGCTTTTCACCCGCGCGATAGCGACGCTTTCGCCCGGCAGCGTAAAGGGCACGTAGATCGGGCCATCAGCGCCTTGCGCGATGCCGTCGCCCTGGGCGCCGAGCTTCTGGATGGTGACGGTTTCGGTGCTCATGACTTGATCCCTGCGAGAAGAAATTCGTGGTTGCCGTCGCCGCCTGATATCGGCGAGGCGATGAGGCCGAGGCTCTGCCAGCCCATATCCTCGCAGAACCAGCGTTCGAGCTCGGCAGCAACGGCGGGAGCAGAGGAGGGGTCTTTCAGAAGACCGGCCTTGCCGATCGCATCGCGCCCTGCTTCGAACTGCGGCTTCACCAGCAACACGGCGCGCGCGCCCGGCTCCGCAAATGCCAGCGCCGGCGCCAACGCCAGCTTCAGCGAGATGAAGGAGACATCGGAAACGATGAACGAGATCGGCTTGCCGATATCCTCGGCCGTGAGGTTGCGGGCGTTCAGCCCCTCTATACTAGTCACGCGCGGATCGGCCGATATGCGTGGATGCATCTGCCCATGGCCGACATCGATGGATGTGACATGCGCGGCGCCACGCTGCAACAATACCTCGGTAAAGCCGCCGGTCGACGCGCCGACGTCGAGACAGTGCTGCCCTTTCGGGTCGAGCTGGAAATGATCGAGTGCCGCGACCAGCTTCAGGGCCGCCCGCGAGACATAATCCTGGGCCGGATCGTCGATCGCGATCTGCGCCTCTTCGGTGAACAGCGTGCCCGGTTTGGTCACAACCTTGCCGTCGACGGTCACGGTGCCGCGTTGAATGGCATCGCGCGCCCGCGATCGGCTGGCGAAAAGCGAAAGGGTGACGAGAAGCTGGTCGAGGCGTTGCGGTTCTGACATAGGCAGTCCATGCCGGGCAATGCAGTGCGTTGCAAGCCTTTTGTGCCGATGTCGCCGTTGACGCCGGGCTGCAGCCGGCCATAATCGCACAAATCAACGGTTGAGAGGGCATCATGCGAAGAATCGGTGGCTATGCGGCGCTATTGGCGATGTTCGCCGCTCCGGCCTTTGCGAACGACACCATGGCCGAGTTGAAGACCGGCGGTCTCGCCTATGTCCGCACCGGCGATATCAGCATGGACGAGGAGAAGCTCTTCATTTCCGCGGCCCAGGTGCGCGTCGACTATGTCTTCGAAAACACATCCGACAAGGACGTCGAAAGTCTCGTCGCTTTCCCGATGCCCGATATCAAGGGTGATGTCGACAGCATGGTCGATGCCGGAAATGTCGACGCTGACAACTTTCTCGGCTTCACCGTGACGCAGGACGGCAAGGCGATCGTACCGACCCTTCAGCAGAGCGTCACGGTCGCGGGCGTCGACATGACGGATGAATTGAAGGCGCGCGGCGTACCGTTACTGCCGCTCAGCAAGACGGCCATGGATGCCGTCGCCAAGCTGCCCGTCGATGTCTTGGAAGACTGGACGGCTCGCGGGTTGATCGTTGATGACGAATATGACAATGACGGCCAGGGCATGAAGCATCATCCGACGCCGATGTGGACGCTGCATACCACCTATTGGTGGCGCACCAAGTTTCCGGCCAAAGCCAGGATCGGCGTACAGCATAGCTACAAGCCGAGCGTAGGCGGCACCGTGGCCATTACGTTTGCCGGCGACCAGGACTACCAGAAACAGCAGCTGCAGGCCTACCGCAGCAAGTATTGCGTCGACGATGCCTTCCTGAAGACGGCGACCAAGCTTTCCGCCACGGCCGACAAAGGCGGGCGAACCTATACCGAGAGCTGGATCTCCTATGTGCTGACCACAGGCGCCAACTGGTCCGGCCCGATCAAGCATTTCGAGCTGACGGTCGACAAGGGCAGCCCGGAAAACTACATCAGCTTCTGCGGCACCGACGTCAAAAAGACCGGGCCGACCTCCTTTCAGATGGCGGCGCAGGATTTTTATCCCGAACACGATCTGGATATCTTGATCCTCGCCGCGACCCCCGGGAACTGAGCCAGGTTTAAACGGCGTATCGTCAAAATTAAATAATTTTAAAGCCGTAGCCTCTACCGATGTCCGTGATTGCGATGGTCTGTTTCAGGATCAACGCCTGCCATGACGGCTTCACGCTTCCGCGTCCCAATCATACCCTTCCCTGAATTTTCGAGCATCCGCCGTCCTTTCCCACGGCCTATCGATGCTCGCCAGGACCGGCGCTCAGGAGGCGCTCGCTTATGTTTGCGAAAAAACTGTCGCTGAATGGCAAGCTTGCCATAACGTTCACGGCGCTGATCGCCATTTTCGCCTGCGTTTCGGCATTCGTGTATTCCAAGGAAGAGATGTCGGCTGGAGCTGCGGCGGAGCAGGCCAGGTCGCAGCAGCTCGTCAATCTCATCGACGACTCCTTGCAGGCAATGCTGGAACAGGCGGTCAACCTGCGCGGCTTCCTCCTGCTCCACAGCGACAGCACCTATGCCGATGTTTTCGCCAATCGCGACCGGATGTTGAAGAGCATTGCCGCGGCCAAGCAGGTCGCCGCCGACTCTCCGGATCTGCTGCAGGCCATCGACAACATGCAGAAGGCCGCGGATATCTATTTCCATCAGCTTGCAGAGCCGCAGACGAAGGCTCGCAAGGAAACCGACATGCCGCTCGACCAGATCGTCAAGATCGGTCAGAACGAAACCAAGGGCCAACTCGACGGTTTCCGCGAGGCGGCCGCAAAGATCAAGCAGGCAGCCCGCGCCAAGGCCGGCGACCTGGCGGCGACGCAGGATCAGGCTAATGGCGATCTGCGCCTGACGCTCGTCGTGGGCGGCATCCTCGTGGCGCTGATCGCCGCCGTTCTTGCCTGGCTGCTGTCGCGCATCATCGTTCGCCCGATCGTCGGCATGACCGCCGCCATGGGACGTCTGGCCGGCGGCGAGCACGATATCGACGTTCCAGCCGTTGGCCGTGGCGATGAAGTCGGCAGCATGGCCGATGCCGTTCTCGTCTTCAAGCAGGCGGCGATCGAGAAGCTGCGCCTCGCCGGCGAGACCGATCGCATGCGCGATGACGCCGAGCGTCAGCGCCAGGTGAGCGATGATCAGAAGGCGCGCGAAGAAGGTGAAATCCGCTTCGCCATGGAGACGCTCGCAGGTGGGCTCTCGGCTCTCGCCGCCGGCAATGTCGCGGCGCGTCTCGACCGCACCTTTGCGCCGCAGTTCGACAGCGTTCGCGCGGATTTCAACAATGCCGTCGAAAAGCTGGAAGCGGCCTTGCAGTCGGTTGGCACCAATGCCGCCGCCATCAATGCCGGCGCCGACGAAATCCGTTCGGCCGCCGACGATCTTGCTCATCGTACCGAGCAGCAGGCCGCCGCCGTCGAGGAGACTGCCGCAGCCCTGGAAGAGGTCACCACGACGGTCCGCGATTCGGCCAAGCGCGCCGAGGATGTCGGCCATCTCGTCGAGCGCGCACGCCTCGGCGCCGAGAAGTCCGGTGAAGTGGTGCGCAAGGCGGTATCCGCCATGCAGCAGATCGAAAAGTCCTCGGGCGAGATCAGCAACATCATCAGCGTCATCGACGATATCGCCTTCCAGACCAATCTGCTTGCCCTGAACGCCGGTGTCGAAGCCGCCCGCGCCGGTGATGCCGGCAAGGGTTTTGCCGTCGTCGCCCAAGAAGTCCGCGAGCTTGCCCAGCGGTCCGCCAATGCCGCCAAGGAAATCAAGGCGCTAATCACCACGTCGAGCGATCAGGTCAATACCGGCGTGTCCCTGGTCGGCGAGACCGGCAAGGCCCTGGAATTGATCGTTTCGGAAGTTCAGGAAATCAATCGTCACGTCGGCGCGATCGTCACGGCGACCCGCGAGCAGTCGACCGGCCTGCAGGAGATCAACACTGCGGTCAACAACATGGATCAGGGCACGCAGAAGAATGCCGCCATGGTCGAGGAACAGACCGCAGCCAGCCACGCACTCGCCCGCGAAGCCGCGGCACTGAATGAGCTGTTGCGCCAGTTCCGGCTCAGCAATGCGCCGCAGGCAACGTCCGCGCGTCCCGCAATCGCAACGGCACGCTCGAAGCCTGCTGCATCGCCGGCCCGGGCGCTCGGCCGCACGGTGGCCAAGGCCTTCGGCGGCAAGGCAACCGCGGCTGCGGCCGCCCAGGACGAATGGGAAGAGTTCTGATCGTCCTTCGATGAACGACCCCGCCTGGGTCGTTCATGGCGAATCATCTCCGTAAACAGCATCGGCCCGCCGCTCAGCGACGGGCCGATGCTGTTGAGAGGTCGAGAAAAAACGACGAGGTCTCCAGCTCCGTTCTATTTTGGCGCATCTGTCGCGACAACGGACAACAGCTCTTTTGCGTGGCATGCTGGCCTTGAGCGCCATCAACGCCATGCCAGCCGCCCTTCTCCTCAGCATTTGTTAAATATTTAAGCGATGAGAGGGTTGCGCTGGGCTTCGAACCACCTTTTTTATGGGCCTCGTGATGATTGCCGAGGGAGATTCGAATGGGACGGCTCGTCCGAGTTCCGACCAATGAAACACAGAGACTTTTAGCGGTACGCTCCCTGAACGCGATTCATAGCAGTCCGACGCCGGAGCTTTCCGTCCTTGCGGAGCTGGCAAGGGGCGTTTTCGGCACACCCTATGCGGCGATCAATATTATCGACGAGGACTGGCAGCGCATTGCGGGGCAGGCGGGCCTCGAGATTGCCGAATGCTCCCGCGATATGTCGATCTGCACGCGCGTGGTCTTTGACGACGAATTGCTTGTTATACCCGATCTGGCTGAAGATACCGAGTTGATGGTCGCGCCCTTTGTCGTGGAGGATCCGCGTTTTCGCTTCTATGCAGGCGCACCGGTCCGATTGGAGAATGGCCAGCCCGTAGGTGCCTTCTGCATTCTCGATCAGTCGCCGAGGCGCTTTTCCCCGAGCGAGGAGCAGAGCCTTTTGCGATTTGCGCAGATCGCAAGCGCTCTCCTGTGTCTTCAGAAGACGAATCTGCTAATGGGTATCGCTGAAAACGACTTGCGCACTGCCGCCATGACCGACCCTCTGACCCGCTTCTTCAACCGTTCGGAATTGGATGCCGTAGTCGACGGAGCATTGAGCGCCGCTGTTGCAGCTGGCCGGAATTTCGGCGTCCTCTATCTCGACATGGATGGCTTCAAGTCGATCAACGACCGCTTCGGTCATAATGTCGGCGACGAAGTTCTGTGCGAGGCGGCAGCACGCATCCGCTCGGTCATCCGTACCGATGATATCGTCGTTCGTATGGGAGGCGACGAGTTCGCGATATTCGTGCCGGCCCCGCCCGACAGGAACGCGCTTGTTTCATTGTCCGAACGATTGCTTATGGCATTCAGAGCGCCGTTTACGGTCGATGGCGTATCCATTTTCGCAAGGCTGAGCATAGGCGCTGCACTCGCGCCCAACGATGGCGCGACGCGTATGCTGCTGCTCAGGAATGTCGATGCTGCGCTTTATCAGGCAAAGGCAGCCGGCCGCGACCGCGTGGCAGTTTTCAATGCGATCGATTCTTGATGGCATCAGGCGGCCGTAGACCCGCCTGATCCTATCCGCATTATCCGGCAGCCTCGACGATCCGGCCGTGGCCCAGCGCCCTGAACACCGTCTGCACGATGCCTGCGCGGTCGAGGCCGGCCTTGGCATTCATGACTTCGGGCTTCGCCTGGTCCATCCAGATATCGGGCATGACGAGCGTGCGGATCTTCAGGCCGTTGTCGAGCAGGCCCTCGCTGGCGAGGAACTGCATGACCTGGCTGCCGAAGCCGCCGACCGAGCCCTCTTCGATGGTGATCAGCATCTCGTGGTGGGCAGCAAGCTGGCGAATGAGATCGTGGTCGAGCGGCTTGGCGAAGCGGGCGTCTGCGACCGTCGTCGGCAGGCCGGCGGCGTCGAGATCCTCGGCCGCGGCAAGGCTGTCGGCGAGACGCGTGCCGAAGGAGAGCAAGGCGACTTTCGACCCCTGCTTGACCACGCGACCCCTACCGATCTCCAGAATCTGGCCCCGTTCGGGCATTTCGATGCCGACGCCTTCGCCGCGCGGATAGCGGAACGAGATCGGCCCGAGATCGTAGGCGGCCGCCGTCCGCACCATATGCTTCAGTTCCGCCTCATCGGCGGCAGCCATAACGACGAAGCCGGGCAGGGTCGCCAGAAAGGTCGTGTCGAAGGACCCGGCATGCGTCGGCCCGTCGGCGCCGACGAAACCGGCGCGATCGATCGGGAAGCGCACCGGCAGACCCTGGATCGCCACGTCATGTACCACCTGGTCATAGGCGCGCTGCAGGAAGGTGGAATAGAGCGCGGCAAAGGGCTTGTAGCCCTCGGCGGCAAGGCCGGCAGCAAAGGTCACGGCATGCTGCTCGGCGATACCGACGTCGAAACAGCGCTTGGGATAGAATTCCTGGAGCTTGTCGAGGCCGGTACCATTAGGCATGGCGGCGGTAATGCCGACGATCTTGTCGTCGAACATCGCCTCCTGCACGAGAGCATCGGCAAAGACGCTGGTGTAGCTCGGCGCATTCGGTTTCACCTTGGCTTGCGCGCCGGTGATGACGTCGAACTTGTTGACGCCATGATATTTGTCGGCCGCCGCCTCGGCCGGGGGATAGCCCTTGCCCTTCTGCGTCACGACATGGATCAGCACCGGACCTTGCGCATTGTCGCGGACGTTGCGCAGCACCGGCAGCAGATGCTCGAAGGAATGGCCGTCGATCGGGCCGATATGATAGAAGCCCATCTCCTCGAACATCGTTCCACCGGTCACATAGCCC
This sequence comes from Rhizobium sp. SG741, assembly GCF_012275435.1. Taxonomy (NCBI): domain Bacteria; kingdom Pseudomonadati; phylum Pseudomonadota; class Alphaproteobacteria; order Hyphomicrobiales; family Rhizobiaceae; genus Rhizobium; species Rhizobium sp. SG741. The sequence continues at coordinate 120,099 of NZ_JAAZQP010000007.1, forward strand.
CGTGCGTGCTCGACGGCGCGTGTTATGGCGCGATCGACCTTCTTGCCGAGATAGGCCGTCAGTTTCTTGCCGAAATCGCGGAAGCCCATATACGTGCGGCCGGAGGCGAGGCGGGCGAGATAGGCGCTCATCGCGCCCGTCGGCGGCGCGATCGACATATCGTTGTCGTTGAGGATGACGATCAGCCGCGCGTCGAGCGCGCCGGCATTGTTCAACGCTTCATAGGCCATGCCGGCCGACATCGCGCCGTCGCCGATGACGGCGATGACCCGGCGGTCGGTTCCATCAAGCTCGGCGGCAACTGCCATGCCGAGGCCGGCGGAAATGGACGTGGAGGAATGCGCGGCGCCGAAGGGATCGTATTCGCTTTCGGCGCGGCGCGTGAAGCCCGAAATCCCGCCTTCCTGGCGCAGCGTGCGGATGCGGTCGCGCCGTCCGGTCAGAATCTTGTGCGGATAACACTGATGCCCGACATCGAAGATGAGGCGATCGTTCGGCGTATCGAAAACGCTGTGGATGGCAATGGTGAGTTCGACGACGCCAAGACCGGCGCCGAGATGTCCGCCCGTGCGCGATACCGCATCGATCATTTCGTCACGGACTTCGCGGGCGAGTTGCGGCAAGTCCCGGTCCTCCAGCTTTCGCAGGTCGGAAGGATAATGGACCCGGTCCAGCAGCGGCGTCTCTGGCATTTGTGTCAAGGCAGAAGCCTCTTTCTTGCTATTCTTGGGCGGTTGCCCGCCTTTACGTCAAAACAGATTGCGACAAAAGACGCCGAATTCAAGGAGTGCCCGAACAAGAAACATTTGGCACTGTTATGAACCCGTCAGCCCTCCGGCAAGGGAATAAACTCTTCCTCGTCGCCCGGCACGATATCGAAACGGCCCGTGCGCCATTCTTCCTTGGCTTTTTCGATGCGTTCCTTGGAAGAGGATACGAAGTTCCACCAGATATAGCGCTTCGAATTGAGCGCCGCACCTCCAAAAAGCATGAGATGACAGCCTTTTTCCGCAGCTTCCAGGGTGATGGCATCGCCGGGGCGGAAAACGAGGAGCTGATCCTGCGCGAAGTGATCGCCGGCGACGATGAGCGAGCCGGAGAGGATATAGACCGCGCGCTCCTCATGGGCTGCACCAAAAGGAAACGTCGTGTTCGGCTGAAGCTGCAGATCGACATACAGCGTGTCGGAGAAGGATTTCACCGGTGATTTCAGGCCTTCGAAATCTCCGATCACCACGCGCCCGGTTACGCCTCCATCGGCGATGACAGGCAGCTCGTCTTTCTCTGTATGGGCAAAGGAAGGATCGATCTCCTCCTTGTCGTCGGGGAGCGCCAGCCATGTCTGCAGGCCCGACATCGCAAAAGGATGATCGCGCAGATTTTCCGGGGTGCGTTCGGAGTGCACGATCCCGCGTCCGGCCGTCATCAGGTTGACGTCGCCGGGGCGGATCACCTTGGCCGTGCCGAGGCTGTCGAGATGGCGGATCTCGCCGTCGAACAGATAGGTGACAGTGGAAAGGCCGATATGCGGATGCGGGCGCACATCAACCGCTTGGCCCGGCCGAAAAATTGCAGGCCCCATGCGGTCGAAGAAGATGAACGGCCCCACCAACCGTCGGCGGCTGCTTGGAAGAGCTCGCCGCACGGAGAAACCGCCAAGGTCGCTGGTGCGCGGAATGATGAGATTCTCGATCGCATCGCAGGCGAAGGCGTCACCGGCTTGCGGATCGTTTCCTGGGAAGAAAGACATGGCGGTTCTCCTTTCGGTTGAGGCTCAACCTACCGGGAATGTCAGGGAAACTCAAACTTTCCCGTCTTATCTCACGCGCCGTCCAGCGGCTCCGTGCCCTGCGGCTTGCCGGCGCGGTCGAGCCGGATCTTCTCGATGCGGTTCTCGGCGGCCGACAGCAGCGCCTCGCAATGCTTCTTCAGTGCCTCGCCGCGCTCGTAGATGGTGATGGATTCATCCAGTGCCACGTCGCCGCGTTCCAGCCGCGCAACGATGCTTTCAAGCTCCGCCACGGCCTTCTCGAAGGAATAGCCTGATACATCTACCTTGGCGCTTTCGCTCATCGTCAACCCTTCATCATGCGCAGAATATGCAGACCCGCCGATTCGGCCAGCCCTTCCAGATCATAGCCGCCTTCGAGCAGGCTGACGACCCGGTTGTTGGCGCTGCGATCGGCGACCTCCAGGATCCGCCCCGTCGCCCAGTCGAAATCCTCGCCGGTGAGGTTCAATTGTGCCAATGGATCGCGGTGGTGGGCATCGAAGCCGGCCGAGATGATGATGATGTCCGGGCGGAAATCATCGAGCGCCGGCAGGATGCGCGACTTGAAGGCCTCTCGGAAATGATCGCCGCCGGTATTGGGCGAAAGCGGCGCATTGACGATGGTATTGTGCGTGCCGCGCTCGTCCTTCTTGCCGGTGCCCGGATAGAGCGGCATCTGGTGGGTCGAACAGAAAAGCACGGATGGATCGTCCCAGAAGATGTCCTGAGTGCCGTTGCCGTGGTGCACGTCCCAATCGACGATGGCGACGCGCTCGGCGCCATGAGCCTTTTGCGCATGGCGGGCGGCGATCGCCGCATTGTTGAAGAAGCAGAAGCCCATGGCCTTGGTCTTCTCCGCATGGTGGCCGGGCGGGCGGGCTGCGACGAAGACATTGTCGGCAGCGCCGGAAAATACGTCATCGACCGCGGCCATGGCGCCGCCGACGCCGTGCATGATCGCCTGCAGCGTCTTCGGGCTGGCATAGGTATCCGCCTCGATCTGGTTGATCTCGCCATCGTTGCCTTTGTCCGGCATCGAGCGCAGGACGAAGTCCAGATGCTCTTCGGGATGGGCAAGCAGGACCGCGTCTTCATTGGCCGCAGGGGCCTTTCGCCGGTCGAGCCTCTCGAAATTCGGATGCTCCAGCGCGATGTTCAGCGAGCGCAGCCGGTCCGGCCGTTCCGGGTGGCCAGGCGGTACAATATGCTCAAGAAAAATCGGGTGTTCGTAAAGACGTGTGCTCATGGGGCCAATCTATAAATGAGGTGTGACGCCTATTACAGGACATGGACAATGTCACTACAATGTCAACAATCCATCTTAACCACTTTGGAGCGGCGCCCGTTTACTTATTAAGGCGCGATGTTAAGCTTTCATTAAGGTGCGTATGGCGTTGGGCAGGGTTTTCACGTGATGACGAGTGTAGAGCGATCCGATGTCATCGAGTTGAGAGTGCCACCGCGCGATGTCGACCGGCACGGTCATATGTTCATCGCCTCCTATATCTCACAGGCGGAGACGGCGCTCTCGAATTTCTGGCGCACGCGGCCGCTGGTCGACGACGAACCGGCCTATGTCGCCACCAAGGCATCCTGTTCCCTGCACAGGGCCTTGCATTACGACGACCTTGCCCGCTTCTCGATCAGCGTCAACAAGATCGGCGGCAAGTCCATCGGCTTCGTCGTCATGGTCGAGACCGGCAATGAACTGGCGGCCGAGGTCGAGATTCTGTGGCTTGCCGTGCGTGGCGATGAGCACGACCCTGCGCCGCTGCCCGAGGACACCCGCGACTGGCTCTACAAATATCTGACGTGATGCGTTCACCGATTGCGTTTTTTCCGCCCTGAGCCGAGTTCAGCTCCGCTGCGGCAGAAGCGGATAGCCGGCCATGACGGCGCGACCGACGAGGGCAGCGACGACTGCCTTAATGAGATCACCCGGCACAAAGCCCAGGGAGCCGAAGAACGCTTTGGTGAAGCCGATGTTGATGGCCAGCCAGGCAATGCCGAAGGCATAGAGCACCACGACGCCGCCGATGACGGCGGCGATGAAGAAGCCGATGCCCTGGTTGAGGCTGGTCTGCTCCGGCTTCACCAGCCGCTCCGAGAGATAGCCGGTAACGAAGGCCGCGAATATCCAGCCGATGAAGAAACCGGCCGTCGGGCCCGCGAAGACGGCAAGACCGCCGCGGCCGCCCGATAGCACCGGCATGCCGATTATCACCAGCAGGACGACGATCAGCACCGCGATCGTACCGCGCCTGGCGCCGAGCACCACGCCCGCCAGCATCACGCCAAGCGACTGCGCGGTGATCGGCACGGGAATGATGCCGATCGGGATCGGCGGCAACAGGCCGAGCGCCACGATGATGGCGGCAAAGAGTGCGGAGAGGACAAGATCGCGGGTATTCATGGCGGCTCCATCCGAAAAAGATCTATGTTCAATGCCGCCGAATGCCGCGCGCGTCAATCGCAGCCGCGATATTGTCAGCGTCGCGCAGCGTGAGGATGATCAGCGGCACAAGCGTCGTTGCCAAGCGTATTTTGATTCCCCGCGCTTCGTGCGCTTCGCGGATGGCGCGATAGCGGTCGAGAATCTCAGGCACGAAACGCAGGACGAGGCCGACCGCGAGCCCGATATCGGCCGCCCTGAGCAAACCCATCTTCTCAAGCGGCGTCGCAAGAACGGTGATTTCATCGATGAAGGCGGCCATCGATGTTGTCGCCGTTACAGCGGCTGCAAACAGCGCAAGCGCGGTCAGCCGCAGCGCCACCACGACGACAAGGTGAAACGGACTGAAGAGCAGGTTCAAGAGTGAAAGCACGGCAATCGAGATGAGGATCGGACGGAGCCGCCTCAATGCCTCGCCGACCGAGAGGCCGCTGCGAAAATAGAGGCCGGCACCGATGAGGTTTGCGAGCTCGAGCAGCGCGGTGGAATCCGCCAGGAACAATAGAATGCCGAGCGCGGCAAGCGTTACGAGTTTCACGCGCGGTGTCAGCCGATGCATCCATGTATCCGCGTCCACGTGCAGCGTTTGCATCAGCTCGCCATCTCCTTGTAGTGGGCGATGGCTTCCGCCGCCGGTGCGTCGACAACGAGGCGGCCCTGATCGAACAGCAGCACCCGGTCGAAATCCTCGACCAGCGGCAGGTCGTGGCTGATGATGATGACGTTTTCCGGCAACGCTGCGATCGTCCTCTGCACCAGCGCCCTGTTCTTCAAGTCGAGCTGGTTGGTGGGTTCGTCGAGAATGAGGATATCGGGGCCGGTGACCAGCACCGAGCAAAGAGCTGCCATCTGCAGCTCGCCGCCCGAAAGTTCATGGGCGCGCCGCGCGCCGAGATGGCTGACGCCGAACCGCTCGAGAATGCCGTCCACCGCCGCCTCGATCTGCACCTTGTCCAAGCCGCGTGCCTTGAGCCCGAAGGCGATGTCGTCGCGCACGATGGGCAGGATGATCTGGTTCTGCGGCGACTGAAAGATATATCCGACTTTTCCGAGCACGGAGGCGGCATCGCTGGCCGTATCGAGCCCGTCGACGACGACGCGGCCGGTGGTCGGCTTGGCGAGCCCGTTGATCAGCCGCGCAAAGGTCGTCTTACCGGAACCGTTGAGGCCGACGATCCCGACGCGCTTCTCCTGAAGCGTCAGGTTCAGCGGGTAGAGCGCGGTCCGTGTGCCGAAGTTGACGCCGGCATTGTCGAAGCGGATGTCCAAGCGGCTTGCCTGTCCCATGGTGATGTCGCGGTCCTATAGCGCATTACGGCGATTTATCAAATCACGGGCTGTTTGAAAGCATGGGAATTTATGCCTATGATCGCTCCATGACGAATCTGCTTTCGAATCGCGACGCTCGCCGCGTCTTCCTTGCCAAGCAGGGGCTTGCCAATCCGCCAAACCGCGCCTTGACCAAGGCGGGGTTGCTGCAGCTCATCCACGATATCGGCTTCGTGCAGGTGGACAGTATTGGTACCGTCGAGCGGGCGCATCACCAGATCCTGTTCTCGCGCAATCAGACCTATCGACGCGAACATCTGACCGAGCTGCTGGAAAAGGACGGTGCGCTGTTCGAACACTGGACGCACGATGCCTCGATCCTGCCGAGCGCTTTCTTCGTTTATTGGAAGCACCGGTTCCGCCGCGAGGAGTTGGCGCTCGTCGAGCGGTGGCGCAAATGGCGCGGCGAGGGTTTCGAGTCTGCTTTTGAAGAGACCTACGAGCGTGTGCTGAAGAACGGCGCCATCATGGCGCGTGAGATCAAGGCGGAGGGCCATGTCTCGGGCGGCTGGTGGAATTGGCATCCGAACAAGACCGCGCTCGAATATTTCTGGCGTACCGGCAAATTCGCGATCGCCGGCCGCACGAATTTCCAGAAGGTCTACGATCTGGTCGAGCGCGTCTTGCCGGATCACATCCATACACCGGAGGTCGATCATGAGGAATTCGTCGAATGGGCTTGCCGCAGCGCTTTGCAGCGCCTGGGCTTTGCCACCTCAGGCGAAATCGCTGCCTTCTGGGATCTGGTGACGCCGCAGGAAGCTAAGACATGGGTGGAGACACATCGCGACGAACTGACGGAAATGCTGATCGAACCGGCCATTGGCGGGAAGCCACGCCCCTCCTTCGCGTTCACCGACTTCCATGCCATGCTCGACAGTTATCCGGAAGCGCCGGCGCGTATCCGCGTGCTCAGTCCCTTCGACCCGGTGCTGCGCGACCGCAACCGCACCGAACGCCTCTTCGGTTTCTTCTACCGCATCGAGATTTTCGTACCGGAGCCCAAGCGCGAATATGGCTACTATGTTTTCCCTCTGCTGGAGGGCGACCGGCTCATCGGCCGCATCGACATGAAGGCCGACCGCAAGGTGGGTACATTGGACGTCAAGCGCTTGTGGCTGGAACCGGGCGTCAAACCCTCTGCTGGCCGGCTTGAGAGGTTGGAAGCGGAGCTAGAGCGTGTCGCCCGTTTCACCGGCGTCGAGAAGGTCGTTTTTCTCGAGGGCTGGCGGGGCTAACCACCTCCCCCTTGAGGGGGGAGGTCGCGCGGAACGCGCTGGTTGGGCTGACAGTTGGTTAGCTCTGGCAGCGGGCGCAAATAACTCCACCTAACCCTCCCCCCCAAGGGGAGGGTTAGGTGGAGGGGCCTATGAAAAGGGAGGGATACTTGGCACCAATTCTTGAGGGCCGCAATATCAGGCTCCGCCCGCCATGTGCTGATGATGCAGATGTGCGTGTTGCTCTCGGCAATCATGCCGAGATAGCGGGGATGTACGGCGTGAACAGCGGCGACGTGAAGCCGATCACCCAGGAAGGCGCGACCGCGTGGCTGCAATGGCTTATCGATCATCCCCATGCGTGGATCATCGAAATCAATGGCGTCTTCGCCGGTGAAATCAGATTGGACAACGTCAATCGCCAAGACAGGCGCGCGACGATGGCGATCGGTATCAACAATCCAGCCTTGCTAGGCAAAGGCTTCGGCACCGAAGCGATCACCGTTCTGCTGCGCCATGCTTTTGGTGAAATGGGGCTGCATCGTATCGGAATACGCGTGCTCGCCTACAACAAACGCGCCATCCGCGCCTATGAAAAGTGCGGCTTTATTGTCGAAGGACGGGAGCGGGAGACGGCCTATGTCAACGGCAGTTGGCACGATGACATCATGATGGGCCTGCTCGATCGAGATTTCTCGTCGCTGCGGCCGCGAGACTGATTTTATCCGTCAGAACTGCGTGCCGCGTGCGGTTGGTCGGCTTTTGCTCACGTTGCTGGTCGATGTTGGCGCGACGCTCGTAGTGCCTGCAAATTCGGTTTGAGATAAGGCGGTGACCAGATCACAAGCCCCGTCAAAATGCCGATTATGAAAATGATCTTTGCAGCGATGGCGAAAGCTGTCCCAAGCAATCCTGTCCAAAACAATGCGCGGTAAGAGCCGTAACGCGCTTCGAGTGCCTCATACAGCAGATTCCCACCGTCAAGCGGAAATGCCGGCAAAAGATTCACGCCACACCAGACAAGATTTAACACGCCAAGCCAAAGCAACGCTGTGAAAAGCGGTGGAACGGCAGTGGGTGGGGGCCGAAACCAAGGTGCCTCTGGACTTGGCGCAACAGGACTGAGGGAATTCTGGATAGCGGTATGATAGGCCAACAAAAGCACGAGCCCGAGCACGAGATTGATAATGGGCCCCGCGATCGTAATCAAACGCCGCTGAATATGGGTGCTCCCCTCGGTTTCCAAAATAGCTTGACCACCGCCTGCATGCAGGCGGATTAGCGTTGGGGTAAAACCGAGATACCGCGCCGTAAGAGAATGGCCGAGCTCATGAGCCAGGATCGAAAGGATGATGCCTACGGCCACGAGGCCTGCGGCGATGAATCCCGTTGCGCTAAACCTGCTCCACAGGGGAAAAGTGATGAAGAACGCAACGATCATGATACCACCGTGCAACCAGATCGGCGGCAACCCGGCAATCGTTAGCTCCAACCCTTCATCGTAACAGGTCAGCTTCAACGGCTATAGACCTCGTACAGGCTTCGCCAGGAACGATCGCGCTGTCTCGCCCATTCGCGGGCGAGATCAACCTCTCAGCAAATCTCCGTCTTGGCGATCTTGATGCCGAAGCCTTCGAGGCCGACATAGTGCCGTTCGCGGCTGGTCAGCAGCTTGATGGAGCTGACGCCGAGATCCTTGAGGATCTGCGCGCCGAGACCGATTTCCAGCCATTCGCTTTCGCGCGCCTGCGCCTCGGCATGGCTTTCACGCTCGGCCTGTCGCGCTTTGCGGCCATTGTCGAAATGGCCAACGCCCACGGAACCTTCGCGCAGATAGACGATGATGCCGCGGCCTTCTTCTGCGATCTTCTTCATGTAGAAATCGACGGGACGGCGCTTGCCGAAAATATCCTCGGCAACACTCTCGGGATGCAGGCGCACCGGAATGTCGATGCCGTCGCGGATGTCTCCGAAGACGACGGCGAGATGCTGCATCGTGTCCCAGGGCAGCGAATAGGTATGCGCGCGCGCCTTGCCGAATGGCGTGTCGATATCGAAGCTGGTGCCGAGCTCGATCAGCGTTTCCTTGCGCTGGCGATAGGCGATGAGATCGGCGACGGAGACCATCTTCAGCTCGTGCTGTTCGGCGAAGCTGACCACCTGCGGGCCGCGCGTCACCGTGCCGTCGTCATTGACGAGTTCGCTGATGACGCCGATCGGCGGCAGGCCGGCGAGCTTGCAGAGATCGACCGCGGCTTCCGTGTGGCCCGAGCGCATCAGCACGCCGCCTTCGCGGGCGACGAGCGGGAAAATATGGCCGGGGCGGACGAAATCGGTCGGGCCGACATTCGGATTGGCGAGGTTGCGCACGGTCAGCGTCCGGTCGTCGGCGGAAATACCCGTTGTCGTGCCGTGCTTGAAGTCGACGGAAACGGTGAAAGCGGTCGTATGGGCGGAATCGTTTTCCGCCACCATGGCATTGAGGTTCAGGCGCTTGGCCTCCTCGCGCGGCATGGGCGTACAGACGATGCCGGATGTATGGCGAACGATGAAGGCCATCTTTTCCGGCGTGCAATGAACCGCCGCGACGATCAGGTCGCCCTCGTTCTCGCGGTCGTTGTCGTCCATGACGACGACGATTTCGCCGGCTTCAAAAGCCCGGATGGCATCGACAACGCGCTTCTGGTCGTAAGGCATCAAGAAATCCCTATCTCTGCCGGCCCGTCTGGCCGCGATCTCTCAGATAATGATCGGCAACGGCGCAGGCAACCATTGCCTCGCCGATCGGCACGGCGCGAATGCCGACGCATGGATCATGCCGCCCCTTGGTGCGCACGTCGACATTGTTGCCATCAGCATCGATCGATCGGCGTTCCGTCAGGATCGAGGACGTCGGCTTGATGGCGAAGCGGGCGACAACCGGCTCACCGGTGGAAATGCCGCCCAGAATGCCGCCGGCATGGTTGGACAGGAAGATGCGGTTGCCGTCGTTGCCCATGCGCATTTCGTCGGCGTTTTCCTCGCCCGTCAGTTCGGCAGATGCGAAGCCTTCGCCGATCTCGACGCCCTTGACGGCATTGATCGACATCAGCAGCGAGGCGATATCCTGGTCGAGCTTGCCATAGATCGGCGCGCCGAGGCCCGCCGGCACACCTTCGGCCACGACTTCCACGACGGCGCCCACCGAGGAACCGGCCTTGCGGATGCCGTCGAGATATTCCTCCCATACCGGCACGATCGCAGGATCCGGTGCGAAGAACGGGTTCTGGTCCACCTGCGCCCAATCCCAGTTGGCACGGTTGATCTTGTGCTTGCCGATCTGCACCAGCGCGCCGCGGATTGTGACGCCGGGCACGACGAGGCGGGCGATGCCGCCCGCGGCAACCCGCGCTGCCGTCTCGCGGGCAGACGAGCGGCCACCGCCGCGATAGTCGCGAATGCCATATTTGATGTCATAAGTATAATCGGCATGGCCGGGGCGATAGCGGCGCGCGATCTCGCCATAATCCTTCGAGCGCTGGTCGGTATTCTCGATCAGCATCGAAATCGGCGTGCCCGTCGAGATCATCGTTTCGCCGTCCTCGTCCATCATCACTCCGGACAGCACCTTGACGAGATCGTCCTCGCGCCGCTGCGTCACGAAGCGCGATTGGCCGGGCTTGCGTTTGTCGAGCCAGACCTGAATGTCCTCGAGCCTGAAGCGAAGGCCGGGAGGGCAGCCGTCGACGATGCAGCCGAGCGCCGGCCCATGGCTTTCGCCCCAGGTAGTGACGCGGAAAAGATGACCGAATGTATTGTGCGACATGAAAAACGACCGGATTGGTGCGGTCTGCCGGGCAGGCCGCGTCTTGTCTCTTGCGATTGCGGCACACTCATAGGACAAAAAGCCGGTAAGACAAAATCTTTCTTTCCGCGATGGCGCAGTGCCGGTCTCCACCCTCCGTCATCGCCTCTTCGGTATGGTAAACAAGGATTAAGCCGTGCTGTGGATTGTGACAATGCATTTATCAATTGGGCAAGCAAAGTCACCGTTGTGGGCAACTTCCGCCATATTCGAAGTGTTTTTTAGGCTGCATAACAAATCAAAATCGAATTGACGTATAAAGGGTAACGACCATGCGCTTTTTTGTAGCGACGCTTTTGGCCACGGCAAGCCTGCTTGCTCCCGTCGCGGCCTTTGCCGAAAGCGCTGACGTCGAGTCCACGATCAAGAAGGTCGATACGAAGAATTTCAACATTACGCTGGACGATGGCAAGAACTATCAGGTGCCGGAGGATTTCGATTTCAACGGTCTGAAGGCCGGCGTGAAGGTTGTTGTCTTCTACACTGAGGTCGACGGCAAACGCGTCGTCAACGATCTCGACATCGTTCAGTAAATATTGATGCCGCCGGACAACTGGCGGCTCGTGAACCGTGTCACCGGCTGTGTTGACGTGTTGTTTTATCGAGGTCTGGAAGAAAGCTGCCGCGTACTTTTCCGGGGCTGCCTCAGATCCAGCCGATGATCTTCATGTGCGGATCGACCTTCAGAATCTGGTCCTGGTGGATCGGAATTTCCGCTGCCTCTTCCTTTGCGACATCGCCGACCAGACGGAACAATGTGCGGATGACGCCGCCATGCGTGACGCAGACGGTCGGCCGTTCGACCGAGGTCAGCCAGGAGCCGACACGCCAGGAAAGGATTTCATAGCTTTCCGCATCTTCGCCGGGCGGGATGAAATCCCATTTGCCGGCCTTGCGCTCGGCAAGGCGCTCGGGTTCGGCAGCCTTCAATTCCCTAAGGGTGAAGCCTTCCCAGGCGCCGAAGGACACCTCGACCAGCCGTTCGTCGGTGCCATAATCCTTGGGCGGCAGGCCCATGGCCTCCCGCGCGATCTCCATGGTCTCGCGGGTGCGCCGCAACGGGCTTGCGACGAAATCGAACGGCTTGTTTTCGAATGCGAGGATTTCGCGAAGGTCGATGCCGTTCTGCCGCGCCTGTTCTCGGCCGATGGCGTTGAGGTCGATGTCCTTCTGACCCTGCAGGCGGCGCTCGGCATTCCAGTCGGTCTGACCGTGTCGGATCACATAGAGGATGGGCGGCACGGTCAGATTTCCTGTTGATCAGTCCTTCTGGACGGAAATGTCGGGCGCGTCCACGGACTTCATGCCGATCGTGTGGTAGCCGGAATCGACATGATGGATTTCGCCGGTAACGGCTGTCGACAGGTCGGACAGGAGATAGAGAGCGGAGTTGCCGACTTCGTCGATCGTGACAGTCCGCTTCAGCGGCGCGTTGTATTCATTCCACTTCAGAATATAGCGGAAATCACCGATGCCGGAAGCAGCGAGCGTCTTGATCGGGCCTGCCGAAATCGCGTTGACGCGAATGCCGCGGCCGCCGAGATCGACGGCGAGATAGCGCACGCTTGCTTCCAGAGCAGCCTTGGCGACACCCATGACGTTGTAATGCGGCATGACCTTCTCTGCACCATAATAGGTCAGGGTGATCATCGAGCCGCCATCATTCATGATTCGCTCGGCGCGCTGGGCTACGGCGGTGAAGGAATAGACGGAGATGTCCATCGTCCGCGTGAAGTTATCGCGGCTGGTATCGAGGTAACGGCCGGTCAGCTCATCCTTGTCGGAGAAGGCGATGGCGTGCACGACGAAATCGATCTTGCCCCATTTCGCTTCCAGCGCGTCGATGACGGCGTCGATCGTCGCGGGCTCGGTAACGTCGCAATGGCCGGCCATGAAGGCGCCCAGCTCCTGAGCCAACGGCTCGACGCGCTTCTTCAAGGCATCGCCCTGCCATGTCAATGCGATTTCGGCTCCGGCTTCCGAACAGGCTTTGGCAATACCCCACGCTATCGAACGGTTGTTTGCTACGCCGAGGATGACGCCGCGCTTGCCTGCCATGAGGCCAGTGGTTTGAGCCATATTCTGCTCCCTTGAACTTTCGAATGATCCTGCCTATGGCATAGGCCGTCCCCCTGTTCAAGCATCGTCAGGATCATCAACTGTTAGGGATCGTAACAAAGGGTGCTGTTTTCACCAAAATTTCACAGGAAAAGACCTTCCCGCATGCTGCGCATCAAATCGGTAATCTTATCATCCGGTTTTTCCCACAGCATCAGTCGCAATTCCACGACGAGATCGCCATTTCCGCCATTTCCGTCCGGTAATCCCTCGCCGTGGACTCGGATAATCTGATCCGAACCGGACCAGGCAGGCACCGTGAGCTTGACCGGCCCGCTCAACCCTTCGACTGTCGTCTCGCAACCGAGCACTGCATTTTCGATGGTAACCGGCAGCGTCGTGCGGACGTCATGGCCGTTGAGTGTGAAACGCGCGTCAGTGGAGAGATGGACGGTGACCGCCACATCGCCACGCAGCATCCCCTGAAGCTTCAATCCCTGTCCCTTCAGATGAAGCACCTGGCCGTTACCGATATCCGTCGTCGCCTGAAAGCGCGCCTCGCGACCATCGGATAGCGGAACGGTGATCCATCGCCCCTTCAGCATGTCGTCGAGCGTTACTGTCGCTTCGGCCGCGACCTCCGGGGTCTTTTCGGGCGCCTTGTCCGGCACGCTGCCCGTGAAGCGACGCACGATGGAACCGAGAATGCGGAAGGGGGAGCGCGCTCCGACAGAGGCGGTCCCCGTTGCCAGCTGCTCCTCTTCCGCCCGCTGTTCTTCCATCGCGGCCGCGTTCGGCTCGCGCTGCTTCTCTGCCTGTTGCGCGCTCATCTCGGATGCAGCCTGGTCCTGCTGCGCGCGGCCGGCTTTCACGCCGAAGATCCGCTCGACCATATCTTCCGGCGCCTCGCCTGTGCCGGCCTGTTGTCCCGAAGCGGCGGCTGCCGCTGCCTTGCGGGCGTTTGCGCGGGCAAGCTCCTCCATCACCCTTTCGGCATTGGCGCGGGCAACCCTGGCACGTTCCGCGGCTTCACGGGCAGCCTGTCGCTGTTGAATGATGGTCTGCTCCGCGGTCTGGCCCTTCGCTTCGGCCATACGGGCGACTTGATCGTAGCGGCTGCGCTTTTGCGGATCCTTCAACGTTTCATAGGCGCGGCCGATTTCGGCGAAACGCTCCGTTGCCGTCGGATCACCCATATTGTGATCGGGATGGGCGGTCTTTGCGAGATTTCGCCAGGCTGCCTTGATTTCGCCCGCCTCGGCATCTCTTTTTACGCCCAGTATCTTGTAAGGATCGCGCATTCCTGTAGCCACCGTCTTATGGGTGTGCCTGGCCCCACGGCGGCACCCCGAAACAAAAACACAACGATCGCACCTCGTTTTCTCGCGTCCCCGAAGGGGGCAAGGTCGATGCGCGTACGAGCTGATCCTGCGGGAATAGTTGCTAATCAGGCGTTACGCCGGACAGTGGGTGGCGCCCTGCATCTTCGGGGATGGTTAGCCAATTACTAACGATCGCTGCCAGATATGGGATTGGATGCGGAGCGCATTGTTCCGCCAGGTCTCTTCGCGAGCCGGAAAAAGGGAGGGGCTGCGGTCAGCCGGCCTGTTGAAAGCTCAGCAACTGCCATTCGCCCTGACCGATGAGGCAGGTCCGGCCGGAGAAATTGGCGATGCCGTCATAGGAATGGCGGGTGGTGCGAAACTGGCGGCAGACAAGACCCGCGGCATTGCTCTCGACGATCGTGCCGATGACGCCGGCGCTGCCGGTGGAGGCATTCGCCCAGGGAATGGGTTGTCCGTTAAGCTTGTGAAGATCCGCAGAGGTCACGGCGTTGCGCACGGTGGCTTCGTCGGAGATGCTGTCGGTGGTCACCGGAGCAGTCGGGACCGTGCCCGTCGATACGCTGCGGTCGACCTTGGCCGAGCTCAGATAGTCCATGCCGCCGCCGACGCAGCCGCCAAGGGTGAAAAAGGAGACAAGGGCGACAGCCGTCGTCACGCCTTTTGCAAGCTTGCGCTTTGTATGAACGGTCGACTTTGCTATGACTTCCACCCGGATATCTTGGCCTGCCTGAGAGGCTGGCGATTTTTAGGAATTGCGGAGCATTTGAACTAATATGTCGGAAAACGAGTTAACAAGCGGTGACTTCACCGAACAGAACGAGCCTTTCACTCTTTTCGCGGCCTGGCTGCACGAAGCAGAGACCACAGAGCCAAATGATCCGAATGCGGTTGCCCTGGCGACGGTGGATGGGGATGGATTGCCAAATGTCCGCATGGTCCTTTTAAAGGGTTTCGATAGCGACGGATTCGTATTCTATACGAATTTCGAAAGCCAGAAAGGTCAAGAAATTCTTTCCCAAAAGAAAGCAGCCATGTGTTTCCACTGGAAATCGCTGCGCCGGCAGGTGCGCCTGCGCGGATTGGTTGAAGTGGTGAGCGACAAGGAGGCAGATGAGTATTACAAGACGAGGGCGCGCGGCAGCCGCATCGGCGCCTGGGCTTCGAAGCAGTCTCGCCCTCTGGAGAGTCGGTTTGCGCTGGAAAAGGCCGTTGCGGAATATACGGCCCGTTATGTCATAGGCGACATTCCACGCCCGCCCTATTGGTCCGGCTTCCGTATTCGGCCGCTGTCGATCGAATTCTGGCACGATCGCCAATTCCGCCTGCACGATCGAATCGAATTTCGCCGTGACGTGCCGGAAGGCGCGTGGCAAAAGGTGCGGATGTATCCGTGAGGCCTACGCCGTTGTCCGGCGGGCCTACGCCGTTGTCCGGCGGGCCTACGCCGTTTCCCGGCGACCCATCAGCCGCAGGGGGATGCCGGAGGCGAGCGCCGCGGCATAGCGCGCCTTCTGGTAATGACCGTTCAGGGATAATCTCGGCAAAAGCGTGAGGGCATTGGCGTTTGCTGTAATTGTTCCGGGGCGTGTCGTGACGCCGACCGAGAAGCCGAGCTCCGCGGCAAGCCTGCCTTCGCGCGGCGAGACCGCCTGGGCCGTGCCATAGGGATAGGCGATCGCCATCGGCCGCCGTCCCGTAATATCGGCCACATAATCGGCCGAGAGCGCCATTTCGACAGCAGCCTCCGCTTCGGGCAGCCTGGCCAGTGCCCGGTGGCTCACCGTATGCGCGCCGAGCGAAGCCAATGGATGATGGGCGAGATGCCTCAACTCCGTCCGGTCCATGATCGACGCGCTCACGATGTCGAGCGGCTCCAGTCCCTTCTTTCGCGCAATGTGATCGATCCGGGCGATGGCCTCGCTTTCGTCGCTGTCATGAACGAAGGCAGCGAAGCGCGCAAAGGCGGCGTATCGCTGGCTCTCCTTGCCGAGCGGCAGAAATTCCTCACCGGCGCCGAAATCGAAGGTCAGCCGATCCAGCCGGCCAAGCAGCTCAGCCAGCGTTTCCCACCAAAGGCTATGAGTCCGCTCTGAAAGCCCCTGGGCAACGAAAACGGTGAACGGCGTGTGGTGGCGGGCGAAGATCGGCAGGGCATGATCGAGATTGTCGCGATTGCCGTCGTCGAGCGTGAAGGCGACGAAGGGCGGTTTGCCATGAGCGTTCGCCACGCGCTCCGGCAGCGCATCAAGGGCAATGAAATCATAGCCATCCTGCTTCAACCGGACGATCGTGCGGTCGAGAAAATCGGGCGAAACCTCGAGATGTGCATTGGGGGCGAAGCGGCGGGGGAGGGCGGGGCGAACGTGATGCAGGGTGAATATGACGCCCATGCCGGCAACGTCTCGCATTAGGCCTGCGCCTTTAAGAATTGCGGCGGCTTCCAGCCCGCCGGAGATCATCGTGCGCTTGAGGCGGACCTTGATGCCTGGTTCCATGCGGCTTGACCCGGTTGACGAATGTCAAGGCTGTAGCGCATCCTCCGTTAAGTCTTGCTGAATCTTTGCCATATTTCCAATGCGTTAACAGTTATTTTACCAGGAAAGACAAAATTGAGGAATTATCGAGGCTATTGCCTCAATATCGCACCGATATCAGGTTTTTTGTCGCAAAATCATACAGGGATTGATGCGGTGTGTTGGCATTCATTCGGTTGGGGACAATTATGAAAAGACTTTTGATGGCCCTGTCGGCGGCCGTCTTGCTGTTGAGCGCTCCTGCGGCGAGCTTCGCCGGCAGTGCCTATTTCATCATGGATGCGAAGACCGGCAAGGTCCTTGCATCGAGCAATGCCGATGATCTCAACCATCCTGCATCGCTGACCAAGATGATGACGCTGTACCTGACCTTCGAGGCGATCCATCGCGGCAAGCTGAGCTGGAACACCAGGATCCCCGTATCGAGCGCCGCCGCGTCCAAGCCCCCGACCAAACTCGGCTTGAAGCCCGGCGGCACGGTCACCGTCCGCGAAGCCGTCGACGGCATGATCATCAAGTCAGCCAATGACGCCGCCGCTGCGATGGGCGAAGCTCTTGGCGGCAGCGAAAGCGGCGTTGCCCGGCTGATGACGCAGAAGGCACGCGAACTCGGCATGCGCCGCACCGTTTTCATGAATGCTTCTGGCCTTCCGAACATGCAGCAGGTGACGACCGCCCGCGATATGTCGACGCTTGCCGTCGCCCTCATCAACAACTACCCCCAGGAATACCGGCTCTTCTCGCAGGCAAGCTTCAACTATCGTGGCCGATACGTTCGCGGCCATAATAACCTCATGTATCGTTACGAGGGCATGGACGGCATCAAGACCGGCTACACCAACGCCTCCGGCTTCAACATCGTCAGCGCCGTGCGTGACGGCAACCGTCGTGTGATCGGCGTCGTCATGGGCGGCGCGACAGCGCGTAGCCGAGATGCCCTGATGGCGTCGCTGCTCGATCGCAACGTGCCGAAGGCGAGCCCGGTTTCGACATCGCGGCTCGTTGCCAGCATCGGCAACATCAGGACGAAGCAGGTCGAAGTGGCATCGGCGTCCGACAACGTCGCCGTGGATATCGACGCGCAGACCACCGCCACGACGCGTAAGCGTCTGGAGGTCGCTCCGGTCGCTCCGCTGGCATATGCCGCCACGTCGAACGTCACCGTGCCGATGGATCGTCCCGTCGCGATGGACGAAATCATGAGTGCCGGCAAGCCCGCTGCGACCGGCGGCTGGCAGGTGCAGATCGCCGCCACCCCAAGCGCACAGGCCGCCAAGGATATTCTGTCCGAGGCGAAGTCTAGGACTGGCAATGCCCTCGCCAACGCCTCGCCCTATACGGAGGCATTCGGCAAGGGCGGCAACACGGTCTATCGCGCCCGCTTCGTCGGCTTCTCCACCCGTGACGATGCAAGCTCGGCCTGCGCTGCGCTGAAGCGCAAGGATTTCGATTGCATGCTGCTTCCGAACAAGGGCTGAGCATAGCGATAGTTCGAAAAGTCGAGCCGGCAGGGCAAAAAAATCCGCCGGCTCGACTTTTTTGATGGAATCGTTCATTGATGGCTGGAACATAAAGGGAACGATATCGATGCTATCCGAACTGATCCAGCAATTCGAAACAGCCTCCGCGACCTATGCCGCCGACAATGGCCTTGAGCGCGACGACGACTGGTTCGTCCTGAAACTTCAGGAGGAGATGGGCGAACTCACGCAGATCTGGAATAAGACGACAGGCCGCGGGCGACGCAGGGGCATGAGCGACGAGCAGCTGGCGATGGCGCTCGCGGATGAAACGGCCGATCTGCTCGGCCATGTCCTGCTTTTCGCGCATCGAAATGGCCTCGATCTCGCTGCCGCAGTCGAGCGCAAGTGGTGCTTTCGCCCTCGTGGAGATTGAGGGTGAGGGGCGGTCTAGAGCAATTCCAGGAAAAGTGCGTAGCGGTTTTCCGTCCGGAATTGCGTGAAACAATAGCATAGAGCGGTCAGGCGATTCCGTGAAACGCGTTACCGCTCTAGGCCTTCGTGCCGCCCACCGTCACCTGATCCATCCTCAGATGTGGCTGGCCCACGCCGACGGGAACCCATTGGCCGCCCTTGCCGCAATTGCCGATGCCGGTATCTAGCTTCATGTCGTTGCCGATCATCGAGACGCGCTTCATGGCGTCGGGGCCGTTGCCGATCAGCATGGCGCCCTTGATCGGCGCGCCGACCTTGCCGTTCTCGATCAGATAGGCCTCGGTGCAGCCGAAGACGAACTTGCCTGATGTGATATCCACCTGGCCGCCGCCGAAGGAAACGGCGTAGACGCCCTTCTTCACCGAGGCGATGATCTCTTCGGGCGTCTTGTCTCCGCCGAGCATATAGGTGTTGGTCATGCGCGGCATCGGCGTGTGGGCATAGCCCTGCCGACGACCGTTGCCCGTCGCCTTCATGCCCATCAGGCGGGCGTTCTGCCGATCCTGCATGTAGCCGACCAGCTTGCCGTTCTCGATCAGCACGTTATAGGCCGAGGGCGTGCCTTCGTCGTCTACCGTGATCGAGCCACGGCGGCTTTCGATCGTACCGTCGTCGACGACGGTGACACCCGGTGCGGCGACCATCTGACCCAGCAGTCCGGCAAAGGCCGATGTTTTCTTGCGGTTGAAATCGCCTTCCAGCCCGTGACCGACGGCTTCATGCAGCATGACACCCGGCCAGCCGGATCCGAGCACGACATCCATCGTGCCGGCAGGCGCATCGATCGCCTCCAGATTGACGAGTGCCTGGCGCAGTGCCTCGTCGGCGCCGTGGCGCCAGTTGTCCTGCGTGATGAAATCACCGAAACCGATACGGCCGCCCGTGCCGAAGGAACCGGACTCCTGCCGGTCGCCGTCACCCACGACGACGGAGATATTGATGCGCGTCATCGGCCTGATATCGCGCACGCGATGGCCGTCGGCGCGCAGAATGTCGACCACCTGCCAGCTTGCGGCGATGGATGCCGTCACCTGGCGCACCTTGCCGTCCTTGTCGCGCAGATAGCTGTCGATCTGCTGAAGCAGCTTCGCCTTATCCTCGAATGTCGGCGCGCCGATCGGATTCTCGTCGCTGTAGAGCACCTTGTTGGTGCGCTGCGGCGCGGCCGCATAGGAGCCGGCGTAACCCGCCGTGACGGCGCGCACGGCATCGGCGGCCCGCTTCAGCGCAGCTTCGGAGAGATCGCCCGCATGGGCGTATCCGACCGCCTCGCCGGCAACGGCGCGCAGGCCGAAGCCCTGTTCTGTGTTGAAGCTGCCGCCCTTCATCCGTCCATTGTCGAATGTCAGCGATTCCGCCTGGACATGCTCGACGAAGAGCTCGCCGTCATCGGCGCCTGAAAGCGCCTCGGCGACGATGCCGCGCAGCTTGGTTTCATCGGCATCGAAAAGAGTAAGGAGATCGGTATTCATGGGTCAGGTGCTCCGTTCAGAGCCGATGTAGGCTTCGCATGGCGCAAGAGCAAGCCCATCCCCTCAGGGAAGGGCGTCGTAGCCTTCTGCAAAGCCCTTCAGATCGACCGGAATGCCGATGCCTTCCTCCGGCGACTGGAAGACGATGAAGGTCGCGGTGGCGCCGCTGCGCAGCGTCTTCAGCAATTCGTCTTCAAGCACGACTTCCGCATAGCAGCCGTCGGCAAAGCAGCGCACGAAATAGGCGCGACCGATATCCTTGCCGTCGATATTGAGGCCGAGGCCGTTCGGCAAAAGTACGCCGAGCGGCGCGAGCACGCGCAGGATCTTTGACTTGCGATCAGCGGTCTTCAGGACCACGACGGAAAGGCCGATCTCCGGGCGATCCTCTGCGATCACGTTCTGCATCAGGGCGCACTGCTCGGCAGAAGCACCCGCTGGCTTGTCGCAGACGACGGACCAGGCCCCGTGGCTCGAGCGCACCGTGCCCGGAGGTTGTGGAACCTGGCTGGTCGGAACTTGCTGCGTATGGGGCTGCGGCTGGCCCTGTTGCTGGGGCTGCAGCTGTTGGGTCTGCTGCGCCGGCTGAGTCTGTTGTGCCTGCTGCGCCCATGCAGGCACAGCGATCGATGCCGCAATGCTGCCGGTAACAAGCCAAAGCCGGGCAAGGGAACGAAAACCCATGGAAACCTCTAGATTCGAATCAGTGCCGATATTGTTGAAGCCCAGGCTGGCAAATGAAAAGCCCCGCGTGCTGGATTCCAATCGACTACGGCGGAAATACGACGTGTACTCCATTTTGTCCGTGTGACGCCATGGACCGCGATGCAATTTTTCGTATGATGATGAAATGCTTGCCATGTCCGGCTGGCAAAAGGGGACGGCATATTCGCGCAAAAATGCCGCACTAACAAATGGCGGGAGTTGTTGCGGAGTACCCCAAACTGTGGTTTGAAGCGCAATAGACTGTAGGGATACTGCGTTTGAGGTTGATCTGGGATCAAACGCTGGAGGGAGAGACATCGTGATTAAGAGAGCTTACGCGGCTCTGACGGCTCTGATCTGTCTGCTTTTCGCGACAGGCAGTTATGCCGATCAGCCGAGACCTTGGGAAACCGGTATGCAGGAGGCGGCGACCGGCAATATGCATCAAATCCGCTGGTTTGAGGCGTACACGCTTTGGTTTATCATCCCGATCACGCTGCTTGTTCTCGTCCTTCTGGTCGTCGTTATCGTGAAATTCCGGGCTTCCAAAAACCCGGTGCCCTCCAGGACGAGTCACAACACGCTGGTCGAGGTCGCCTGGACCATAGGTCCTGTCCTCGTCCTTCTGTTCCTGGCCATTCCTTCCTTCAACCTTCTCACTGACCAGCTGACTTTCCCGGAGCAGACGGACGTGACCGTCAAGGCGACGGCGACGCAGTGGCAGTGGAACTATGAATACGAGAACAGCGGCACCACGCCGCTCGCCTTCGATTCGTTCATGTTGAAGGAGCCGGATCGGGCGGCCGCCGGCAAGGAAGACAAGTCGAAATATCCTCGGCTCCTTGCCGTCGATAACGAGATGGTGGTGCCGATCGGCAAGAACGTCCGTGTTCTCGTCACTGCCGCGCCGACCGATGTCATCCATTCCTTCGCCATGCCTGCCTTCGGCATCAGGATCGACGCTATTCCTGGCCGTCTGAACGAGACCTGGTTCAAAGCTGACCGCGAAGGCCTGTTTTACGGCCAGTGTTCCGAGCTCTGCGGCAAGGATCACTCTTTCATGCCGATCGCCATCCGTGTCGTCTCCGACGATCAGTACAAGCAGTGGATGGCTTCCGCTGCAACTGATCTGAGCAAGGCGAACAAGGCTCTGATGGCCGCCGTCGACCAACCGGCAACCGTCAAGGTCGCTGAAAACACGGCGAAATAAGGAGGGGTAGGGACAATGGCTGGATCCACGGCACACGACGATCATTCGCACGATCTTCAGGACGCCCATGCGCATGACGATCATCACGCTCACACGCCAAGCTTTGCCGAGCGCTGGCTGTATTCGACGAATCACAAGGACATCGGCACGCTCTATCTGATCTTCGCGATTTTCGCGGGTGTGATCGGCTTCCTGCTGTCCGTTGCCATCCGCATGGAATTGCAGGAGCCCGGCATTCAGATCTTCAGCGGTCTGGCGTCCATGGTCTATGGCTATTCGGGCGATGCCGCCATCGACGGCGGCAAGCAGATGTACAACGTCTTCGTGACAGCCCACGCGCTGATCATGATCTTCTTCATGGTCATGCCGGCGATGATCGGCGGCTTTGCCAACTGGATGGTGCCGATCATGATCGGCGCGCCTGACATGGCGTTTCCGCGCCTGAACAACATCTCCTTCTGGCTCATCGTTCCGGCCTTCCTGCTGCTCATTCTTTCGATGTTCGTCGAGGGTCCCGCGGGTGCTTACGGCGCGGGCGCCGGCTGGACGATGTATGTACCGTTGTCGGGTACCGTCGGCCATCCGGGCCCAGCGATCGATCTGGTGATCTTCGCGCTGCATCTTGCCGGCGCCTCGTCGATCCTCGGCGCGATCAACTTCATCACGACGATCCTCAACATGCGCGCCCCGGGCATGACGCTGCACAAGATGCCGCTGTTTGCCTGGTCGGTGCTGGTCACTGCCTTCCTGCTGCTCCTGTCGCTGCCCGTTCTTGCCGGCGCCATCACCATGCTGCTGACCGACCGCAACTTCGGCACGACGTTCTTTGCGCCGGAAGGCGGCGGCGACCCGCTGCTTTATCAGCACCTCTTCTGGTTCTTCGGCCATCCGGAAGTCTACATCCTGATCCTGCCCGGCTTCGGCATGATCAGCCACATCATCTCCACCTTCTCGCGCAAGCCGATCTTCGGTTATCTCGGCATGGCGTATGCCATGGTTGCGATCGGCGCGGTCGGCTTCGTCGTCTGGGCTCACCACATGTACGTGACCGGCCTGTCGCTCGACACGCAGCGCTATTTCGTGTTCGCGACGATGGTCATCGCGGTGCCGACCGGCGTGAAGGTCTTTTCGTGGATCGCGACGATGTGGGGCGGCTCCATCGAGTTCCGCACGCCGATGATCTGGGCGCTCGGCTTCATCTTCCTGTTCACGCTCGGCGGCGTCACCGGCGTTCAGCTCGCCAATGCCGGCCTCGACCGCGAATTGCACGCGACCTACTTTGTTGTGGCACACTTCCACTACGTGCTGTCGCTCGGCGCGGTCTTTGCGATCTTCGCCGCCTGGTACTACTGGTTCCCGAAGATGACCGGCTACATGTACAACGAGCGGATCGGCAACTGGCACTTCTGGATCACCTTTGTCGGTGTGAACATGGTGTTCTTCCCGCAGCACTTCCTCGGCCGCGCGGGCATGCCGCGCCGCTACATCGACTATCCGGATGCTTATGCGGGGTGGAACTTCGTGTCCTCCATCGGCTCCTATGTCGCAGCGGTAGGCGTTTGCTTCTTCTTCTGGGGCGTTATAGATGCATTCGTGAAGAAGCGCGTTGCAGGCAACAATCCCTGGGGTGAGGGTGCAACCACGCTCGAGTGGCAGCTATCGTCGCCGCCGCCGCACCACCAGTGGGAAGAGTTGCCGCGCATCAAGTAAGCCTGTTTCCGGACGCCGTGATGAGCGGCGTCCGGCTCAACTGACAATTGGAAGAGAGAATGACGGTCATCGACAATCACGAAGCGCTCGCAAAGAAAGGCGAAACCGGCTTGTCGGAAGCGAGTGCACGCGATTATTTCGAGCTTCTGAAGCCGCGGGTCATGTCGCTGGTCGTCTTCACCGCCTTTACCGGCCTGGTGCTGGCTCCCGGTCATATCAATCCGATTCTCGGTTTCATCGCCATTCTTTGCATAGCCGTGGGTGCCGGCGCATCCGGCGCCTTGAACATGTGGTATGATGCCGATATCGACGCGGTGATGAGCCGCACCGCGCGCCGGCCGATACCCTCGGGCCGCATCAGGGCCTCCGAAGCGCTGGCGTTCGGCCTCGTGCTGTCAGGTTTTTCGGTGGTGATCCTCGGTCTTGCCGTCAACTGGCTCTCCGCCGGAATACTCGCTTTCACGATTTTCTTCTACGCCGTCATCTACACGATGTGGCTGAAGCGTTCGACACCGCAGAATATCGTCATCGGCGGCGCCGCCGGCGCCTTCCCGCCTGTTATCGGCTGGGCCTGCGTCACCGGTAGTGTGTCGATCGAGAGCATCGTGCTCTTCCTCATCATCTTTCTCTGGACGCCGGCGCATTTCTGGGCGCTGGCCCTGTTCAAGATGGGCGACTACGAGGCCGTCGGTGTCCCGATGCTGCCGAACGTCGCTGGTATCCCCACGACCAAGAAGCAGATCGTCGTCTATGCCGTGCTGACCGCTATCGTGGGTGTGGTACCGGCTTTCATGGGCTTTGCGAGCCTGGGTTACGGCGTCGTCGCCGCGGTGCTGGGCGCGATCTTCGTGCACTGTTCCATCGCCGTCTGGCGCATGGCCGATGGCGACAAGAAGATGGTTCCGGCAAAGAAGCTCTTCGGCTTTTCCATCATCTATCTCTTTGCGATCTTTTCCGCGCTGCTGATCGACCGGCTCATTGCCGTGTTGATGTCGAGCGGCGGCGGAGGCTGGCTATGATCGACCTCGTCAAATTGACCGAAGCACAGAAGAAATCGCGGCGAGGGCGCAATATCGCGCTCGGCCTGGTACTGGCCGGCCTGGTGATCCTGTTCTACACGATCACCATCATCAAGGTCGGCACCGGACACGGTTGAGGAGGGATGATGGAGGAGGAGGTCACGAAGAGCGCAAGAACCGGCACCCGTAACAACGGGCTGGTCGTTGCCATGTGCCTGAGCTTCGTCATCGGCATGAGCGCCATGTGTGCCGCCGCCGTGCCGCTTTATCGCATGTTTTGCCAGGTTACGGGCTACAACGGCACCACGCAGCGTACGGAACAGGTATCCAGCGTCATTCTCGACAAGTCGATCCAGGTTTCCTTCGACGCCAATGTCGCGCCCGGCCTGCCCTGGGATTTCAAGCCGGCGCAAAAATCGGTGAATCCGAAGATCGGCGAGACGATCGAGGTCAAGTTCCTGGTGGAAAACAAGTCCGACAAGGTGGAACGCGGCCAGGCGATCTTCAATGTCACGCCGCTCGAAGCCGGTGTCTATTTCAACAAGGTCCAATGCTTCTGCTTCAATGAAACAGATCTCGCGCCCGGGGAAAAGCGCGAGATGCCGGTGGTCTTCTACGTCGATCCTGAAATCACCAAGGCTGCGGAAACCAAGACGATCAACGCGCTGACACTGTCCTACACATTCTACCCGCGGGAGGGCGCAAAGCCCTTGGCGTCGAATGACGGCGCAGTGCAGCCGGCGGAAAAAAAACTTTGATGGAGAGTGCTTTTCGGGTTCACCGGAAGCAATATGGGAAAAAGTTATTCGGGGATTGCTGACATGGCCGAAGCGCATCAGAAGAAACACGATTATCATATTATCGATCCCAGCCCATGGCCGTTCATCGCGGCCATCGGGGCCTTCGTGATCACCTTCGGCGGCGTCGGCTTCATGCGCTACCTCAATGGCGGCGCGCTGCATCTGTTCGGGATCAACTTTGCGCAGCCCTGGCTGTTTTTCATTGGCCTGGCTGTCATTCTCTACGTCATGTACGGCTGGTGGTCGGACACGATCAAGGAGGCGCATGAAGGCGCGCATACACGCGTCGTCTCGCTGCACCTGCGCTACGGCATGATCATGTTCATCGCCTCCGAGGTGATGTTCTTCGTCGCCTGGTTCTGGGCCTATTTCGACGTCAGCCTGTTCCCGAACGAGGCGATCCAGGCTTCGCGTACGGCTTTCCTCGGCGGCCAGTTCCCACCGAAGGGTGTCGAGGTGCTCGATCCCTGGCACCTGCCGATCTACAACACCATCATCCTGCTGCTGTCGGGCACGACGGTCACCTGGGCGCACCATGCGCTGCTGCATGGCGACCGCAAGAGCATGATCCAGGGGCTGACGCTGACAGTCCTTCTCGGCGCGCTGTTCTCCTGCGTGCAGGCCTACGAATATGCGCACGCACCCTTCGAGTTCAAGAACTCGATCTATGGCGCGACCTTCTTCATGGCGACCGGCTTCCACGGCTTTCACGTGTTGATCGGCACGATCTTCCTGCTGGTGTGCCTCGGCCGCGCCATCAGGGGCGATTTCACCGCGAAGCAGCATTTCGGCTTCGAGGCGGCCGCCTGGTACTGGCACTTCGTCGACGTCGTCTGGCTGTTCCTGTTCTTCTGCATCTACATCTGGGGCAGCTGGGGTGCGCCGGTCGCGGCCGGCTGATCGCCAATATCCCCTTGCAATGAAATGGAAGGCGGGCACCAGGTGCCCGCCTTTCTGTTTGGGCGGCTTCAGCCCCCCGCCGCAAGCCGCTCGAATGCCGAGGGGCTCGGAATGCCGCGATCCAGAGCCTGCTTGATCTCATCTGCGCATGTCCGTGGGCTTTTTGCCGAGGTATCGACCTCCAGATCGTAGATGCCGGGCCGATGCACCACTTCCTGCCAGGCAAGCACCGGCGCGGGAACGGCCATATCAGGGCCGATCGGAACGTAGATTCCTTGCCTCTCCGGGCTTTCCGCCAGCCGCCGCTGCATCACCACGTCGAGCGAACAGCGCACGCCGACGAATAGAACCGGCAACCCGGCCAATTGCCTGGCGCAACCCGACAGAATGCCGAGCGGGCGTGAATAGGCGTCGTGATGGCCGAACTCGGCGACGACATTCAAGCCCATGCGGCTGTGAGCGGCGATCGACGCATACAGTGCGGCATAAAAGCGCGGAATGAGCGGTTCGAGATCGGGCCGCTCGCCGCCGGGGCGCAGGCCGATGCCGGGACGGTAGCGCGCCGGCGTGATGTGCCTGATATAGGCGTCGACGCCGAGATTGACCCACACGCCGTCGAATCCGGCCTGGATGGCCTCGACGATGCTGGATTTTCCCGACCTCGGCGCACCGTTCAGGATGATGATGCGGCCCGCTGAGCCACCGTCGCCATGTTCCATGAAATAGGTCCCTTTTGCATATATTCCGGCTCGAATGCGACGATGTCAGAGCTTTTCGATTGGACGGACGCACCCATCGCCGCTACTGATGGTGACAGGGGGCGGGATCGGAATGCTCGTCCGCAATGACAGGCCGATCGAGACAGAACTTTGACCTCAGAGCAAGACAAAGGCCCCGACGGGGCACCCCGTGATGACAGCACCCTCTTTGCCCCCGTCGATCCGTTCAAGGTCGGCATCCAGGGATGTTGCCCGCGCTGCGGCCATGGCAAGCTCTTCGATGGATTATTGTCGATAAAGCCGCGTTGTTCCGCCTGCAATCTCGACTATACGTTTGCCGATGCCGGCGATGGGCCGGCGGTTTTCGTCATCCTGATCGTCGGCTTCATCGTCATCGGCCTGGTCCTGTGGATGCAGATCAATTATGCGCCGCCGGTGTGGGTCTATATCGTGCTGTTTGCGCCGCTCACCATCATTCTGTCGCTGCTGTCCCTGCGCTGGTGCAAGGGCATTCTGATCGCGCTGCAATATCGCAACAAGGCCAGCGAAGGGCAGATCAGTCGTGACTGAGTCCGCTGTATCAGTCCGCCGCGCCAATCCTCTGTGGCAAATCGGCAAGGCGCTGATCCTGCTCGCCGTCCTTGTCATCCTGGTTGGTTTGGGCACCTGGCAGGTCCAGCGGCTGCACTGGAAGGAAGGCCTTCTGGCCGACATTGCCGCGCGCAAGGATGTGCCTGCCGTGCCGCTGTCGGCGATCGAGGCGATGGCCGCTTCCGGCGGCGACATAGAATATCGCGTGGTGACTACCACCGGTCACTATCTCAACAACAAGGAACGGGACTTCCTCGCCACCTATGCAGAGGAGCCGGGCTTTCACATCTATACGCCTTTGCAGCTTGACGATGGCCGCTTCATCTTCGTCAACCGGGGTTTCGTGCCGTCCGAGGCCAAAGAGCCGGAAATGCGCAAGCAGGGGCAGCTGACCGGCGAGCAGACCGTCACCGGCCTTGCGCGCGCCAAGCTCGTCGACCGGCCCTCGGGCATGCCGGACAACGATCCGGTCAAGAACATATTCTTCTGGAGGGACCTGGATGCGATGGCATCCAGTGTCGGGCTGCCCAAGGACAAGGTGCTGCCCTTCTTCATCGATGCCGACAAGACGCCCAATCCTCAGGGCTTGCCTATCGGCGGCGTAACCATCATCGATCTGCCGAACAGCCACCTGCAATATGCGGTGACCTGGTATGGCCTGGCGGTGGCGCTGGCTGCCATCGTCGCGATTTCCTGGTGGCGCAAACACCATCCGGACGCGCCATCACAATAGAATAGCTTCATTTCGATGGAATATTCGGCTAGAGCATGATCCCAAAAGTGCGCAGCGGTTTTTGGACAAGATCATGCGGACTAAATGGAGCAGGCGGCAGGGCGCACCTATCTATAGCTCTGCCACTGTCGCGGATTTCGGAAGAGACATGAACATAGCCGTTTCCAAACCTGACCTGACCATCCGGCTTTGCGGGCCGCGCGGCTTTTGCGCCGGCGTCGATCGCGCCATCCAGATCGTCGTGCTGGCGCTGAAGGCCTATGGTGCGCCGGTCTATGTCCGCCACGAGATCGTGCATAATCGCTATGTCGTCGAGGGGCTGGAAGCCAAGGGCGCCATCTTCGTCGAGGAGCTGGACGAGATCCCGGCCGAGCATCGCGCCCAGCCGGTCGTGTTCTCCGCGCATGGCGTGCCGAAATCCGTGCCGGCCGATGCCGATGCGCGCAATCTCTTCTATCTCGACGCCACCTGTCCGCTGGTTTCCAAGGTCCACAAGCAGGCCATGCGCCACAATCGCCTCGGCCGCCATGTCGTCCTCATCGGCCATGCCGGTCATCCGGAAGTGATCGGCACCATGGGCCAGCTTCCCGAAGGCGCGGTGTCGCTGATCGAGACCGTCGAGGATGCCGACGTCTACGAGCCCGCCGATCCCGATAATCTCGGCTTCGTGACCCAGACGACGCTTTCGGTCGATGACACCGCCGGCGTCATCGCGCGGCTGCAGGAGCGCTTTCCCAATCTCACCGCCCCATCAGCCGATTCGATCTGCTATGCCACGACAAACCGCCAGGAAGTGGTGAAGGAGGCAGCCCCCGGCTGCGATCTCTTCATCGTCGTCGGCGCGCCGAACTCCTCCAATTCCAAGCGCCTCGTCGAAGTGGCGCTGCGAGCAGGGGCGACGAAATCTGTGCTCGTCCAGCGCGCTTCGGAGATCGACTGGGACAACATCGGCGACATCAGCACTGTCGGCCTTTCGGCTGGTGCATCTGCGCCAGAGGTCATCGTCAACGAGATCATCGAAGCGTTCCGCGCCCGCTACAATGCCGTCGTGGAGCTTGCCGAGACGGTGAAGGAAACCGAGAATTTCCTCGTCAATCGCGAGCTGCGCAGCATCGAGCTGACGACCGCCGACATGGCCTTCGTCAACGGCGAATAACCGATCCCAAAGCGCCCAAATTCAGGACTGTTTCGTGGCTGTTTATACCGATATTACCGAAGACGATTTGAAGTGGTTCCTGACGGAGTATGATGTAGGCGAACTGCTCTCCTACAAGGGCATCGCCGAGGGAGTCGAGAATTCGAACTTCCTGCTGCACACGACGCGCGATCCGCTGATCCTGACGCTCTATGAGAAGCGTGTCGATAAGGGCGACCTGCCGTTTTTCCTGGGGCTGATGCAGCATCTGGCAAGCCGCGGCCTGTCCTGCCCGCTGCCGTTGCCCCGCCGCGATGGCGAGCTGCTCGGCCATCTCTCCGGCCGCCCGGCCGCCCTGATCTCCTTCCTCGAAGGCATGTGGCTGAGGAAGCCCGAGGCGCATCATTGCCGCGAGGTCGGCAAGGCGCTGGCCGCCATGCATGTTGCCGGCGAGGGCTTCGAGATCCGCCGCCCGAATGCGCTGTCGCTCGAGGGATGGCAGGGGCTCTGGGAAAAGTCCGAGGCGCGCGCCGATGAGGTCGAGTCCGGCCTGCAGAACGAGATCCGTAGCGAGCTCGATTTCCTTGAGCACCATTGGCCCAAGGACCTGCCTGAAGGCGTCATCCACGCCGACCTTTTCCCGGACAATGTCTTCTTCCTGGGCGACACGCTTTCCGGACTGATCGACTTCTATTTCGCCTGCAACGATCAGCTCGCCTACGATGTCTCGATCTGCCTCAACGCCTGGTGCTTCGAGAAGGACCACGCCTACAATGTCACCAAGGGGATGGCGCTGCTCGACGGCTATCAGAGCGTGCGCCCGCTGAATTCAGCCGAAATCGCCGCCCTGCCGACGCTCGCGCGCGGCTCGGCGCTGCGCTTCTTCCTGACCCGCCTTTACGACTGGCTGACGACGCCGGCCGGCGCCATGGTCACCAAGAAGGACCCGATCGAATATCTGCGCAAGCTGCGCTTCCACCGCCAGATCGCCTCCGCAGCCGAATACGGGCTGAAGGCATGAAGCATGTCGATATCTTCACGGACGGCGCCTGCTCCGGCAATCCCGGTCCCGGCGGCTGGGGCGCGGTGCTGCGCTACGGCGACGTCGAAAAGGAACTTTTCGGCGGCGAGGCCGAGACCACCAACAACCGCATGGAGCTGCTGGCGGCGATCTCGGCGCTCAACGCGCTGAAGAGCCCCTGCGAGGTCGATCTTCACACCGATTCCAAATATGTGATGGACGGCATCTCCAAATGGATTTTCGGCTGGAAGAAAAACGGCTGGAAGACCGCCGACAAGAAGCCAGTGAAGAACGTCGAGCTTTGGCAGGCGCTGGAAGAGGCCCGCAACCGGCATCAGGTGACGCTGCACTGGGTGAAGGGTCATGCCGGGCACCCGGAGAATGAGCGCGCGGATGAGCTGGCGCGCAAGGGGATGGAGCCGTTTAAGCGGAAGTAGGGGGTTGGTGTCGTTCGTTCTCGGCCCAGATTTTCTCCCTTAAGGCCACTCTGATCGTCGATTTTTGTCGGCCGTCAGCATCGCGTCATCACAGTGGGTAGTCCGAATAAATCATCCTGAGATTTGGATCTTTGGCGATGCTGACTGGAGTCACGAGGCTCTGATTGAGGATGTATTTATAGCACTGATCGAAATCGTAACCGCGTTCGGTGCATTCGCTATCGCGCTGCCATCGTGACTGAACCAGGTTTTTGACAAGCATGTTGTCGATGTTTAGCTCAGATATTTTCTGTGCCTTGCCAATGTCGATGCCCGCAGCCTTGTAGGCGAGATAGGGCAGTTCGCTGCAATAAATCGCATCATTGTTGAAGGAGAAAAAGAGGTCGTAGGGTTTACCGTAGAGCGTGCGGGAGTAGGACAGAAGTTGCCGTGCTTTTTCGGGTGTGAGGCGCGGGTCGCGATAGATCGCCACTCGCCTCAACAAGCCGCGATTGATCCAGGTCTTCAGGGGTGTTTCTTTGACCTGCGCCGCGGCCTCGATGACCGTGATTGCGCCATTGTCGTTTTTGATGATGCCCATGTGCGAAAAGGCGGAGCCAGTGGCGAATATGATCGCGCTTGATTGGCTACTGGTCGATGTCTGAAAAATCAGATCACCGTCTTGAAGCGGCGGATAGTCACCGCCTGCAGTGGCATAGAGCGTTCCTATGATAAGACAAGCGAACAGAATCGCCACGGCCATCAGCTTCTTCATGCTATCCTCAGAACCGATTGAAAGCCTTCGATCAATTTGCCTTGCAAGGCTCTTTTGCGCTGAAACATGGCACTCGGAAGGCCAATCATAAAGTAGATGACGGTGAGGATCGCAGTTTTAACAATGGTTCTCGGGCGGATCGTCCATCAAAAATACGGACAGATCCAATCAGCCTTTGGGGTAGGGGAAGAGGACCGACTTTGCCAGGCCTTCAAAGTCCGCTTCTGGTCCACTGAGAACATTGAGCCAGTCACCACCAAAAAGCACAAACATCACCCAACCCCATCTTGCCCCATCCCCCTTTCCCTCTATGCTGCCCTCAACACTCAGGGAGGCTGTATCCATGATCCTGCATTGCGTTTTCCTGCGGCTTAAATCCGCCATGACACAGGATGAGAAGAAAGCTCTTTTCGAATCCGTGGCCGCTTTGCAGCAGGTCATTCCCGGCATTGTCGATGTCAAATACGGGCCGAATGTCTCGCCGGAAGGGCTGCATGGCGGCTTTGTCGATGGTTTTGCCGTAACGTTCGAGAGCGCCGAGGCGCGGGATGCCTATCTGGTGCATCCGCAGCATGTCGCCGTCGGCGAGCGGATCGTCTCTTCGACCGATGGCGGCCTGGCCGGGCTGCTGGTCTTCGATCTCAATCTTTAAGCACAACGGGCTTTAAGCAGAACGGGCCGCAGGCGAAACATACCTGCGACCCGGTTTGCTCAGTGTTCGTTCAGTCGGCGGCTCAGCTCGACTTCGCCATCGCGGCGGCCAACTGGTCAACGTTATAACGGAACATTTTCTCGTAAGTCGAAGCCGGGCCGTTGGCCTTGGAAAGGGATTCGACATAGAGCTCGCCGCCCGGCTCGGCGCCGGTGGCTTTGGCAACCTGCTTGACCAGACGCGGATCGTTGGAGTTTTCGAAGAAATAGGTCTTCACATGCTCCGTCTTGATCTGCTCGATCAGCTTGGCGACATCGGCGGCAGAGGCTTCGGTTTCCGTCGAGACGCCGAGCGGCGACAGGAAGCTGACATTGTATTCGCGGCCGAAATAGCCGAAGGCGTCGTGGCTGGTCAGCACCTTGCGGCGATCGTCAGCGATCTTGTCGAACTTGCTGTGGGCATAGGCGTCGAGTTCGGTGAGCACCTTGGTGTAGCGCTCGGCATTGGCCTTGAAATCGGCAGCGTCGGCGGGATCGGCCGCGGAGAGCGCCTTTTCGATATTGGCGACCCAGATTTTCACGTTGACCGGGCTGTTCCACACATGCGGATCGGTGACCGTCTTGCCGTCATCGACCATGGTGCGGGTGTTGATGCCATCGGAGGCGACGACGGGCGTTCCCTTGTAGCCCGATGCGCTGATCAGCCGGTCCATCCAGCCTTCCAGGCCCTCGCCGCTGACGAAGGTGACTTTGGCGGCGTTGAGCCTCTTGGCGTCGGCCGGCGACGGCTCGAATTCATGGGGGTCGCCGTTCGGGCCGACGAGGCTCGACACCTTCACATGGTCGCCGCCGACCTGCTTGACGACATCGGCGAGCACGGTGAAGGAAGCGACGACATCCAGCGTCTCGGCGGCGGCGGGGCGGGCGACGCCAAAGGCGACGAAGGCCACTGCAGCGGTTGAGAGGAGCAGTTTCTGTTTGTTCATGCGAGTCTCCTTGTTCGGATTAGCCCCGGAGATGGGGACGGGGAAAGAACCGCCGGGCAAGGCCCGAAGGTGCGAAGAGGATGGAGAGGCCGTAGATCAGGCTTGCCGTGATGATGATGGTCGGGCCCGAGGCAAATTCGAGATGGTAGGAGGCGATGAGGCCAATATAGCCGGAAGCCGCCGCCGTCCCCGTCGCGATCACCATCATCGCGGGCAGGCTGCGCGACCAGAGCTGCGCGATCGCCGCCGGCAGCATCATCAGCCCCACGGCCATCAGCGTGCCGAGCGCCTGGAAGCTGGCGACAAGATTGAGCACGACGAGCAGCAGGAACAGGAAATGATAGACCGGCCCACGCCCGCCGACGGCGCGCAGGAAGCCCGGATCGAAGCATTCCATGACCAGCGGCCGGTAGATGACGGCAAGGGCCAGCAGCGTCACGGTCGTGATCGTGCCGATCTGGTAGAGGGCAGGGGCGTCGATCGCGAGGATCGTGCCGAAGAGCACATGCAGCAGGTCGATATTCGACCCGCGCAGCGACACGATGAGCACGCCGAGCGCCAGCGACGTCAGATAGAAGCTGGCAAAGCTCGCATCCTCCTGCAGCACCGTCATGCGGCTGACGAGGCCGGAGAGCAGCGCCACCGACAGGCCGGCCACCAGCCCCCCGAGCCCCATGGCCGTCAGCGACAGCGAACCGGCGATGAGATAGCCGATGGCAGCACCGGGCAGCACCGCATGGCTCATGGCATCGCCCATCAGGCTCATGCGCCTGAGCATCAGGAAAACGCCGATCGGGCCGGAGCCGAGGCCGAGGCAGAGGCAGGCGATGAGCGCGCGCCGCATGAAGCCATAATCCGCGAAGGGCGCGAGGAAGATATCGTAGGCGGTCATTCGGCCGGCTCCCGCTTTGCGAGACCACCTTCAGCAAGCTCATCGTCCGGCAAGCAGGCTTCGGCCTCGTCGTCCCAGTGCTCGGCCATGGCCCGCGCCCTGATGAGGTTGGCGGGGCTCATCACGTCCTGCGTGTCGCCCCATCCCACAAGCTCGCGGGCAATCAGCATCGTCTCGGGAAAGTGAGCGCGCACCTGATCGAAATCATGCAGAACGGCGATGACGGTGCGCCCTTCGTTGTTCCATCGCAGAACGAGGTCGAGCAGATCGCGCGTCGTGCGCTGGTCGATGGCGGTAAAAGGTTCGTCCAGCAGGATGACGCGCGCGTCCTGCAGCAGCAGTCTCGCGAAGAGCACGCGCTGGAATTGGCCGGCCGAGAGCGAGCCGATATGTCTGTTCTCGAAACCGGAAAGCCCGACGACCGAAAGCGCATCGCGCGCCCGCTCCGCATCCTGGCGCGAGAAGCGGCCGAATGCGCCGGCATTCTTCCAGGCACCGAGCATGATCGTATCGGCGACCGAGATCGGAAAGCGGCGGTTGATATCGGCGGCCTGCGGCAGATAGCCGAAATCGTTGCGCGTCAGCGCCCCGCGATCGATCGACCCTCCCGCCGGCCTGAGTTCACCGACGATGGCTTTCAAGAGCGTCGATTTACCCGCACCATTCGGCCCGGCGATCGCCGTGAGGCTACCGGTCCGGAAGGCGCCGGAAATGTGGTGCACGGCGGGATGACGCTCGTAGGTGACGGTAAGATTGTCGAGACGGATCAGATCGCTCATGCCAAGGCCACCGCCCAGCCGATGGCCGCCCAGAGTACCGCTATGCCGACCGCGACATAAGCAAGGCGCACAAGAGCGGAACGCCCCATCAGGGAGGACGCGAAGGGGTTGTGGTCGAAAGGCATGTGGGGGCTTTCATTTATGTAATAACATTACGTGTTGTAGCCGGGAGAATATGGCGAAAAAGAGGCGTGGGCTGGATTACCTGCCGATTGCTACGAACGATATTGGAATATCTGTCAGCCAATGCCGTTGGCTCCCAATCGCCATAGCGATTGCTACAAAGTTATCTTGCCGCGATATTGAGATCTGGAGAATGCTGGACAGGGCTGGAAGAGGAGGCTGTCTTGAAATTGCGGCTGGAGCTATTTGTTACCGACGTTCAGGCATCGATAGAATTCTATCGCCGGGTGCTGAATTTCCAGGTGATTGGTCAGGCAAGCGCGGACTATACGATGCTCACGAATGGCGAGGCGGCCATTTCTGTCAACAAGCGGGAGGCCCTCGGACACGATCATCCCCTTCGAGCCACCGATGGAGAGCGGCTCGGCCTCGGCGTCGAAATCGTATTGAACGTTGCGGACATAGAGGGCTTCTATGAAACCACCAGAACGCGTGGTCACCCGGTATCCGAGCTTGTCCTGCAACCATGGGGTCTACGCGATTTTCGTATCATAGATCCGGATGGCTATTATATCCGGGTGACAAGCAGACATAGGGCATAGAAATGGGAACACTTGGGCATACCCAAGTATTCCCGGTTCAGTCTGGAGCGGCAGTCATACGACCAGCCCCCTCAATCCGTCGAAATCTCAAAGCTGCTCGATCATCGCGGCAGCACCCGAAACCGTGGCCTGGCCGGGGCTTTCCTCGATGTTCAGCGACTTCACCACGCCGTCTTCCACCAGCATGGAATAGCGCTTGGAGCGGATGCCGAGGCCACCGGCGGAGAGGTCGACTTCGAGGCCGAGCGCCTTGGCGAAGGAGCCGTCCCAGTCGGCGAGGAAGTGGATCTTGCCCATGCCGCCGGATGATTGCGCCCAGGCGCCCATCACATGCCAGTCGTTGACCGAGATGACGGCGATATCATCGACGCCCTTGGCGAGAATGGCGTCCCGGTTTTCGAGATAGCCAGGCAGATGGTTGAGCGAGCAGGTGGGCGTAAACGCGCCCGGAACGGCGAAAAGCACGACGCGCTTGCCGGCAAAAAGCTGCTCGGTGCTGATCTCGACCGGGCCGTCGGCGGTCTTTTCCTTGAAAGTGGCGGCAGGCAGTTTATCGCCGATTGCAATGGTCATGGCTCTCTCCTTGGGGCGCGATCTCGGGGGCGTTTGAACGGCCGCCGATTGGATAGGGATTGTTGGGCGAACTATAGATCGGAGCTATTCGAACGCAAGCGTGGTTTCCATGGCGCGATCGCCGTCGACGACGAGGACACCCCAGGTCTTGCCCTTGATATCGTAATTCTTCGGCAGCTTGGCGATTGCGATATCCGCCGAGTAGGCGGTGCCTTCCCGCTTCGCATTCGCCTGCTGGAAAAACACGTAGCCCGTCGGCCCGGTGACATAGATCGCCGGTTTTTCTCCGGTCGCGTCAGGCAGGGTGAGGTGCAGCGAAAGGTTTTTCGCATCCGCGGAAAGGCTGTGGCTCTCAAGGGCGAAATCAGAGGATGGAGCCTGCGGCAGGGAGGCCTTGGCTGCGTCCAGCAGTGCCAGTTCGTGCGCCGTCGGCTGTTCGCTCGTCGGTAGCGCCAGCGAATACTCAGCCTGGAATGGAATGCAGATCTCCTTGCAGAGACCGATGAAGGCGGTCAATTCCAGTTTTGCCGGCGTCTTGCCCTCGATGGTGAAATCGAGCGGCAATGTCACCGGCGCGTCATAGCCGATTTCCTGTATGGCGCCGACCGTGATCCTTTTCGGGATCGGATAGCCGGTCTTCTCCAGCTTTATTCCGCTATTGGGGGCCAGCGTTACCTGTGGCGGGATGCCGCTCTGGCCCGGTTCGCGCCAATAGGTGATCCAGCCGGGCTGTGGTTCGATCTGCAGCGCGGCGCGGATATTCCCTTCGGCATCCGGTGCCAGCGCAACCAGGCGCATGCGGCCGCCCTGATTGTCCACCCAATCACTCGTTGCAGCGGAAGCGGCGGTACCGATGCACAGGATTGCGGCAAGCGTTTCGGCAAGAAGCGTTGGCAGACGGGGAAGGGCAACTGTTCCAATCATGAGAGCAGGATTTAGCGGATTGGCTGGCCCGGAGCCAGCGCGGCTTAAAAAAGAAATGATCATTTTCAGTTGATTGATTTATGACATTGCCCCATCTTCTTTTTTAGCGGTGCAGTTATGGACTGCGGTCAGGAGGCACAATGTCCCTATCGACGCTGAAGAATAGACGCGAAAGAGGTTTTCTCGACGGCCAGTTCCTGATCGCCATGCCGGGCATGGAGGACCGGAACTTCAACCGGACGGTTATTTATATTTGCGCTCATTCCGATGCCGGGGCCATGGGCTTCGTCATCAACCGCGGCCAGAAGCTGACCTTCACGGATGTCCTTTTGCATCTCGATATGATCAAGGACGACGACGCCATCGTTCTCCCGCCCGTCGCGCGCGATTTCCCCATCCAGACCGGGGGACCGGTCGAAAGCGGCCGCGGCTTCGTCCTGCATTCCGACGACTATATCAGCGACAGCAGTATTCCGGTCAGCGACGACATCAGCCTGACGGCGACGCTGGATATCGTGCGGGCCATCTCCAAGGGAAGCGGCCCCAAACGCGCCACCATGCTGCTCGGTTACGCCGGCTGGGGCGCCGGCCAATTGGAGGCCGAGATCGGCAATAACGGCTGGCTGAACTGCCCCGCCGAAGAGGAATTGATCTTCGACCGAAGCCTCGACGACAAGTACGAGCGCGCCTTGGCTTTGATGGGTATCAACCCCGCAATGCTGTCGCCGCATGCGGGGCATGGCTGAGCCGAACTGCATTATATTGGAACGAAGTAACGCCCGTGACGTTTTCATGGCAGGGCAACGGCAATAACGCTGTGCCAATTATGGAGGTGTTAGACATGGGTAGCACGACCGACAAGGTATCCGGCAAGGTCAACGAAGTGGCCGGCAAGGCCAAGCAGATGGCCGGCAAGGCCACGAACGACAAGGAACTGCGCGCAAAAGGCGCGGCCCAGGAAGCCAAGGGCAAGGTGCAGGGCGCCGTCGGCAAGGCCAAGGATAAAGTCAAGGGTGCAGTGGATCGGATGTAATCCGGCTGCTCGCCAATTTCAGGTCGCTGTGCAATCTGAGATAATGCCGCAGAAGCGGCCCGCTAAGTAGAGCCTGTCTCGGAGACGCGACGGGCTCTTTCGTGTCGATGGGACGTTATTTCGAAGAGGGTTTCCATGCGGCTTTTCACTTGCGACCATTGCGGCCAGCCGGTGCATTTCGACAACAGGCAGTGTGTCCGCTGCGGTCATCAGCTCGGGTTCGTCCCGGATCGTCTGGCCATATATGCGCTGGAGGCCGAGGAAGGGGCGAATTGGCATCTGGTCGCCGAGCCATCGAGCCACGTCCGTTTCTGCGCCAACGCCGAACTCGATATCTGCAATTGGCTTGTCGATGCGGACGACCCGCAGCCATTCTGCACAGCCTGTCGCCACAACCGCCTGGTGCCCAACACGGATACCCAACAGGGCATAGACCGCTGGCGGCGTATCGGTCAGGCCGAGCGGCATCTGTTCTATTCGTTGTTGCGCTGGAACCTGCCGCATCCTGATCGACAACAGGATCCTGTGGGCGGGCTGGTGTTCGACTTCCTCGAAGATGAGGTGCAGGGCAGCAATGTCGTGCCCGCCAGGACCGGCCATGAAGAGGGGCTGATCGCCATTCGCGCCGCCGAAGCTGACGACGTGACGCGCGAACAGGCGCGCACCTCCATGAACGAGCCATACCGCACGCTGCTCGGCCATTTCCGCCACGAGACCGGCCACTTCATCTGGAACAAGCTCGTGCGCGACCGCGGCCGGTTCGATGCTTTCCGCACCGTCTTCGGAGACGAGAGAGCGGATTACGGCATGGCGCTCCAGTCTCACTATGACAATGGCCCGCCGCCGAACTGGCAGGAAAACTTCATCAGTGCCTATGCCAGCGCCCATCCCTGGGAAGATTTTGCGGAATGCTTTGCGCATTACCTGCACATCGTCGATACGCTGGAAACCGCGCGCTCCTTCGGTTTGGCGGTCGACCCCTTTGGTTATCACGAGATGGCGGCGGAGGTGGATTTCAATCCCTATAGAGCCGAAAGCGCCGACCAGCTCGTCAGCGCCTGGATCCCCTTGAGCGTCGCGATCAACGCCATTCAGCGCAGCATGGGGCAGCCGGACTCCTATCCCTTCATCCTGTCGCCGCCGGTGGTGGCGAAGCTGGACTATGTCCGCACCCTAATCAACGACGCCTGATCCGTCACCCCTGCCGGGGAGGGGAAGGTCTATGCACGCTTCGTCAGAGGAAAGCGTTCCTTCAACAGCCTGATCACGGAATCCGTGCCCATCGGCGGCCCGAAGATGAAGCTCTGACCGTAGGTGCAGCCGATCTTGGCGAGCTCCAGCGCATCCTCTTCGGATTCGATTCCCTCGGCGACGACGCGCATGTTGAGTTCGCGCGCCATGGAAATGACGGAACGCAGAAGGATGGCCTTCTTGTCGCTCTCGTCGCGGACCATCGCCTTGTCGAGCTTGATCATGTCGAAGGGGAAGCGGGTAAGGTAGGCGAGCGAGGAATAGCCGGTGCCGAAATCGTCGAGCGCCAGGCCGATGCCGGCTTCGCGCAGCTTGTCGAGCACGAGCCGCGCCTGCTCCGGGTTCTCCATCACCTGCGATTCCGTCAGCTCGAGCTTGATGCGGCTCGGATCGCAATGGGTCTTGGCGAGCAGGGCACGGATATCGTCGTAGAGCTCGTTGTTGAGCAGCTGCACGCTGGAGAGATTGATGGATACGAAGAGCGGCAGGTCGCCGGTCTGTCGCTGCCAAGCCATCAGATCGTTGGTCGCCTGCTCCAGCGCGAACATGCCGAGCGGACCGATAATGTCCGAGGCCTCGGCGATGGGGATGAATTCCGTTGGTGGAATATTGCCGCGCTTCGGATGTTCCCAGCGCATCAGCGCCTCGAAGCCGGCCACCTCGGCGTCTTCAAGCCGCACGATCGGTTGATAGACCAGCGAGAGTTCCTTGCGTTCGACGGCGCGGCGCAGGTCTGTTTCGAGCTGCAGACGGTCAGTGCCGAAGCTGCGGAAGGCGGGCTGGAAGGGCTCGACGCGATTGCCGCCGGCGCGCTTGGCGCGGTACATGGCAAGCTCGGCGTCGCTGAGCATGCCGGGCGCATTTTCCTGCTGGTCGACCCAGGACGTCAGCCCGACCGATGCCGTCAGGATGATCTCGCGATTGGCGAAGTTGATCGGCACCATGATCGCCTTGCTGATCGCGTCGGCAAAGTCGGCCACCTTGGCCGGATCGCGCTCGGAAACGAGGATCAAGCCGAACTGGTCGCCGGAGAGGCGCGCGAGCGTGTCCTGAGGCTTCAGCAGGCGGCGAAGGCGTCTCGTCAGCGCGATGAGAATATTGTCGCCCGCAGCGACGCCGAGCGTGTCATTGACGAGCTTGTAGCGGTCGATGTCGATCACCATGACGGTCGGCCGCAGCTGGTTGCCCTCCGGCGCCAGCGTCAGAACGGCCTGCAGGCGATCGAGAAAGACCTGTCGGTTCGGCAGCCCTGTCAGATTGTCGTGCACCGCGTCGTGCAACAGCCGCTCGATCGAATTCTTCTGCTCGGTAATATCGACGATGGTGCCGACGCAGCGAATGATCTCGCCGTTCGATCCAAGCACCGGCCGCGCGCGGATCGAGAGCCAGTGGAAATGTCCGTCTTCGGCGCGGATGCGGAATTCGTGGTTCAGCCGGCCGCGACGATGTTCGAGAAGCACGTCCAGGGTCGCGCGGAAGCGGTCGCGGTCGTCGGGATGCAGCCGCGGCAGCCAGTTGCGCGCCGCGCCATGCATGGTGCCCGGCGACAGGCCGAGCTTCGTCGAGATGTCGGGCGTCGTCACCACGCGGTCGCGTGCTACATCCCAGTCCCAGACGGTGTCGCCGGAGCCGGTAAGCGCTAGGGATTGCCGTTCGAGATCCGAGAACAGGCCCTGCTGGAATGCGCCGCCGGCAAAGGCATGCTGCATGACCGTGAAGCCTATCAGCAGGACGATCAGCACGAGGCCGCCGCCGAGTGCTGGCTGGATGATGTCGTTGTCGAGCTTGCCCGTCACCGTCATCCAGGCGCCGAACAGCCAGACGAGGATCAGCGCCCAGGCAGGCACCAGCAGGATGGCGCGGTCATAGCGGCTGAAGCCCAGATAGATGATGAGCAGCAGGCCCGCAGTCGCGGTCAATGCCAGCGACAACCTGGCGATGCCGGCCGCGATCGACGGATCGTAGATCGCCACGCCGAAGAGTAGGGCGAGGCCAAGGACCCAGGCGAGCGTGACGTAGCCCAGGTGCGCATGCCAGCGATTGAGGTTGAGATAGGTGAACAGGAAGATCACCAGGCTTGAAGCGAGCGCCACCTCCGCACAGGCGCGCCATATTCGCTGATCGCTTGACGTGATCATGATGAGCTTGCCGAGGAAGCCGAAATCCACACAGATATAGCCGAGCACCGCCCAGGCGAGCGCTGCCGTTGCCGGCAGCATCGAGGTGCCCTTGACGACAAAGAGAATGGTCAGGAACACTGCCAGCAGGCCGGCAATGCCGAGCACGATGCCACGATAGAGCGTGAAGGCGTTGACCGTATCCTTGTAGGCGTTGGGTTCCCAGAGATAGAGCTGCGGCAGGTTCGGAGACGAGAGTTCGGCAACGAAGGTGACGACGGCGCCGGGGTTCAGCGTGATGCGGAACACATCGGCCTCGTCGCTCGGTTGCCGGTCGAGCGCAAAGCCTTCGCTCGGCGTGATCGCGACGATGCGCTGCGAGCCGAGGTCCGGCCAGAAGACCTTCGAATTCACCAGGCGGAAATGTGGGGCGACGATGACGCGTTCCAGCTGCTCTTCGGAAACATTGGCGAGCGCGAAAACGGCCCAGTCGCCCTGATGGTTCGGTGAGGAGGATCGTACCTCAATCCGGCGCCGGATGCCGTCGGCGCCGGCGGCCGTTGAGACCTGAAAGGCCTCGCCCTGGTTGGTATAGATCTCCGTTGTTGCCGTCAGGTCGAGGGCTGTGTCGTCGCGGGAAATCTTCACGGGCTCGGCTGCGTGCGCCATGCCGGCAAACAGGAGCAGCATGGTGGCCGCGAGCGTTGCGAGCAGCGCGCAGAGCCGCTTGGCGGTCGGCATTGCTGGCATCAATCCGGTGGTCATCGCTGGTCGTATTTTCGGTTCGGGTCGGCATCCGCTGCCAACCTTGAAAACATGACATGGTCGCGCCACTGACCGTTGATTTTTAGATACCCGCGCAAATGACCTTCTCGCTGGAAACCGGCCTTTTCCAAAAGCCGCATGCTACGCTCGTTATCCGGAATACAGGCTGCTTCAATACGGTGCAACTCAAGTCCGGAAAAGATATAGGGTATAACCAACTGAAGTGCGGCGAACATATGGCCCTGACCGGAATAGCGCTCGCCCATCCAGTATCCGATCATGCAGCTCTGCGCAGCACCGCGGCGAATGTATCCGATCGTTATGCCTCCGACCAACGTCATGTTTTCCCTAAGGAAAATGAATAGCGGTATGGCCTGGCCGGAACTATATTCCTGCTTGCCCCTGATGATGCGCGCCCGGTAGGCGCCTTCGGTCAGCTCGTCATGCCGCCAGGTCGGCTCCCAAGGCTCCAGGAAGCGGCGGCTTTCGGCTCTCAGCCTGTGCCATTGATTGAAATCGGAGTAACGCGGCAGGCGCAGCAAATATTGGTCGTTTTCGAGTTCAACCGCGTCCGGATGACGTGAGAGAAACCGAAAGACAGATTTTTGCATGCCGCCAAGCACTCCCCCGAGAATTGAACCCATCGGCCCGCGGCGTGGCCTTAGCCGCTCGCGCTTCTGGAGGCGGGCGCCGGCGACGACAGCGACATGACGATGTCTTCCATCGGTGCAAGCTGTTCCAGCGGCCCGATCGCCGAAAGCGTCGGTACTGTATCGAAGAACAGGCGGCCGGCAAGATCCGTCAGCCGGTCGATGGTGATGCCCTCCAGGCGCTCCAGCATCTCCTGGTTGGGGATCGGGCGGCCATAAAGCATCATCTGCCGGGCGACCTGGCCGGCACGGGCAGCAGGACTTTCCTGGCCCATCAACAGCTGCGCGCGGATCTGGGCGCGGGCACGCTCGATTTCCTGCTGCTGGATGTCGTGTGAGGACTTATGGAGCTCTTTCACGATGACGGGCAGCAGCTCCGGCAGGTTCTCGCCGCCGGTGGCGGCGTGGATTCCGAAGATGCCGGTATCGGAGAAGCCCCAGTGAAATGCGTAGACCGAATAGCAGAGACCCCGGAATTCGCGCACCTCCTGGAAGAGACGCGAGGACATGCCCCCGCCGAGGATATTGGCAAGGATCTGCGAACAGTAGAAGTCGCGCGTGTGGTAGGCACGCCCCTCGAAGCCCAGGAGGATCTGCGCATCCATCAGGTCGCGCGTTTCGCGGATGTTGCCGCCGATATAGCGAGCCGGCTCGATCACAGGCGAAGTGGAGGGTTTGGTCGGCAGGCTGGAGAAGCGCTCTTCCACCTGACGCACGAAGCTTTCGTGATCGACCGCACCGGCCGCCACGACAAACATGCGATCGGTCGTGTAGTTGCGGTCCAGATAGTGACGAATCTGCTCTGGCGAAAAGGAGACGACGGTTTCCGGCGTACCGAGAATTGCGCGGCCGAGCGTCTGGCCGCGATAGGCGACCTCGGAGAACT
The DNA here is from genome assembly GCF_012275435.1 of Rhizobium sp. SG741. Taxonomy (NCBI): domain Bacteria; kingdom Pseudomonadati; phylum Pseudomonadota; class Alphaproteobacteria; order Hyphomicrobiales; family Rhizobiaceae; genus Rhizobium; species Rhizobium sp. SG741. Next base: position 164,043 of record NZ_JAAZQP010000007.1, read on the forward strand.
TGTCGAAGACCACGTCGTCGGGCGTGTCGTTCGCCGCATTGATTTCCTGCAGGATAACCTGCTTTTCGCGGGCCAGCTCCTCCTCTTCGAAGGCGGACTCCGTCAGGATGTCGGCAAGAATATCGACTGCGAGCGGCACATGGTCCTTCAGCACGCGTGCATAATAGGAGGTCGTTTCGGTCGAGGTAGCGGCATTGACTTCGCCGCCGACATTCTCGATCTCCTCGGCGATCTGCCGCGCGGAACGCCGCGCCGTACCCTTGAACGCCATATGCTCGAGCAGATGCGCGATCCCGTGTTCCGCTTCGGTCTCGTTACGCGAACCCGACTTGATCCAAACGCCGAGTGCCACGCTTTCGAGGTGTGGCATCGATTGGGTTGCTACTGTCAGCCCGGACGCAAGCCGGGTGCATTCCACTGTCATCGCTTGTCTTTCCGCGTCTGTTGTTCCCCGGCCCGGGCATGCTCGCCGATAAAACTTTCCACGGCTTTAAGCTCCGGATCGAGAACGTCGAAACGCTCCTCCCTGGTCATCAGACCAGCAAGCCACGTTGGAAGCGCCGGGTCAATACCACATGCGGATTTTACTGCGGCGGGGAATTTCGCGGGATGCGCGGTGGCAAGCGTCACCATCGGGCTCGTCGACCGCTCGTTTTTCTCCGCCACGAAGACGCCGATGGCCGTGTGCGGATCGAGTAGGTAACCCGTTTCCGCCAGTGTTTTGCGGATTGTCTCTGCCACCTGCTTTTCGCTGGCACGACCGGCGCGGAAGTCCTTCTTGATGAACTTCAAGGCCTTTTCGCTGATCGAAAAGCCGCTCGATTGTTTCAGGCTTTCCATCGCGGCGCGCACCTTCGAGGCGTCACGGCCATTCGCTTCGAACAGCAGCCGCTCGAAGTTGGAGGAGATCTGGATATCCATCGATGGCGCGGTGGTTGCCTTGACGGCGCGCATCTCGTAGCGGCCGGTCTTCAGCGTGCGCGCCAGGATGTCGTTCTCGTTGGTGGCGATGACCAGGCGGTCGATCGGCAGGCCCATCCGCTTGGCGACGTAGCCGGCGAAAATATCACCGAAATTGCCCGTCGGCACGGTGAAGGAAATTTTCCGGTCCGGGCCGCCCAGCGCAACGGCCGTGGTGAAATAATAGACCACCTGCGCCATGATTCGCGCCCAGTTGATCGAGTTGACGCCGGAAAGCCTGACCTTGTCGCGGAAGCCGGCATCGTTGAACATGGCTTTGACGAGGTTCTGACAATCGTCGAAATTGCCGTTGATTGCCAGAGCATGCACATTGGCTTCGGTCGAGGTGGTCATCTGCCGCTGCTGCACCGGCGAGACCTTGCCATGCGGAAATAGAATGAAGATGTCGGTGCGCTCGCGGCCGGCAAAGGCGTCGATTGCCGCGCCGCCGGTATCGCCCGATGTGGCGCCGACGATCGTTGCCTTTTGCCCGCGCTTTTCCAGCGCATAGTCCATCAGCCGCGCGAGCAGCTGCATGGCGACATCCTTGAAGGCGAGCGTCGTGCCGTGGAACAGTTCCATGACGAAGCTGTTCGGGCCGGTCTGCACCAGTGGCGTCACCGCCGGATGACGGAAGGTGGCGTAGGCGTCGTCGATCATGCCGCGGAAGACATCGGCGGGGATTTCGCCGTTGGTGAAGGGCGACAGGACGGCGAAGGCGACGTCCTGGTAACTCTTGCCGCGGAAGGCGCGGATCTCTTTTTTCGTCAGGGTCGGCCATTCACGGGGAACGTAGAGCCCGCCGTCACGGGCAAGGCCGGCCAGGAGGGCGTCGCAGAAGCCAAGGGCAGGGGCTTCTCCCCGCGTTGAGATATAGTCCACGGTCTAGAATTCCTTCGGTCGCAAAATTGCCTGAGTGATCGGTTGAGAGAGTAGAGGAACGAAACGACGGCGGCCTGTCTTTTTGCGTCGGATCAGCCGCGTGGTTTTCGCGTTTGCGCAAGGCGCGTGGGATCAGCGCCGGCGGGCGGCAGTTTGTGCCAATATGTCGATCTCGAAAAGTGAGCCAAAACGGTGTCTACCCAATCGATTTTTCGCTGCGTCGCTGGTATAGACCATCGCCAAGTGTCATAAAAGGCCCGTCCGACAGGCTTCAGGCCGATAATGTGAATTGTATGGAGAGGGTGGAATAATAGTGTTTGGCAGGGTTTCGCGTCGTCTTTTTTCCGCTTCGCTTCTGGCATTGCTGACTGGTTGCAGCTCTCTTGGCCTCGGCGGCAACAGTGACAAGCAGCCGGGAACGGATGTTACGGTCGCACCGCAGGCGGGTACCACCGGGGCTGCTCCGCAGGTAACTGGTGGTCAGGCCTATGTCGCCGGCAAATGCCCGCAGGTTACCATCCCCGACCAGGCCGCCGTCTACCGGACTTACGCCAAGGGCGCCAAGGATGACCCGAACCAGTTGACCTATCAGGCCTCGCTGGCGGAGGCGACACGCCAGTGCACGACCGATGGCACCAATCTCGGGATTCATGTCGCCGTGCAAGGGCGTCTGGTCGCCGGCCCGATGGGTAGCTCCGGCAAGGTGACCCTGCCGATCCATGTCGCCGTCATGGACAACGAGACCGCGCTTTACAGCAAGACCATCAACTACACGGCTGAAATTCCGCCGGGCGAGAGCACGGCCCAGTTCCTCTTCAGGGACGACGATATCAGCGTTACCGGTGGTTCAGGCGGCTTTACCATCGTCCAGGTCAGTTTCGACCAGGGGCCGCAGAAGCCTGACAAGGGCGAGAAGCCGGCACGCAAGAAGCGCCACTAAGCGCACGTCGCCTGCGCATCCAACCTGCGCCGCGATTGTTTGGGCGCATATGTCATTCGCACGAAATGAAAAAGAAAAGGCCCTGTCTCGCGGCAGGGCCTTTTCTTTGCAGCCTGCGATGTCTTACAAAACGCCATCCCATTCGGCCAGGGCCATGACGATGCCAGGCAGGTCGGCCATACGGGCAATCACGGTCTCCGCGCCGGCATCGGTCAGCTTGTCGGCATGCGAGGGATAGGTATGCGAAGCGCCGGTGAAGCCGATGACGCGCATGCCGGCGGCGCGCGCCGCCTGGACGCCGTGGACGGAATCCTCGACGACAATGGTATTGGCCGGGCTGGCGTTCATTTGCTCGGCGCCATGCAGGAAAATGTCCGGCTTGGGCTTCACACGGTCGGCGCCGAGATCCTTGGCGGAGTAGATATGCGGCGCGAACAGCGTGAGGTAGCCGACCTTGGTGAGCATCATGTCGAGACGCGCGGAACTGGAGTTCGAGCAGACACAGCGCGGCATCGGCAGTCGCGACAGCGCGAGCGGAACGCCGGAAATCGCCTGGACATCGTTGGCGAGCCGCAGATCCAGAAGTTTTTCCGATTTGTCGAGCAGCGATGCGGAGAGCGGGATGCTGGCCTCGCGCTCGACTTCGAACAGAATGTTGTGCCAGGTCATGCCGGCGAAGCGCTCGCCCATTTCCTCGGCACTGATGGGATAGCCTGCATCCGTCAGCAGTTTGGATTCGACGTCTGCCGCGATGATTTCCGAATCGACCAGAACGCCGTCGCAGTCGAAGATGATGAGGTCGAAGCCATTACTCATGAGAATTGCTGCCTTTGATGAGGGCTGGGTTCGGCATGTTCGGTGGAAAACCGTCAGTGTGTCGGAACATGCTCAGAAAAATGACCGTCGCGCTTTACACGATGTGCCGGCAAAGCTCAACCAATTGGCGGGCATGGCTGTGCTGCGCTGACGGAAAGGGTCGGCGAAGTTCAAAAGGCTTCGTGACTTCAGCATGTCGCTCGACAATCCGTAAGCCCGGCTTTAAGGATCGGCCATGGCCAAGGAGCGTCACGACACCATTGCCAGCCGCATCAGCCGGGTGCTTGCCGACCGCATCATCCGTGGTGAGATCGCGCCCGATGCGCGGCTGCGGCAGGATCATATCGCCGAGGAGTTCGGCACCAGCCATGTGCCGGTGCGCGAGGCATTCCGGCGGCTGGAAGCGCAAGGCCTGGCGATCAACTTGCCGCGTCGCGGCGTTCGCGTCGCCTCCTTCGATCTCAAGGAGGTCCGCGAAGTCGCCGAAATGCGCGCGGCACTCGAGGGTCTCGCCTTGAAGCATGCGGCGCAGCACCTGACGCCTGCCATTCTGGATGCCGCCGAGGAGGCGACGCGGGAAGGCGATGCCGCCGGCGATGTCCATGCCTGGGAAGAGGCCAATCGCCGCTTCCATCGTCTCATCCTGGCGCCCTGCGGCATGGTGCGCCTGCTGGCCGCCATCGACGACCTGCATGCCGCCAGCGCCCGCTTTCTCTTTTCCGCATGGCAATCCGGCTGGGAAAAGCGCACGGATCATGATCATCGCGCCATCCTGGCCGCGCTCCGCCAAGGTCGAACCGACGAGGCTGCCGCCATCCTGCAGAAGCACGTCCAATGGATCGGTCGCGCTCCCGTGCGCACTCCCTCAGGCTCGACGCGCGAGGCCTTCGCGATCGTCGGTTGAGCGCTCGAAAAAATTATAGATAATTTTTGGCGGAAGCACTCGCACGAGTCATCTTTCGATGGCAGGAGTTGGCCCATTCTATCTGATCTGCGGTACGGGGCTTGGTCTAAAGCTCCGTACCTGAAGGCGGCACTACCATTTTTCTTCCCTTTGAAATCCATGCTTTCCGGGTACTCCTGCCCCAAGCAGCATAAATTTACGCATCCGCCGCTTGCCTCGATCTATAAACTCGGACATAAAATAGATGAGAATTAAAAATTATCTATAATTTCTAGAAGGAGAGCTCATGTCCCTGTTGCATCATCACGAAGAAGCCACCTTTGACCCGCTGCGCCTTGCTCAACGGTCGCTGGTCGTCAAGGCCGCCTTCGTTCTCGCCGGAACGCTGGCGCTGGCGCTCGCGTCGCAGATTTCGGTGCCGATGGTGCCTGTGCCGATCACCATGCAGACCTTTGCGATCACCATGATCGGCGCGCTCTACGGCTGGCGTCTCGGCGCGATCACTATTCTGGCGTGGCTTGGCGAAGCCATGGTCGGTTTTCCGGTTCTGGCCGGCGGCGCAGGCGGCATGGCGCCCTTCATGGGGCCTACGGCCGGCTATCTCGTCTCCTTCCCGATCATTGGCGCGCTGGTCGGCTGGCTTGCCGAGCGCGGCTGGAGCGGCGACCGCGTCGTGCGTAGTTTCCTCGCCCATCTCTCGGCCAATATCCTGTGCCTTGCGATCGGTGGCGCATGGCTTGCGGCATTGATCGGCGCTGAAAAGGGCTGGCTCTTAGGCGTCGCTCCATTCATCCTTGGCGCCGTGCTGAAATCCGCGCTTGCGGCCGCAGTATTGAAGACCGCCCAGGTCTATAGCGGCAAGGCAAAGCTGAATTGACTGTTCGGCTTCGCGCCCACCATCTGCTCTGCATGCTGACCTTCGTCGGTGAAGGCTATACGCCGGCCTTCACCGACAATTATCGCCGCGTTGCCGAGCGTCTGACAAAAGGGGAGGAGATCAAGCTGGTTTCCGGGCCTGACGATATCTGCGCACCGCTTCTGGACGAGATGGAGCCGCACTGTTTCAAGGCGTCGGTCATCGAGCGGGACGCCGCCGCTCTTGCGGACGTGGTGGCCCTGCTGGGAGAAGAGATCGAAATTGGCGCGATGCTGGTGCCCGATGCCGCCCTGCTTGCAAAACTGCGGCGGAATTTCGCCAGCGGTGAGATTCGCCACGCCTGCCTTGGTTGCGAATGGGGAGATCTCTGCAGCCGAATTGCAGCTGGCAATTTCGCCGACGTCCTGATCGGCCACGCCTAGGAGAGCTCGCCCGCCTCGATCGGAAAGAGCGCCAGAAAACGGCGCTCGCCTTCCGGCGTAAAGAAGATCGAGCGACTGTTTTCGGTTCGCCGCGCCCAGCCCTTGTCGAGGAAATTCGCAAGAAGTGCCTTGCCGAGGCTGCCGGCGAGATGGGCGCGGCGTTCACTCCAGTCCAGGCAGGATCGACAGAGCGGACGGCGGCTCGACCGCAATCCGGATATGTCTATGCCGATCGAACCAAGGTGGGCCTCGCCCTGCGCCGTCAGGCTCAGGCCTTCGCCCATGGCCGAAATCGAACCACCTTCTATCAGACTGTCGAGCATGCGCACGCCATAGTCACCGGCAAGATGATCGTAGCAGATGCGCGCCTTGCGCAGCGCCGGCTCCTTCGGGCCGGGGCGGTGGCGCAGGTGTCCGCGGCTGGCGGCAAACCCCATGATCCCCTCAAGCAGCTTGCCGACGCCATCATCCGCCAGCGCGAAATAGCGATGCCGGCCCTGCTTGCGCTGCGTCAGTAAACCACCCGCTTCGAGCTTGGAAAGATGCGCGCTTGCCGTCTGCAGCGTCACGCCGGCCGCAGCCGCCAACTCTGTTGCCGTCAGCGCGCGGCCGCCCATCAAGGCCGTCAGTATGTTTGCTCGCGCCGGATCGCCGATCAACGAGCCGATCTGCGCTATGTCAGGACCTTCTCTCATACTTCGATCGTAGCCGAAGCATCTCCGTTCTTCAATGTGCGAAAACATCCGTATCAGCAAAGGAGAAAGCCATGATCACCTGTTTCATCCGCTATCAGATCGACCCCTTCAAGCAGGAGGCCTTCGCCGAATATGGCAAGGCTTGGGGCCAGATCATCCCGCGCAATGGCGCCGATCTCATCGGCTATTTCGCCCCGCACGAGGGCTCATTGACGACAGCCTACGGCGTCTACAATATCGAGAGCCTGGCCGCCTACGAGGCCTATCGCAAAAGCCTGGCCGCCGATCCGCAGGCCCAGGCGAATCACGATTTCTCCCGCCGCGAGCGTTTCATCTTGCAGGAGGACCGTATTTTCCTGAAAAATATATCCCTGCCGCATACGCCGAGGATATCGCCATGATCGCAGTCATTTTCGAAGTCGTTCCCCGTCCCGATGAGCGTCAGCACTATCTCGACATAGCCGGAAAGCTGCGCGCCGAACTCGAAACGATCGAAGGTTTCATCTCCATCGAGCGCTTCGAGAGTCTCAGCCAGAGCGGCAAGATCCTGTCGCTTTCCTTCTGGCGCGACGAGGCGGCGGTCAAGGAGTGGCGCAACCGCGAAGCCCATCGCGCGGCGCAGAAGGCCGGTCGAGGAACTGTTTTTGCGGACTACCGTCTGCGTATCGCCCATGTCGTCCGCGACTACGGCATGAACGAGCGGGACGAGGCGCCAGCTGATAGCCGGGAAATTCATGATTCAGCCGAGAGAGCCGGGGCCTGATAGTCGGCCTCGGCAAAGTCAAAGCTGCTGCATGACAAGTGAGCGGATACGGTCGGCAACCGATCTGTCGGCCGGGGTATAGATGACCAAACCCAGATCGGGTCGGCCGTCGACGGCAAAGGCGGAATATTCCAGCTCGATAGGGCCAAGTTTGGGATGGCGCAGGTGCTTTAATCCTTCCCCCTGGACGTGAACGTTATTCTCAAGCCACAACGCTTCGAATTCCGAACTGACTTTGCAGAGTTCATCGACAAGCTCGCTGACTTCCGACACCGCGCCGGCGCGGGCCGCATCGGCCCGGAAGGCTCCGACCACAAAACGGGCTAGGTTCTCCCAGTCATGCTGTGAAGCGCGAATGGCGGGATTGCCGAATAGCAGGCGCAGAATATTGCGTTGCTCGACGGGAAGTGCGCCATAGTCGGTCAGGACCACGGCTGCGGCGCGGTTCCACGCGACGACATCCCAGGTGGCGGTCTTGATCAAGGCGGGACTTGCGTCGAGCGAGTCCAGCAGGCGTTGCAGCCGAGGAGTGACGCCTTCGGTGGTCCTGTAACGAACCTCGGGTGGCCGCCCGAGCCCCAACATGAAAAGATGTTCGCGCTCCGGTTCGGTCAGCATCAGCCCGGTGGCGATCCGGTTCAATACGTCCGAGGAGGGAGAGCCGCCGCGACCCTGCTCCAACCATGTGTACCAGGTGGGGCTTATGTTGGCGCGTTGGGCCACCTCTTCCCTGCGCAGTCCGGGGGTGCGTCGGCGCCCCGAAAAGCCGAAGGTCGCCGGATCAAGCCGGTTGCGGCGATCCTTCAAGAAGGCTCCCAATGAGTTGCCGGTATTGATCGGCATGATGATCCTGTTAGCAATTATAATATGATGAGGTCACTACTTTAACAGAATAAAGGATGGTCGGATAGTGTGTGCTCGACCAACAAGGAGACGTCATCGTGCGTATCTTTCTTACGGGTGCGACCGGCTTTATCGGTTCAGCCCTTGTTCCTGAACTTATAAACGCTGGCCATCAGGTGATCGGCATGACCCGGTCGGACGCCGGAGCGCAATCGCTGGCGGCTGCAGGCGCCGAAGTGCACAGGGGAACTCTTGAGGATCCGGAGAGCCTGCGCAGCGGCGCGGCGAAGGCGGACGGCGTGATCCACACAGCCTTCGACCACGATTTCTCAAGGTTCGTGGAAAATTGCGAAAAGGATCGACACGCCATCCGGGCGCTCGGCGCCGCACTCGCCGGCTCGGATCGGCCGCTGGTCATAACCTCCGGCACCGGCATGGGAAATCATAAGCCCGGCCAGCCCGGGACCGAAGATGTCTTCAACACCAGCCATCCCAATCCACGTATCGCTTCCGAACTGACGGGCGCTGAGCTGTTGAATGCGGGAGTGAACGTATCGGTGGTCCGATTGCCGCAGGTTCATGATACGCGCAAGCAGGGCCTCATCACGCCGTTCATCGCCATCGCTCGCGAAAAGGGCGTCGCAGCCTATATCGGCGAAGGACGCAATCGCTGGCCTGCTGCGCACCTGCTCGATGTGGCGCGTCTCTATAGGCTCGCACTGGAAAAGCGGGAACCGGGAGCACGTTACAATGCGGTTGACGAAGAGGGGGTTGAAGCCCGCGAAATCGCGGAGGCCATTGGCCGCGGCTTGAATGTGCCGGCCGTGTCCATTTCGCGCGAGGAGGCAGCGGATTATTTTGGATGGATGTCGGCGTTTGCCGGCATGGATTTCCCCGCTTCCAGTGCTCAGACCCAGGCACGGCTCGGATGGCATCCGACCGGTCCGTCGCTGATCGCCGATCTCGACGCAATGCAATACGGTGAAGTGGCTCGCTGAAGCATTGACGCTAGGTGTATGAAGGCAGGGCCGCGGATTTCCGCGTCTCTGTCGGCTCCATGTTATTGTTTTTACGCAACTCCAGGGCCAGTTCGTCAAAAGCGAACGGCACGGGCTCAGCTTCGATCGAAGTCGACGGAGCTGCCAAAATTGTCCAACAGATTGATCTTTGGCTGCGACTGCCAGGGACCGTCCCGATGGTCATCTGTGCCATTGGCGTTGTCGGCGCCATTTAACCCGTCCCACCGGAATTTCGAGAAAATGCTCTCCGCTTCAGCCTTTGGTAACCAAGTTAGGTAACCATAACACCCAGTTAAGAGCATCGAGTAAGTGTAACAGAGAGTATCACATGGCGTCAGTTTTCCCGCTTGCCGACCTCAGGACCTCAGCAGTTCCGGGGTCCTGGATCGACACGATCATCAAGGGCGATTGCGTAGCGGCTCTTGAAGCACTACCCAATCATTCCGTCGACGTCATTTTTGCCGACCCGCCCTATAATCTCCAGCTGGGCGGCACGCTGCATCGTCCCGACCAATCGCTTGTCGACGCAGTCGATGACGAATGGGACCAGTTTGCCTCCTTCGAAGCCTATGATGCCTTCACCCGCGCCTGGCTGCTTGCCTGCCGCCGCGTGCTGAAGCCGGCAGGCACGATCTGGGTCATCGGCTCCTATCACAACATCTTCCGTGTCGGCGCGACGATGCAGGACCTGAATTTCTGGATCCTCAACGACATCGTCTGGCGCAAGACCAATCCGATGCCGAATTTCAAGGGCCGCCGTTTCCAGAACGCGCATGAGACCATGATCTGGGCGAGCCCGAACGCCAAGGCCAAGGGCTATACCTTCAACTACGACGCCATGAAGGCCGCCAACGACGACGTGCAGATGCGCTCGGACTGGCTGTTCCCGATCTGCAGCGGCAACGAGCGGCTGAAGGGCGAAGACGGCAAGAAGGCGCATCCGACACAGAAGCCGGAAGCGCTGCTCGCCCGCGTCATCATGGCTTCCTCCAAGCCCGGCGACATCATTCTCGATCCCTTCTTCGGCTCGGGCACGACCGGCGCCGTCGCCAAGCGCCTCGGGCGCCACTTCGTCGGCATCGAGCGCGAGCAGGATTATATCGACGCTGCCAGTGCTCGCATCGCCGCCGTCGAGCCGCTCGGCAAGGCGGAACTGACCGTCATGACCGGCAAGAAGGCCGAAGTTCGCGTCGCCTTCAACGTGCTCATCGAGAGCGGCCTTATCAAGCCCGGTCAGGTGCTGACGGATGCGAAGCGTCGCTATAGCGCCATCGTGCGCGCCGACGGCACGGTTGCTTCCGGCGGTGAGGCCGGTTCCATTCATCGCCTTGGCGCGAAGGTCCAGGGCCTTGATGCATGCAACGGATGGATGTTCTGGCATGTCGACGACGGGCGGTCCCTGCGCCCGATCGACGAGCTCCGGGCCATCATCCGCAGCGATATGGCAAAGGTGGAGTAGCCTCAGTCGCAAGCGCGGGCAGGTCCGGTTGTAAACCGCCCCACGGTTTCCGGGACGTCGCCTGAGGCCGGATCCGAATACCCCTTCTTCCGTCATGTACCTCCAGTTAGGGAAGAAGGCGAAACGCCCAGGGCCTTACCGCACGATACGTCCGGTAAGGCCCTGGGCGTCTCTTTAGCTTCCGGTCTCAGAAGTCCTGATAGTCCGTGACGTCGACGCGTACGACGCGACCGTCTTCGTCGAAGGTGATCGTTTCCTCGCCCTCGCGGATCAGCGGCTTGCCTGTCTTGCTGTTGGTGGCGCGAACGGACCAGACAGCGCGGCCCGAAAGCGGTGTCAGCGTTTCCACCAGCGAATTGGACGCCGTCTGGTCGGGATAGGTATCGAAATAACCCCGGAAGGCCTCCATGATTTCGGCGCGGCCGGAGAGGCTGCCGACACCGTTGGAGACATAGGTGGCATTGTCAGCGAAGAAATTCTCGATCGCCTCGTAGTCAAGACGATTGATGGCGTCGTGGAACAGGTCGATGCGTTCTGCGGGATCGAAGATCATCGGTTCAAACCTTTATGCCATGGGCGGCGAGATCGCTGCGCAGCTTCTCGGCGCCGGTGAAATGGACCGCGTGCCAGCCGGCGGCCTTGGCGCCTTCGACATTGGCGAGCGAATCGTCGATGAAAATCGTTGACGCGGGGTCGAGGCCGAAGCTCCTGGCATGCGCATCGTAGATTGCGACATCCGGTTTGATCAGCCCGATATCGCCGGAGACCGTGACGCCGCGCGGTTTGTTGAGGAACGGAAAGCGCACCTGCGCCTCGCGAAACGTGTCGGAGGCGAAGTTGGTCAGCATGGTGACATCACGTCCCTCATCGATCAATCCTTCAAAGATCGCGACGCTGTCGTCATAGGCGTGGGGCACCATTTCGTTCCAGTGCTTGCGGAATGCACGGATCTGTTCCGCCCGCTCCGGATGTTCGGCGATCAACAGCTCTTCCGCTTCTTCCCAGGGACGGCCGCGATCCTGCTCGATGTTCCATTCATGGGTGCAGACGTTCGCCAGGAACCATTCGCGCTCGGCATCGTCCGGGATGACGCGGCTGTAGGGAAGGGTGGGGTCGTAATGAAGAAGAACCTTGCCGATATCGAAAACGATATGCCGTATTTCCGTGGTCATGAATGAGTTCCTGATGTTTAGGCACTGGCTTTAATGAATGCGCGAGGAATAGCCTGGGTGATCGCTTTTTTCATGACGGTTGGTAAGGCCTGCGCTTCAAGATTTGTAACCGGTTCCCACCATCCGTCATTGCGGTTGCTGCCCGATGCCACCTGAGCGCGATAGATCGACAGCCGCAGTTCGAAATGGGTGAAGATGTGCGTCACGGTCCCCGCTGCCTGCCAATCGGCCGGGAAGGGGGCGGCGTCCGTGCCGGTCTCACCATCGATCCGTGCCGTCCAGCCGGTGGTCGGAACCTCGGTCATGCCGCCGAGCAGCCCGCTGGCGATGCGCCGGCGCAGATAGATTTCGCCCTCGCCATTGACCGCCACGAAGGCTGCTCCCTGCCGCACGGGCTTATCTTTCTTTGCCGCCTTCACTGGAAAATGCTCAGGATCATGCAACGCCAGCGCCACGCATGCATTGTTGAAAGGACAGAGCGAACAGACCGGTCGTTTCGGCGTGCAGATCGTAGCACCCAGATCCATCATCGCCTGCGCGAAATCGCCGGGGCGGTCGGCAGGCGTTAGCAATGCCACTTTCTGCTTCATTATGGGCTTGCCTGCAGGCAACGGCGTCGAGATAGCATAGAGCCGGGAAATGACGCGCTCGACGTTGCCGTCCATGACGGCCGCTTGCCGGTTGAAGGCAATGGCCGCGACGGCCGCCGCCGTATAGTCGCCGATCCCCGGCAGAGCCCGCAGACCGTCCTCGGCATCGGGGAAGCGCCCGCCATGGTCCGCCGCCACGGCTTCAGCGCATTTCTTCAGGTTTCGGGCACGCGCGTAATAGCCAAGGCCGGCCCAGGCGGCCATCACATCGTCGGTGGGAGCCGCAGCCAGATCGCCGACTGTCGGCCAGCGCTCGAGGAACTTGGCGAAATAGGCTTTGACCGCAGGCACCGTGGTCTGCTGCAGCATCACCTCCGACAACCAGATATGATAGGGGTCTGGCTTGACGCCGCGCGCGGCCATCGGCGGCGAGACGCGCCAGGGCAGGTCTCGATGATGGCGGTCGTACCAGGCAAGCAGGGATGCGGCCGAAGGGGATTGCGAAGTCTTGGTCATGATTTGCCGCGTCGAGGGGAAGTGCTCTATACTTGGCTAAGCTGCGTCGGGCGATCAAGGTCCAGAACGTACAAAGCGTGTGCCGGAACCCGATTGAGATGAGTTATCCCCGAAAAGGCGAGAAGCAGATTTCCGAGCTGACCAACGGCATCGTCGATCCCGTGCTGGCGAAGCGCGCCGGGATCAATACGGCGCTGCTCGGTTCCTGGGATGAAATCGCCGGCGAGGATTTCGCGGAATGCACGCGGCCGGAAAAGATCGCCTGGGCAAGGCATGGAGGTTCGGGCGATGACGGCCGCTACCAGCCCGGCGTACTCACCATCGCCTGCGAAGGCGCCCGCGCGCTTTTTCTCACTCATGCGCAGGGCGAGCTCATCCAGCGCATCAACGGTTTCTTCGGCTTCCACGCCATCAGCCAGATCCGCATCGTGCAAAAGCCGGTCTCGACCGCGTCGAAGCGCTCCCGCACGCCGCCGCCGCTGAAGGGCGAGGCTGCTCGCAAGCTCGAAGGCATGATGGATGGCATCGAGGACGAGAAGTTGCGGGCGGCTATTCAGAGGTTGGGCACCGCGATGGTCTGGAAGCGGCGGTAACAGACCGGGCGAACCGCATATTTCCTGAATTGTGGAAGAAATTTAAGTTGTTTGTCTTTGCCAGGTCACAATTCTTTGAAGAAAGTTGCCCAACCGTGCCTTGTTAGCGGCAACCAGCCGTTATATCGCATGAAACATTCGAAGACCTCTTTTAACGACGGGTGACTCTATGCCGATGTCCGACATGTTCTTGACCAAACGCCACCTGCTGGGCGGTTCTGCCGTTGCAGCGCTTTCCGTGGCGTTCTCGGCCTTTGCCGACACCGCATCCGCCGCAAATGCCTCGACGGCCGCGGGCGGACAGGAGACCACCAGCTCCGGCGACGACGCGGTTCCCCCGGCGGATGGCGATGTCAACATGAGCGAAGTGCTGAAGCCCGGCGCGCTGCCGGAAATCGCACTCGGCAAGGAAGATGCTCCGGTCAAGATCGTCGAATATATGTCGCTGACCTGCCCGCACTGCGCGCATTTCGCCGTCACGACCTTTGACGCGATCAAGCAGAAGTATATCGACACCGGCAAGGTTCGCTTCATCATCCGCGAATTCCCGTTCGATCCGCGCGCCGCCGCAGCCTTCATGCTGGCCCGCTGCGCCCCGCAGGAACAGTACATGCCGATGGTCGAAATGCTGTTCAAGCAGCAGATCGCCTGGGCGTCTCCGGATGTCGATGGCCGCTCCGCACTGCTGCAAATGTCGAAACTCGCCGGTTTTACTGAGGATAGCTTTACGAAGTGCTTGACGAACCAGAAGCTTCTGGATGATGTCAATTCAGTAAGGGAACGCGCGGCCAAGGACTTCGGCGTCAATGCGACACCGACCTTCCTGATCAATGGCAAGCGCTACGCAGGGGACATGTCTGTTGGTGCCATGTCGAAGCTCATCGACGGCCTTCTCTGATCCGCGCCTTTTTGATGCACAGGCGGGCGGCCGAGGCCGCACGCCTGCTTTCTATCACCTCCCCCTCCAGGGGGGAGGTAGCGAGGAACCCGCCGGTGGCGGTGATTTCTGGGGTGAACGCAGGATCGCCCCACCTCGAACCTTCGGTCCGACCCACCCCCTCAAGGGGAGGGTGGAGATCAGCCTATGAAATTCAACAGGCTTAGACTGGTCGGTTTCAAATCCTTCGTAGAGCCGGGGGAATTCGTCATCGAGCGCGGCTTGACTGGCGTCGTCGGGCCGAACGGCTGCGGCAAGTCCAATCTGGTCGAAGCGCTGCGCTGGGTGATGGGCGAGAATTCCTACAAGAACATGCGCGCTTCCGGCATGGATGACGTCATTTTCTCCGGCTCCGGCAACCGTCCTGCCCGCAACACCGCCGAAGTCGGCCTTTATCTCGACAATAGCGACCGCACGGCGCCGGCCGCCTTCAATGATAGCGACGAGATCCAGGTGACGCGCCGCATCGAGCGCGAGCAGGGCTCGGTCTACCGCATCAACGGCAAGGAGGCCCGCGCCAAGGATGTGCAGCTTCTCTTCGCTGACGCCTCGACCGGGGCGCGTTCGCCATCCATGGTCGGGCAGGGGCGCATCGGCGAGCTGATCCAGGCCAAGCCCCAGGCACGGCGGCAGCTGTTGGAAGAGGCCGCTGGCATTTCCGGCCTGCATTCGCGCCGTCATGAGGCCGAGCTGCGCTTGCGTGCGGCCGAGGGCAATCTCGAGCGCCTGGACGATGTGACCTCGCAGCTCGAAAGCCAGATTGAGAGCCTGAAGCGTCAGGCGCGTCAGGCCAGCCGCTTCAAGATGCTATCAGCCGATATCCGCGCCCGCGAAGCCATGCTGCTGCATATACGCTGGGTGCAGGCGAAGGAGGCCGAAGCCGAGTCCGACAGTGCCCTCAATCAAGCGACGGTGTTGGTTGCCGAAAAGGCACAGATCCAGATGGAGGCGGCGAAGGCCCAGGGCATCGCCAGCTTCAAGCTGCCCGAACTGCGCGAGGACGAGGCGAAGGCTGCTGCTGCGCTGCAACGGCTGCAATTCGCCCGCAACCAGCTGGAAGAGGATGCTAACCGCATCCTGCGCCGCCGCGACGAGCTGACCCGCCGGCTGGCGCAACTGGCCGAGGATATCAGCCGCGAGGAGCGCCTTGTCGCCGACAACGCCACGATCCTTGCCAGGCTGGACGCGGAAGAAGCCGATCTTGCCGAGACCCTTGCCGATTCCGGCCGTCTTGCCGAGGAGACGCGCGAGGCGTTCGAGGAGGCTGCCGCAAAGCTCGCCGATAGCGAACGGATCTTCGCCGCGCTGACGGCCGAGCGTGCCGAGGCCGCAGCCGCCCGCAACCAGCTTGAACGCGCCATCCGTGATCTAGCCGACCGTAAGATGCGGCTCGAACGCCAGGCCGACGAGGCGAACCGCGAGCTTGCCGCCATCGACGAGAAGATGGCCGATCTGCCCGACCCCGACGAAAAACGCAGCATGGTCGAGGCGGCCGAAGACGTCGTCGCAGAAGCGGAAGCCGCAATCCAGCTCGTGGAAGCTGCTCTTTCCAAAGCGCGCGAAACCGAAGCCCTGTCGCGCGGACCGGTCGAGCAGGCACGGGCGGCGCTGAACGCGCTTGAAACGGAAGCGCGCACCATTTCCAAGATGCTGGCGGCGGGCGCCACGTCCGGCGCCTTTTCGCCGGTTGCGGAGGATCTGCGCGTCGATCGCGGCTTCGAGATTGCGCTCGGGGCGGCGCTCGGTGATGATTTGGAATCGCCTCTTGATCCCCAGGCGCCGATTTATTGGTCCGACAACGGCAGCGGCGCGACCGATCCGGCCCTGCCTGACGGAGCCGTGCCGTTGATTTCACATGTCGGTGCGCCGGCAGCATTGACGCGGAGCCTGCGTCAGATCGGCATCGTCGCGGCGGGCGACGCTGAGCGGCTGATGCCGGCGTTGAAGCCAGGGCAGCGGCTGGTCACCAAGGATGGGGCGGTGTTCCGCTGGGATGGCCATGTGACCGGAGCCGATGCGCCGAGTGCCGCGGCCCTGCGGCTGGCGCAGAAGAATCGCCTTTCCGAACTGGAAGCCGAGGCCGAGCTTGCACGCGACGTGCTGATCGAGGCTGAAGAGCATCTGTCGGCCGCCGCGGAGGCGATCCGGGCGGAAGAGGGGCGTCTGGGCACCGCCCGCGACGCCAGCCGGCTTGCCGCCCGTCATCTCGCTGAAGCCCGTGAAGCCTTGGCTGCGGCCGAGCGCGCGTCCGGCGATCTCATCCGCCGCCGGGATGTGATCGTCGAGGCGGTCAGCCGGCTGCGGGAGCAGCTCGAAGACGTGGCGATGCAGGATGAAAATGCCCGCATCGAGCTGGAAGATGCGCCGGATCTTGCAGCCATCGATCTGAAGTTGAATGCCCAGCAGGCTGAAGTCGCGACCGATCGCGGCATCTTGGCCGAGGCCCGCGCCCGCCATGAGGGCCTGAACCGGGAAAACGAGGCGCGGCAGCGGCGCATCCTGGCGATCCACCAGGAGCGGGATACCTGGCGCCAGCGCGCCGCCAGCGCCGAGGAGCATATCCAGACGCTGCGCGACCGCGAAGAGGAAGCGCGTGACGAGGCCGCCGAGCTCGATCTCGCGCCGGATGAATTCGATGACAAGCGCCGCGCGCTGATGAACGAATTGCAGAAGGCCGAGGAGGCGCGCCGCGTGGCCGCCGACCGCCTGGCCGAAGCGGAGACCGTTCAGCGCGAGGCCGATCGGCACGCGGCTATAGCACTGTCCGAACTGGCGGAAAGCCGCGAAAAGCGCGGCCGTGTCGAGGAGCGGCTGGCGTCCGCCCGCGAGCGCCGGCAGGAGAGCGAGCTGCGCATTCGCCAGGCCCTGAACGTCGAGCCGCATGAAGCGCTCCGGCTCACCGGCCTGTCGGCGATGCAGAGCACGCCGGATTTGCGCGAAGTCGAGCGCGAGCTGGAACGGCTGAAGATCGAGCGTGAGCGCCTGGGCGCCGTCAACCTGCGCGCCGAGGAGGAGAGCCGGGAACTGAGCGAGCGGCTGCAGGCGCTGATCAAGGAGCGCGACGACGTTATCGACGCCATCAGGAAGCTGCGCGGAGCGATCCAGAGCCTCAACCGCGAGGGCCGCGAGCGTCTGATCGTCGCCTTCGACGTCGTCAACGCGCAGTTTCAGCGGCTGTTCACGCATCTCTTCGGCGGCGGCACGGCCGAGCTTCAGCTCATCGAATCCGACGATCCGCTGGAAGCGGGCCTGGAAATTCTCGCCCGCCCGCCGGGCAAGAAGCCGCAGACCATGACGCTGCTGTCCGGCGGCGAGCAGGCGTTGACGGCCATGGCGCTGATTTTCGCCGTGTTCCTCACCAATCCCGCGCCGATCTGCGTGTTGGACGAAGTGGATGCGCCGCTCGACGACCACAATGTCGAGCGCTACTGCAATCTGATGGACGAGATGGCCGCATCGACCGAGACGCGTTTCGTGGTGATCACCCACAATCCCATCACCATGGCCCGCATGGATCGCCTCTTTGGCGTGACCATGGCCGAGCAGGGCGTGTCACAGCTCGTCTCCGTCGACCTGCAGACCGCCGAGCGGCTGCGCGAAATCGCCTGAGCGCCTTTCCACGGGCAAGAAAACTGGTCTGATATCGACAAGAAATTGCGGTGTCGGCTGCCGTGCAGCCGTAAAGCGTGATAGCTTTGTTTTCGATCAACAATATGTGGCGCTAATCCGCCCGGAAGGGAAGCATGTCTGGATCTGGTGGCGGTATTTTCGATTTCTTCGGAATACTCGCCGTGCTGCTGCTCGTTGCCGCCAACGGTTTTTTCGTCGCGGCGGAGTTTTCTCTCGTTTCCGTTCGTCGCAGTCGCGTGACGGAGCTGGTTGCCGAAGGGCGGATGAACGCCAAGTCGCTGCAGAAGGCGGTCGACAATCTCGACGCCAATCTGGCGGCCACGCAGCTCGGCATCACTATTTCCTCGCTCGCCCTCGGTTGGGTCGGTGAGCCGGCGCTCGCCCATCTTCTGGAGCCGCTTCTCGATTTCCTTCCCGGAGCATGGGCCGCGGCCAGCTCGCATGCGATCGCCGTCGTCATTTCCTTCGTCATCATCACCGCGCTCCACATCGTGCTCGGCGAACTCGCTCCGAAGAGCCTGGCATTGCAGCGCAGCGAGGATACGGCCCTCGGCGTGGTGCGGCCGCTCGGCCTTTTCCTCTTCCTGCTGCGTCCCGCGATCACCGTCCTCAACGGCCTTGGCAATCTGGTCCTGCGTCTCTTCGGGCTGCGGCCTGGGACTGGCGAGGGCTCGCTGCATTCGCCCGCCGAGATCAAGCTTTTGATCGCCGAAAGTCAGGAAGCCGGCTTGTTGGAGCCAGCCCAACAGGATCTGGTCGAACGCATCTTCAACATCGGCAATCGCGATGTCTCCAACATCATGACGCCGCGGCTGGAGGTTGATTGGATCGATGCCGACGATACGCCGGAGGAAATGCAGAAAGCCATCCGAGAAAGCCGTTTCGAGCAGCTTCTGGTCGCCCGCGGCTCGATCGACGAGCCCATCGGCATGATCCTGAAGAAGGATCTTCTCGATCAGCTGCTGAACGGCGAGCCGCTGAACCCGATGGCCGTCATCCGCCAGCCGCTGGTCGTGCATGAGGCGACGGCGGTGTTCAAGGTGCTCGAAAGCTTCAAGCGCGCACCCGTGCGCCTCGCCATGGTCATCGACGAATATGGCAGCCTGGAGGGCATCGTCACGCAGACCGACCTCCTGGAAGCGATCGCCGGCGATCTGCCCGATATGGATAACGAGACGCCCGATGTTGTCGAGCGCGCCGACGGCTCATTGCTGATGGAGGGCATGATGCCGGTCTATGATGCCTTTGCGAGGCTCGGTCTGCGCGAGGGCGAGGAAGACGTCACATTCCATACGCTCGCGGGCTTTGCTCTTTACCAGTTCGGCCACCTGCCCGATGTCGGCGAAAGCTTCACCTTCGGCGGCTGGCATTTCGAAATCGTCGATCTCGATGGAATGCGGATCGACAAGATTCTGGCGCGGCGGGAGGCGGGGGCTTAAACGCCGGCCGACGGCAGCGACGAAATACCGCTTGCCCACTCTCTCCCTGTCTTTTGGAATGGCCGGAAGACCTCCGATTTCAGTCAATCGATTGAAATCGGGAGCCTGCGGGTCATATTTATTGTGCAGCGCAACATTTTGCCGCATTTGTCG
Organism: Rhizobium sp. SG741; assembly: GCF_012275435.1. NCBI lineage: Bacteria > Pseudomonadati > Pseudomonadota > Alphaproteobacteria > Hyphomicrobiales > Rhizobiaceae > Rhizobium > Rhizobium sp. SG741. Next base: position 183,653 of record NZ_JAAZQP010000007.1, read on the forward strand.
ATTTTCATTTGCCGCTCAATGAATTAAGTTCAACCCTAGGAGTTGGACGGGGACAATGACGAAGTGGGTCTATACATTCGGCGGCGGCAAAGCCGAGGGAGGCGCCGGAGACTTTGAGAGGCTCGGCGGCAAGGGTGCCAATCTTGCCGAAATGTGCAGCCTCGGCCTGCCGGTTCCCCCTGGCCTAACGATCATCAGCGAGGCCTGCTCTTTCTACTACAAGAATGGCCGTAATATTTCCGATGAGCTGAAGCCACAGGTCATGCAGGGCCTGAAGCAGATGGAAACCATCACGGGGCGCAAGTTCGGCGATACCGAGCGGCCGCTGTTGGTCTCCGTTCGCTCGGGTGGTCGCGCCTCCATGCCCGGCATGATGGATACCGTCCTCAATCTCGGTCTCAACGATGCCACGGTGCAGGCTCTCGGCCACGATGCCGGCGACGCGCGTTTCGCCTGGGACAGCTATCGCCGCTTCATCCAGATGTATGCCGATGTCGTCATGGGACTCGACAACGAGGTCTTCGAAGAGATCTTGGAAGATGAGAAGGCCCGTTTCGGTCACGAGTTCGATACCGATCTTTCCGCCGTCGAATGGCAGCACGTGGTCTCCATCTACAAGACCGTCATCGAGGAGGAGCTCGGTGTGGCCTTCCCGCAGGATCCGGAGGTCCAGCTCTGGGGCGCCGTCAGCGCCGTCTTTTCCAGCTGGATGAACCCGCGCGCCGTCACCTATCGCCATTTGCACAATATTCCCGAGGCCTGGGGCACGGCCGTCAACATCCAGGCGATGGTGTTCGGCAACCTCGGCAATGCCTCCGCGACCGGGGTGGCCTTCACCCGCAATCCGTCGACCGGGGAAAAGGAGCTTTACGGCGAATTCCTCGTCAACGCGCAGGGAGAGGATGTCGTCGCCGGCATCCGCACGCCGCAGAGCATCACCGAAGCCGCCCGCATCGCTTCCGGCTACGACCGGCCGTCGATGGAAAAGGTGATGCCGGAGGCGTTCGCCGAATTCCGCCGCATCTGCGCGCAGTTGGAGGCGCATTACCGCGACGTCCAGGATCTGGAGTTCACCATCGAACGCGGCAAGCTCTGGATGCTGCAGACCCGAGCGGGCAAGCGCACCACCAAGGCGGCAATGAAGATAGCCGTCGATATGGTCGGGGAGGGGTTGATCACGGAAGACGAAGCCGTCACGCGCATCGATCCGACGACGCTCGATCAGCTTTTGCATCCGACCATCGACCCGCGCGTCCGTCGTGAGGTCATCGGGTCCGGTCTGCCCGCCTCACCGGGCGCGGCCACCGGCGAGATCGTCTTCACGGCCGAGGAGGCGATCATCGCCGAAGAGGAAGGCCGAAAGGCTATTCTCGTGCGGATCGAAACAAGCCCGGAAGACATTCACGGCATGCATGCCGCCGAAGCGATCCTCACCACGCGCGGCGGCATGACCAGCCACGCCGCCGTGGTCGCCCGCGGCATGGGCATTCCGTGTGTCGTCGGCGCCGGCACCATGCGCATCGATATGCGCAATGAAAAGCTGATCGGCATCGGCGTCACGTTGAAGAAGGGCGACATCATCACCATCGATGGATCCACCGGCCAGGTGCTGAAAGGCGAGGTGCCGATGATCCAGCCGGAATTGTCCGGTGATTTCGGGCTCATCATGGCTTGGGCCGACCGGTCGCGGCGCATGACGGTGCGCACCAATGCAGACACGCCGGCCGATGCCCGTGCGGCGCGCTCGTTCGGCGCCGAAGGCATTGGTCTTTGCCGCACCGAGCACATGTTTTTCGAGGGAGACCGCATCCATGTGATGCGCGAGATGATCCTTGCCGAAGACGAGGCGGGGCGCCGCGCTGCCCTCGCCAAGCTGATGCCGATGCAGCGGCTCGATTTCACTGGCCTGTTCACCATCATGCATGGCCTGCCGGTGACCATCCGCCTGCTCGATCCGCCGCTGCATGAGTTCCTGCCGAAGACGGACGAGGAAATTGCCGAGGTTGCCGGCAGTATGGGCATGGAGCCGGCTATTCTGCGCCAGCGCGTCGATGCCTTGCACGAGTTCAACCCCATGCTCGGCCATCGTGGTTGCCGGCTGGCGATTTCCTATCCCGAGATCGTCGAGATGCAGGCGCGAGCCATCTTCGAGGCGGCGGTTCTGGCGGCGCGCGAGACGGGTGCCCCGGTCGTGCCCGAGATCATGGTGCCGCTCGTCGGCCTGCGCTCGGAGCTGGACTACGTCAAGGCGCGGATCGACGAGGTGGCCCGCGCCGTCATGTCGGAAGCCATGATGAAGATCGATTATCTCGTCGGCACGATGATCGAGCTGCCGCGCGCGGCGCTGCGCGCCCATATCATCGCCGAGGCTGCCGAGTTCTTCTCCTTCGGCACGAACGACCTGACTCAGACCACCTTCGGCATGTCGCGCGACGATGCCGCCGCCTTCATCCCGACCTATCAGCGCAAGGGCATCATCGAGCACGATCCGTTCATATCGCTCGATTTCGACGGGGTAGGGGAACTTATCCGCATCGCCGCCGAGCGCGGCCGCCGCACGCGCAATGACATGAAGCTCGGCATCTGCGGCGAGCATGGGGGCGATCCAGCCTCCATCCATTTCTGCGAGGATATCGGGCTGGACTATGTGTCCTGCTCACCCTTCCGCGTGCCGATCGCGCGGCTTGCGGCAGCACAGGCGGCGATCAAGGGGCGAGCCTGATTTTCTGGAGCATTTCCAGGAAAAGTGCGCAGCAGTTTTCCGTCCGGAATGCGTAAAAACAAGAAGATAGATCGTTTTCGCGATTCGGAGAAAAGCGGAAATGCGCTGATGGCGGAACGCCGCGCCGCTCAGCGGCGCCAATAGCCGCGGTTATGGTAATATCCCGGTCCGCCGACCACGATTGTCGGTCCCCAGAAGAAATCATCATTGCTTTCCATGAAGGCACGCTGGTCCGCGCGTCTGCTAAGATCCTGATTCATCAGGCAGTTGGCGAAATTTTCCGAGCCGCGCCGAAAACCGTAGCTGCCGCATCTGGCTTCGTCCGCCGCGCGAATCTCCTCCGCCGTCTGGCAGGAAGAGAGCACGAACGTCATGGCGAGAAGGGAGAGTACGGGAGCGACGATACGCATGACCTGATGTCCTCAACGCAAATATGCAGACGCGAATTATAGCGCCGCGCGGTGCCGCGCGAAAGGCCTATCATCGGTTGCCGGCGCAAATGCTCAGGCAGCTTCTCTCGGCTTTTTCGGCAGCCGCTGCAGCAGATCGACGAAGGCATCGGCGAAACGCAGCAGATGCTCGGTTTCCTCATCGGGTTGCAGCAGGCGGATTTCCGCGCCGTCTTCATCGAGAGCCGCAAAGAGGGTGCGCATCGCCGCGTCTCCTTCGGGAATCCTGATGACAGCCAACCTGCGGCAATCCGGAATCAGCCCCGCGGCGGGAAGATCGAACAGAAAGTCGCCGCTCACGGTCGAAGCTGCGCTTCGTACGGCCGCGCAGAAGGAGGCCTCGCCACCGGAAAAACCTTCGAGCGAAAGTTCAAGCTCGAGAAGTTCGAGCGGCAATGTCGGCTCGGCTGCATCGGCCGCGGCAATGGTCGCTCCCGGCAGCGGCTTGGCCGCGATGTCTTTGGAAAGCATCGGTTCCATCTCATCAAGTCCTTTCACAGCCTCGATAAAACACTGGAAGAATGGCCTTTTTTTGGAATTTAAGCAAGCGCTCACATTTTTGTTCTAGCCGTTACTGGCTTCAGCTCTGACAGGACATTGCTCGTCGACGCCATGACATTCGATTTATTTTCGCTGTTTCTTGTTCTAAACATAGATCGCTTTCCGGGATTCGGTGCATCCGGCTTCCGATCCGACGCGCCGATGAGCCCTTGATGACCATTCGCTTCGACCGTCCCGTTTCACATGCCGCCCGCGCCGGGCGTTTGATCGCGTCCTTTGCGCTGGTGCTTTGCGGGGTGACCTTGATCGGTCATCGTTTCGGACCGTTGGAAACGCCTTATTTCGTGCTGCTGCTGTTGATCTCCGCCGGCTGTGCCGCCCTGGCGGTGCTGCTTGCGATGCTCGGCCTTGTCCAACTCTGGCAGAGCGCCGCCATCGGCGGCGTCTCAGCCGTCAAGGCACTCATCTATGCCACCTTGCCCTTGGCTATCGTCGGTTACGGCGCCGAGCGCTATTGGACCCGGCCCCCGATCTACGAGATATCGACCGATCTCAGCGACCCGCCGGAATGGCTGGCGACGCCGGATGCCAGGCAGATCTGGCTGCCGGCACGCCATCTGGTGACGCAGCAGGAGCGCGATGCGCAATCTGAAGCCTATCCGGCCCTGATCAGCCGCCGCTACGAAGGGGCCACCGACCGGGTATTGGAGGCGGTGCGCAAGGTTGCGAGGGACAGTCATATCACCATCGTCAAGGCCGATGGCGCCGATGTCGCCGACCCGAACGGCAATGCGAAGCCGAGGCACCGCACCCGCCCGCAGAACACCGGCCCGGCACAGGACGACAGCACAGTGGGTGACGTGCCCGATATCGTTCCGGTGCCGAAGCCGCGCCCCCTTCGGGATGGCGTGGCCGATCTGATCCGTCAGAACACGGACGTTGTTCTGCAGGGGGCGACCCGCACCCGCATTTTCGGTCTCCCATGCGATGTGCTGATCCGTCTTCGCGAGGAGGCCGAGACGACGCTCGTCGATATCCGCGTTTCCTCCCGCTACGGCCAGAATGATCTCGGCGTCAGCGCCGATATGGCGGACGGCTTTCTGAAGGCGCTGGATGCGGAGCTGCTCGGGATCGCCGGAGGCTGACGCGGCTCAGGCGGGTCTATACGCTCCAGTGAGCGCCGGCGGCCCGTCGGTTTCCACCCGGCCTTTTTCCACGAGATCCTCGAGATGCGCCAGCACCGAAAGCGCCGCCGCGCCGTGGAGACGCGCGTCCGTATCGCGATAGATGGCTTTCACCATGTCGGGGATCAGCCGGTCGCCGGCCTTGATGCGCTCCAGTACGGCGCGTTCGCGCATGCGGCGATGGGTTCTCAAGCCGCGCATGAAAGAAGCGGGTTCCCTCACTGGGCCACCATGGCCGGGCAGAAACAGGCGATCTTCTCGAACAAGCAGCCGCTCGAGCGAGGCCATGTAATCGGCCATCGAACCGTCCGGCGGCGCGACGATCGACGTCGCCCAGGCCATGACATGATCGGCCGAAAAGAGGATGCCGCTGCCATCAAGCGCAAAACAGGCATGATTGGCCGTATGGCCGGGTGTCAGCAGCGCGGTCAGCTGCCAGCCGTCTCCCGAGACGCTTTCGCCGTCAGCAAGCACGATGTCCGGCCGGAACTCCATATCGGAGCTTTCGGCGAAAGGATTGACCTCGCCCTGATAGAGCGGCCGCGCGGCGCGATGTGGCCCTTCGCCGACCGTGAGCGCCCCCGTCGCCTCTTTCAGCCGCCTTGCGAGCGGCGAGTGATCGCGATGGGTGTGGCTGACGAAGATATGCGTGACCTCGCGCCCCTTCAGTGCCGTCATCAAACCGGCAAAATGCTCCTCGTTCTCCGGTCCGGGATCGATGACCGCCACGGACGAGCCGCCGACGATGTAGCTGTTGGTGCCATGAAAGGTGAAGGCGCTGGGATTGTTGACCGTCATCCGCTCGATGCCGGGCGCAACGGGAACAGCGCGGCCATAGGCTGGCTTGAAAGCAAGGTCGAAGTCGGGCGTGCTCATGATTGCTTATATTCGATTTCGATAAAGGACATCGGCTCGGGGCCGGCATTGACCACATTATGCTCGACGCCGGCCTCGCGCCGGTAGGCGGCACCCTTGGCCATATCGACGCGCCGATTGCCGCCCGGCTCTTCCAGAAGAAACCGGCAATCCGTCATCGGCACCACGACATAGCCGAGGCCATGCACATGATGACCGGTATCGGCGCCCGGCTCGAAATCCCAGCGGGTGATGCGCACGACAGCATCGTCGAGAAGCACGGTCGGGACAGCCGGCGGGCGGGCGCGAAACTGGCTCATCGGATCTCCTGATTGGATTGCAGTGCGGCAAGACCTATCATAGCGACCCGAGAAGCGCACAGAAATATGCATCCACGCGCAACTTAGTGATTGTGGCCGGATGCGACCTTTGCTAATCAGACGCCGATTTGGCTGAGTTGCGGCCACTTCCTCTGTTGGGGCGTCGCCAAGCGGTAAGGCACCGGTTTTTGGTACCGGCATTCCCAGGTTCGAATCCTGGCGCCCCAGCCACATATCTGTGGGTCCGTTCCGGCTATTGTCTTGTAGAACGCAAGGGCAGTCTTTCTTTAACTTACGAAGGAAATTCGCTCGAGAAATCCCAGTATCCGCTCCCCTTTATTCCCAGCGCTTAAATATTGTTTGACCATTTTCAGACACTCTCATCGCCATCATCTCGATACAGGCGATCATGAACCAGACCTCCCCCAAATTACTGCTCTCCATCGTTGCCCCCTGCCACAATGAGGAGGAGGGGCTGAAGGAGTTTTGCCGGCGGACGGTGGCGACGGCGCGGGGTGCGGTCGGTGAAGCCTTCGAGGTCATATTGGTGGATGATGGTTCCACCGACTGCACCTGGGAGATCATCGCCTCGCTTGCGCGGGAGACGCCGCAGGTGCTCGGCGTGCGCCTGATGCGCAATCATGGTCACCAGCTTGCCGCCACCGCAGGCCTTGCCGCCTCGCGGGGCGAGCGGGTGCTGCTCATCGATGCCGATCTCCAGGATCCTCCGGAACTGTTGCTGATGATGATGCCGATCATGGATCGGGGCGCGGATGTCGTCTATGGCCAGCGCGTGCGCCGGCAGGGGGAGAGCTGGTTCAAGCTCACCTCCGCCTCGCTCTTTTATCGCCTGCTGTCGCGGCTCGCCTCGGTTACGATCCCGCGCGATGTCGGTGATTTCAGGCTGATGAGCCGCCGGGTGGTCGATATCCTGCTGTCGATGCCGGAGCGCGATCGCTTCATTCGCGGCATGGTGAGCTGGATCGGCGGGCGGCAGGTGGCGCTGCCCTATGAGCGCGATGCGCGTTTCGCCGGCACGACCAAATATCCGCTGCGCAAGATGATCAATTTCGCGATCGACGCCATCACCAGCTTCTCCACCGTGCCCTTGCGGATCAGCACGTGGCTCGGCCTTGCGAGCGCCGGTTGCGCGGCCTTGCTGTTGCTCTACACGCTCGCGCGCTGGATTGCGGGCGAGACGATCGTCGGCTGGTCGAGCATCATGGCGGCGATCACCGCCTTCAGCGCCATCCAGCTTATCTGCATCGGCATCATCGGCGAATATGTCGGCCGGCTGGTGCAGGAGAACAAGAGACGCCCGATGTTCATGATCGAAAGCCTCGTGCAGGGCAATCGATCGCTTGATATCCCCGGCGATTTTTCCGAGATGGATACAGCGACCAAACGCCGTGCGCTGGAGCAAGCTTTGGGTGGACCGGGTGAGGCGGGCAACGGCGCGGCGCAGGTCAGGGCAGTCCGCTGATGTCCCACCAGTCCGCCAATTCGTCATGGGGCGGGGCGACGGCCGCGGCTCCGGCGCGGACCACTGTTGAGGCGGATGCCCTCGTTGTCAGGCAAAGGCCCGATGTCGTCATCGCTGCCTTCGTGGTGGCAGTGGCCATCTTCGTCGCCATTTTCAAATTCCCGCCGATCCTCGACTATCCCAACCACCATGCGCGCATGTGGCTGCTTGCCGGCGGCATCGATACACCGCCGTTTCAGCAGATCTATGCGATCGATTGGAACAGGAGCTTCACCAATGTCGGCATCGATCTCATGGCCTATTGGCTGGGACCGCTGATCGGTGTTTCGTTGCTGGCGCGCAGCCTGCTTTTCCTAGCGATCGTGCTGCCGCCGCTCGGAGCGATTGCTTTGCACAGGCGCTTGTTTGGCGGCGGCTACTATTGGCAGATCGCCATTCTTTATTTCGCCTGGTGCGCAACGCTGATCGGCGGCTTCATCAATTTCCAGATTGGGCTCGGCATGGCACTGTTCTTCGCAACAGCCGATCATGCCCTGCAATCGCGAAACCGGGCCGTGCTGTTTGTCTTTCGCCTGCTGGCTGGCCTGCTGCTCACCACCATGCATATCTTTTCGCTCGGCTTCTATATGGCGCTCGTCTGCGGGCTCGAGTTTTCGCCCACCATGGCGGCGATGAAGTCATTTCGCGATTTCATGCGCTTATGCGGCAGGCTGGCGATGGCGGTGCTGGCCTGCGCCTTGCCGGCGATCTGTCTTTTCCTCTACCAGCCGGTGCTGCCCGATGCCGGCAACGGCAATCTCGGCGCGTCCTGGAATGATTCCCTGGTTCTGATCCTGGCCAACCTGATGTCGGCGTTCTGGAGCTATACGGTCCTGGTGGACATGCTGTTCCTGATCCCGCTGATCCTCGTCTGCACCAATGCTGTGCGGACACGCCGGCTGCAGCTGCATGCGGGGCTTGCGGTCACGGCAACCGGTCTGCTGCTGTTCGCCTGCCTCTCGCCGCGCCATCTATTGGCTACTGGCTGGATCAGCTGGCGCTTCCCGATCATGGCGGCGCTGGCGGCCATGGTGATGGTATGTCCCTTGCCTCGCCTGTCGCGCCGGCAGGCCCTGCTTGTCGTCGCCATGCTTTCAGCGGTTGCGCTTGGCAGGACCGCCTGGATCGGTTTCAACTGGTGGCAGGGCGAGGCCGAGGTCGCAGATGTTCGCACCGTGCTTGCCGCGGTACCGGAGGGCGCGGCGATCCTGCCTGTCATGCGGCAGCAAAAGAGTGCGCCGCATGTCGTCGACCATCGTTACTTTGCGTGGAATCAGGACACGTTCCGGCATTTGCCGACGCTTGCTATCCCTTATGCGCATAGCTTCGTGCCGACGGTCTTTACCGCCAAGGGCAAGCAGCCATTGACCGTCCTGCCGCCCTGGAGCGATATCGCTGTGCCGGAAGGCAATCTCCTCTCCGTTGGCCTGCTCGATTGCCCCGATGAGATCGGCACCGTCAGCAGCTTTGCGCCCTATCTCGTCAATTGGCGGCAGCGCTTCGACTTCATTCTGCTGGTCAATGCCGATGTCGAGGATCGTTTTGACGGCACGATCCCGAGCGGCGTGGGGCTTGCCGCGGAAACGCCCTTTGCCAAGCTCTATGCTATCGACAAGGCCTTCGTGCCGCCTGCGGGTGCGGTGCCGCCGAAGAGCTGCGCCGAGTTCGCCGCGGCAAATGACTGAGGCCGCATCAAGTCAAACAGGCGGCTCCTTCGAGCCGCCCGTCGAATTGGTTTCCCGATAAAGTCCCTGTTTCAGCTCGCCTTTTCCGGCGGAGCCAGAAGTTCGGCGCAATAGGACGAGCCGCTGACGCCCGGCTGGTCGCCGAGGATGTGGACCGAGCGGATGACATAGCTCTGATTGGTGACGATATCGGCCTTGCAGCTGAGATAGCGCTTGCCGCCCTTCTTGCCATCCTTGGTCGCGATCGTGATCGTCTTGTAGCCGCCGCGCCACGTATAGACGCGATTGCCGCTTTCGTCGCGGTCGGAGAGCGGCGGACCGTAGGCCGCGAAGAAGCGTCCAGCGGACTGGCCTTCCCAGCGATCCTGAACGGGGTTGCTCGCCATCAGCGGCAGGCCTGTTGTCGTTGCTGTCGTGGTGCTGCAACCGGCTAGCGCCAGCAACAGTCCCGCCGCGGTGATCATGCGGATATTCATCGTGTCGTCCTTGAGCTTCTGTCACGCATTCGGTCGCGGAAAGGCCGCTGTCCCACGACGTTTCCACCTGTCCCGCCTAGGGCTTTAGCGCCAAAGCCGGCAAAAGAAAATTCCCATCCGCGTGTACAAGTGGGATTTTAGTCAATCTGTTGCGTCTTTTGCACGCCGGCCCTTCCAGCGCCTGTTTCCTGCCGATTTTCTAGGCAGCGGCCCTGTAATCTTTTCGTCAAAAATCAAACGGTTTTTTGAGATTGGTGCTTGTGCATCAAAAATGGCTGGTCTATAGAAGCGCCGCTGGTCACGGAGTGTAGCGCAGTCTGGTAGCGCACCACGTTCGGGACGTGGGGGTCGAGTGTTCGAATCACTCCACTCCGACCAGCTTAAAACACTGATCTTTCTCCCGAAAAATCCACCCAAAGCAGTCATCAGAGCGGCGTTGTACTACGGCGAAGCTGGCCATACCCTTGGAGGTTCGTTGAGTTGCCTTCAAGGCTGTGCGCGCCGTTATCGCGCGCCACGGACACCCAGACCGCGTTCAAGATCTGCTTTTGCAAAACCGGCTCTTTTTGTCGCCCAAAGCACCATATACAAAGGAGGCGTGCATGCACCCGACTCGACCGTCGGACGGCTTGCGGGCGCAGAAGCGGAGTGACGGGATGAGTCTTGTTGAAAGGGTGGCTGGGTTGGCCGGAGAGGGACTTGCGTGGCGGCGGCAGCGCTATGGCGCGTGGTCTCGCGACGCTATCGGACAAAAGCTGGGGATTGCAACCGGCGTCGGTGTGTTGGCTCTAGGTGCCGCATTTCTCCTTGCTTCAGGCGGAGATCCCGCGCGCGCCGCTGATTGCGGCAATGTCGCAGCGCCCGGTCTCGACTGGAGCGGATGCAGCAAGACCAATATCATGTTGCCAAGCAGCGATCTGCACGGCGCCAATCTTGCCGGCGCTCACTTCGACAGCACGGATCTGAGCGACGCCAATCTGACCTCCGCCAATCTTGAAAAGGCGACGCTGGTGCGCGCATGGTTGAAGACAGTCCTTGCCGACGGGGCGAATTTTTCAAGGATCGAGGCCTATCGCTCCGACTTCAGCAACGCCTCTGCCAATGGCGCATCTTTTGCCAATGCCGAGCTGCAACGGGCAGAATTCGGCGGCGCTAAGCTTGCCAATGCGGATTTCCAGAAGGCCGAGCTCGGCCGCGCCGATTTCGACAAGGCGGTCCTGTCAGGCGTGAATTTCTCCTTTGCCAATCTCTCCCGTGCGACGCTGGCCGGCGCGGTGATGCAGGGGCCGGTCTCCTTCGGCGGGGCCTTCATGTACCTGACCCGCATCGAAGGTCTTGATCTGACGGCTGCCACTGGCCTCCAGCAGGCGCAGATCAATCTGGCTTGCGGCGACAATACGACGAAGCTGCCCTCCTGGCTGCAGGCGCCCTCCGTCTGGCCATGCCCGCCGGACGATCCGGATGACAAGGACTGACGCTGGTCCTGAGAGAAGAGATCCTTAAGAAGGCAGTGTGCGATGTTTGCAGAGAAGACGATTGAGCACGACAGCAAGCCCGAATTCTATCGCGAGCTTGCCGGCCAGCTGCAAGCCTTGCTTGATGGCGAGGCGGATTCGATTGCCAATGCAGCCAATACATCCGCGCTGATCTTCCAGATGTTGCCCGATGTGAATTGGGCCGGCTTCTATTTCCTGCGGTCGGGTAGCGAGCTTGTGCTGGGGCCGTTCCAGGGCAAGCCGGCTTGCGTTCGCATAGCCGTCGGCCGCGGCGTCTGCGGAACGGCGGTCGAGAAGGCACAGTCGATCCTCGTGGAAGATGTTCATGCTTTTCCCGGTCATATCGCCTGCGACGCGGCCTCGCGCTCGGAGCTGGTGGTGCCGTTGGTCCGCAATGGAAAGGTTTTCGGCGTCATCGATCTCGATAGTCCGGTTGCCGGCCGCTTCGATCGCGATGATCAGGCCGGCATCGAGGCGCTTGCCGCAATCTACACCGCCTCTTGCCAAACGGGCGATTGAGCGCCGACACCGTGGAGTGTCACGCGCTCGTGATCGATATGGCAAATTGAACCAGCGATACCTATATCTCGCCTCGCAACCACTCCCATAACGCTGATCGAGCTTGATATCCGCCAACCCGCTTCCTTTCGCTGGTCCCGGTCAAGTTTGAAATGCGTGCCAAGGGCAAGGAGAACAACATGGGCAATTATAGCAAGACAGCAGAATCGATAGCCAAGCTTACCCCTGAGCAATATCGCGTGACGCAGCAAGGCGGCACGGAGCGCCCCGGTACGGGCGAACTTCTCTACAACAAGCAGTCGGGCATCTATGTCGACATCGTATCGGGGGAGCCACTGTTTGCCTCTTCCGACAAATTCGATTCTGGCTGCGGCTGGCCGAGCTTCACCAAGCCGATCGAACCAGCCAATGTCAGCGAGCTGACCGATATCTCGCACGGCATGGTGCGCACCGAAGTGCGCTCGGCGCACGGCGACAGCCACCTGGGCCATGTTTTCCCGGACGGGCCGCAGGACCGTGGCGGCCTGCGCTATTGCATCAATTCCGCCTCCCTCCGCTTCGTGCCGCGTGACCGCATGGAAGCCGAGGGGTATGGTGCCTATATCGATCAAGTGGAGGATGTAAGATGACTACGGAGCGTGCAGTTCTCGCCGGCGGTTGTTTCTGGGGCATGCAGGATCTCATCCGTCGTTACAACGGCGTCATCTCGACGCGCGTTGGCTACAGCGGCGGCGATGTCCGCAATGCCACCTATCGCAACCATGGTTCGCATGCCGAAGCGATCGAGATCGTTTTCGATCCGCAGAAGATCAGCTACCGTGACCTTCTGGAATTCTTCTTCCAGATCCACGATCCGAGCACCCGTAATCGCCAGGGCAATGATGTCGGCATGAGCTACCGCTCGGCGATTTTCTACACGAGCGAGGAGCAGAAGCGGGTCGCTCTGGACACGATCGCTGATGTCGGCGCCTCCGGCCTGTGGCCGGGCAAAGTCGTCACCGAGGTAGCGCCGGTCAGCGATTTCTGGGAAGCGGAACCGGAACACCAGGATTATCTGGAGCGCTATCCGAACGGCTATACCTGCCACTTCGTCAGGCCCGGCTGGAAGCTTCCGGTCCGGCATGCCGACGCAGCGCAGCGCGCGGCGTCCTGACGCGGGGAACAGCTCAATCGGACGGCTGAAACCCTATCTCGGCACATGGGATGTGAGGCGCCGGATCATCGACCGCCTCAATCGTTCGCTGGTAACATTCGAAGGGCAGGCTTTTGTGACGCCTGTCCAGTTCGAAGAACATGGCGACACGCACAGCGATCACGCGACGCTCAGAAGCAGCCGCGCGTATCGGCTTGACGATGCGGTTGAAGATCTCGTCGTCCGCTTTCCCGATCTTGCCGAATTCATCCGTATCGGTGACGGCGCGTCACAGCATGTCGTTCATCATTGCGGCCCCGATCTTTACCGGGGCCGTTTTTTCTTTCGAGGGCCGGACGCCTGGGCCGAGATGTGGCACGTGCGCGGGCCTCGGAAGCATTATCTCAGCCTCGCGCACTATCGACGCGCTTAATCAAAGCCGCCTGTTCTGGTTGGGCTTGCCTTATCGGGCAAGCCGCCGCCTTGCCTGCGCCGCTTGCGCCAGATCCTCCAATGTGCGGATGGAGGTCTGCCAGTCAATGCAGCCGTCGGTGATGCTCTGGCCATAGACCAGCGGCTTGCCGGGAACGAGATCCTGGCGGCCGGCGATGAGGTTGCTCTCCATCATCATGCCCTTGATGCGCCGGTCGCCGGCCGATATCTGCTCCGCCACGGCGCTGACCACCACCGGCTGGTTTTCCGGGTTCTTGCTGCTGTTGGCATGGCTGGCATCGATGATGATCCGCGGCTCGAGCCCGGCTTTCAATGCCAGTTCCGATACGGCCTGCACGTTGGTCGCATCGTAATTCGGCTCTTTGCCGCCGCGCAGGATGAGGTGGCAATCCTCGTTGCCGCGTGTCGAGGCGATCGCCGCCAGACCTTCCTTGGTCACGGCCGGGAAATGATGCGGCTGCGAAGCCGCTACGATGGCGTCGAGCGCGATCCGCACATCGCCATTCGTCCCGTTCTTGAAACCGACAGGGCAGGAGAGACCGGACGCCAATTGCCGATGCACCTGGCTCTCGGTCGTCCTCGCACCGATCGCGCCCCAGCTTACGAGATCGGAGATATATTGCGGCGTAATCGTATCGAGATATTCGCAACCGGCCGGCAGACCGATTTCGTTGACATCGACCAGAAGTTTCCGCGCGATGCGCAGGCCTTCCTCGATGCGGTAGCTGCCGTCAAGATGCGGGTCGTTGATCAAACCCTTCCATCCGACGGTGGTCCGAGGCTTCTCGAAATAGACCCGCATGATGATCTCGAGATCGTCGACGAAACGGTCGCGCTGTTCCTTCAGCCATGCCGCATATTCACGCGCGGCATCCGGATCGTGGATGGAGCAGGGGCCAATGACCACGATCAGCCGGTCGACCTCATCGCGCAGGATGTTATGGACAGCGTTGCGCGCCTCGGTGACGGTTGTCGTCACCGCTTCGTCGCGGGGGATCTCATCTATGATGCGAGAGGGCGGCGTGAGCGCCGTGATCTCGACAATGCGCAAATCATCAGTGGAATTCAGCACGGTATCGGTTCCTTGTAAGATCATACCGCGGCGACAAAAAAAAAGCCGCCAGGTAGACTAGCGGCTGTTCGGGTCTTTGGTGTCGCGTCAGTGTTAACTACGCACAGGCCCGCCTCCGCTGAAAGCAGCGGTACGAATAAAATCGCGAGGCGTATACGCAGATGATCGACATGAGTTGTCTCTACGACAAAAAATGCTTGATGTCGATGATGTTGATGCGGGCAAAATGAAGGAGATTGGCTGCGGCGCCGCCATTCCATCTTACTGACAGATCCGGTCTTCAGCGCCTATTTGCGGATCGTCTGTCTGGGTGAGATATTCTACAATTCTCTACGGATGCCGCTGTTGTTCGTTTGAGAGGCACGGACCCCAAAATTTAACCCCTGCCTCGGAAGGACCGGCCCGACTTCGCTGGAAGTCGGACCAGTCCCCATCCGATCAGGGGTCAAGTCAGATCAGATCTCGAAAACGAGGTCTTAGAAGCTACGCTGGAAGCGCAGAACGCCAGCCCACTGGTCCTGATTGATGGAGTCCCAATTGGTGTAGGAAACTTCCGGCTGAACCAGGAGGTTCTTGACCGGGTTCCAACGAAGGTTGGCGGTCGCAGCGAAGATCTTCGAGTCGGTGTAGGCAACCTGAGCGTTGGCCTGAAGCTTGGCGTCGATCGGAACGGTGACGCCGCCCCAAACAGCCCAGTCACCCCAGCCGATGGTCTTGGCCGGGCCAGCGCCGTTCGAGCTTGCGTACTTGTTCAGCTTGTCGCCGTCGGTGTTCCAGCCGCCCATGACGAAGGCCTTGAAGACGCCGAAGTCGGCATCGGCGCGGGCCTTGATGGCACCTTCTTCGACGATCGAGTCGTAGCCGCCAACAACCTTGAAGCCAAAGTTGCCAACCTTGTAGCCGGCACCGGCAACAACGTCGGGAGCGTAGTGGTCGGAGCTGTCTTCGCCGTTGACGCCCTTGGCGCCCGAACCGGAGTTGCTGTCTTCGACCGAGATCACAGCCGTGAAGCCGTTGCCTGCGTCGTAGTTGTAGGTCAACTGGTTCAGTTCGTACGGACCGTCATAAACAACGTCGTCGTTGATGACGTTGCCGGCGTAACCGATGTAGGAGTTGTACTGCGAGTCGGCCTTACCAATGGTGAAGCCACCGAGGCTGATATTGGCGAACAGCAGCTTGGTGGTTGTCGAACCGCCATCCTGCCAGTCGAAACGATAGACGGTGTTGGTCTTCAGCGGACCGTATTCGGTGTCCGATGCGGTATCGACGCTCAGCTGAGCGCGGGTGTGCCACAGCGTGCCGTAACGGTCAGCCGGGTTGTAAGCGTTGTACCACTTGCCTTCGGTACGAACCATACCGCCGACCTTCAGGCAGGTTTCCGTGCCCGGGATGAAGAAATAACCAGCGCCGTACGCGTCGCAGATGCGGACGTATTCGAGCGGTTCCGGCTCAGCGGCGACGACAGCGTCGGCTGCCTGAGCGCCAGAAACTACTGCCAGAGCAGCAGCGGAGCCGAGAAGAAGGCTCTTGATGTTCATAAAAACTCCAATCCAATATAGATTGGGCACAGGCTGTCGCGTCGAAAAATCGACGTGCCTTGACCCTATCCCTGTTTAAAAACCCCGACTCGGGAGAAACGGGCCCCACCCGCTTCTGTTCGCTATTAAAGACGAATTCCTGTAAAGTTATATGATATATTTTTCTCGGAATGACTTTTTCGTGAATTTTAAATTCCAGTTGCAGGAAAGCAACATCTGCAAATACAAATAGTAAGTGCGCCATAATATTGGCTACGCAATAGTCATTCTTAAGAATAGATCGCTGAAAAGGACGGCCTCGGCTGTCGTTCGAATGGCTCAGCGGAGTGGCAGAGGCGGCTGGAGAGGCCGAGCCGACATGCGCTCAGGCGAGGGCAAAAGCCAAGCATGCCTGCGCCGCTGTCAAGCTGGCGTGAGGAGGCAGGCGCCGGTTTGCTCAGTACGACACGGTTCGTTTCGAAGCCGGAGATATCAGCTTGCTGAGCGCCGCGCCGATCATGATGCCCCAAAGACCGCTGATCATGCCGATGATGATATCAAGGGATGAACCGGAGTCCCCGCTCGCCAGGAAATGCGAAAGCCAAAGTGCCAACACGCTGCCGATCATCAAGAGGCAGGTGAAGGATGGCGACTGCGGGTAGGCCAGTCGCGCAAGCATGCCGGCCACGCAAAGCGCGCCGGCACGAAATAGGTCGAAGGGATTGCCAAACGCGGCTTGCCAATTGAGATGCGCAAAGGTCACAGCGATGAGCGCCGCGATATAGGTCCATGCGATAATCTTAAAAAACCGGTCTGATATCATTGGGATATGATATAGCAGCGGCACATTTAAACTCCAGTCTTCTGCCATTCCAAAGGCTGCGATCGATGCGATGCGGCGCGCACAATTTATGTGGCGGCGAAACATTCCGTTGCGTTGTGGCAAAGATTTCTGCGTTCTTTGGCCTTCGATTTGCCTTGCTGGCATGCCTCTCGCCGGCTTATGCCTCCGACGCCGTCAGAGCCTCGTCGTCGTCGGGCACCTGGTTCGCGGCTTCGCTGGTGTCGCTCGACGATCCTCGTCCGAGGGAAGAGAAGACGACGATCGCGGTGATGGCGGTGATCGCGGTCAGGAGCCAAAGCAGTGCGCTGAAGGCATCACTATAACCGTGGATCAGTGCGGCTTGTCCGATCGCAGGTGCGTTCGCTGCCGCGGCGGAAAGATCGCCGGTGACGAGCCGTTGCGCCGTGGTGGCCGCGTGCTCGCCCGCCGATGTGCCGAGATTGGACTGTATGAAGGCGCTCAAAACAGCGCTGACGACGGCAAGGGCGACACCTTCGCCGGCGACGCGGGTGGTGCTGAAGATACCGGTCGCCATGCCGGCGCGTTCCTTCGGAACGACGCTGACGGCCAGCCCGTCCATCAGGCCCCAGGGCAGGCTGATGCCGGCGCCGATCGTCAGCAGCGGGCCGATCAGCGCCGACGACGCCGAACCGGCAGCGAAATGGCTGAGCCAGAAGAGACCCACAGCCGAAATGACAAGGCCGGCACCGCAGATCGCGGCGGCACTGAACCAGCGCGTCAAAAGGCCGGCGGCGATCGGTAGGATGAGAAGCGGCGCCGAAAGGGCGATCATCATTCGGCCGGCGGCAATCTCGCTCATGCCTTCGATGCCGACGAAGCGCACCGGCAGCAGGATCAGCAGCACGACGAAGGCATAGGCCGGCGCTGCCGCCAGCAATTGCACGCCGACGAAACGCAGATAGCGAAACAAGCTGAGATCCAGCATCGGCCGCTTCACGCTACGTTCGATAATACCGAAGGCCAGGAGGAGCAATGCGGCGCCGGCTAGCAAGATAATGACAATCGGGTCGCTCCAGCCGGTTTCCGGCGCGCGCAGCACGCCATAGGTGAAGAGCGTGAGGGCAAGCGTGAAGCTCAGCGCTCCCGGCCAGTCGAGCCCGGCCGCATCCGGATCGCGGGATTCGCGCAGAAAGCGCGCACCGAGGCCGAGCGCGAATAGAGCCAGTATAACGACGAGGAGGAAGATAGAGGGCCAGCCGAACGCATCGATCATCAGGCCGGAGGCAATCGGCCCGAAAGCCAGACCGACGCCGAAGCTTGAGCCGACGATGCTGAAGGCCCGCATGCGTGCCGTGCCATCGAATTCCTGGGCAAGGGATGCCATGCCGCCCGAAAAAGCGGCGGCGGCGCCGAGGCCCTGCAGGGCTCTCAATATGTCGAACCAGACGATGTTGCCGGCAAAGGCCAGTCCGGCCGAAAACAGCGCGAAACATCCCACTCCAGTCAGGAAGATGCGCCGGCGGCCAAAACTGTCGGCAAGTGCGCCGGCCGCCATCAGGCAACTGCCGAAGGTCAGCATGAAGGCATTGGTCACCCAGTTGAGGGCGATCGGGCTGCCGCCGAGCGTGCGGCCGATGGCCGGCAAGGCAACGGCCGGGCCGGTGAAGGTCAGGGGCATCGCCGCTGCGGCGCAGCAGACTGCGACGAGGACGAAGAGTTTTTCGGTCGCAGTTGCGACCTTTGTCTTGCTGAGGGTCATCGGGATTTCCGTTGGGTTTGAGCAAGGGCGAGCCCACGGGCGGCTTGGGAACGATGAAGGCTTGAACGCCTTCGCCCATGGGCTTCAAATGACCGGATGAAGATAGTTTTGCTGTAATCGGATGATAATAAGGCTATAACTCCATATATACCGGAAAAAAACGCTTGAATGAGGTGCGCATGGATCGCTTGAGCGGTTTGAATGCTTTCGTCCGGACGGCGGATCTCGGCAGCTTTGCCGCTGCCGGTCGCGTGCTTGGCCTTTCGGCCTCAGCGGTCGGCAAGGCGGTCAGCAATCTGGAGCGGCAGCTTGGCGTTCGGCTGCTGCAGCGCTCCACTCGCAGCATCCGCTTGACCGAGGAGGGGCGCCTCTTTCATGAGCGCTGCCGACGCGTGCTCGACGATCTCGACGACGCGCAGGCCTCGCTCGCGCAGGCGGTGGCGGTGCCGCGTGGGCGGCTGCGTGTCAGCGTTCCCATCGTCAGCTACCATTTCCTGCTGCCGGTCGTGCCGGAATTCGTGGCCCGCTATCCCGATGTCGAACTCGACATCGATTTCAACGACCGGATCGTCGATATGATCGAGGAGGGGGTCGATGTGGCGATCCGCAGTGGCGATCTGCCGGATTCGCGTCTGATGTCACGCACCTTGCGGCCGTTTCAGATGCTGCTTTGCGCGGCCCCCAGCTATCTGGAGCGCCACGGCGTTCCCGATTGCCCGCGCGCGCTCAATGAGCATGTGGCGGTGCGGTTTCGCTTTCCGAACAGCGGCAAGCTGCAGGATTGGCCCCTGACCTTGCCGGAGGGCGAGCCAGAACTGCGCATGCGAACGGCTTTTTCCTGCAATAATATGGAAGCCGTGCGCGGTGCCACCGTCGCCGGCCTTGGCATCGGATGCATGCCGGATTTCCTCGCGCGCAGTCCGCTTGCGGAAGGAAAGTTGCGAACTGTTCTCGATGATTTCATCAATGAGCCCGGCCATTTCCATGTGCTCTGGCCCTCGAGCCGTCATTTGTCGCCCAAGGTCCGCGTCTTCGTCGATTTTGTCGGCGAGCGGCTCTTTGCAAAGAGCTGCGAAGTCTTGCCCGCTGCTCTCAAAGCATGAATCAAGGCCTATCCGGGCCAATCTTCAACGGCAATGCAAAATTGCGGAATGAGATAGCAACTGTGTCTGGCGGCAACTTCGCGCCAACAGCGGATTTTGCAAAGGTGCTGATGCACGCGGCATGCTTGGCGATTAGGCAGAGCTCAATATGGCGGCGTAGCCGGGCGAGCAGAGCGAGTGACTTCCGTTTATGTCGTGTTTGTTGACGCGATTGCACCGCTGCGTCGCGGGTCGGTCGGTGATGCTGAAAACGACTGCTCTGCTCGCCAGATTCATCTGCCTTTCATATGCCGGGAGTTAGGACACGGCCTCAGGCGTCCTGAGCCAACGCGAACCGCCGTGCGACTCGTGCCACGCGCTCGCCGTAAGTGCGGGCAGTCTCCAGATCGCCGACCGACATTTCGTTCGGGGCTGCGTCGGCATCGGACTGCGCCATGGGCGCGATATACGATCCCATCCTGTTTGCATCGTCTCGCGTCGACGCCTTCACGTTCGCTGGCTTTATCCCCAGGCTGACCCACAGTCCCCCATGCTGTCCTGCCAGAAGAACGAAGTATTCAAGCGTGTTGAGTTTGTCGCCGTTCAGGCTGGCGCTGTTGGTGAAGCCCCCGAAAACCTTGTCCTGCCATTTATTGGTGAACCAGGCCTTCGAGGAAGTGTCCGCGAACTTCTTAAACTGCCAGCTCGGGCCACCCATGTAGGTTGGCGATCCGAAGATGATGGCATCGGCGGCATCCAACGCGGCCCATCCGTCATCGGAGAGGTTGCCGTCTGCATCGATGGCGTAAAGCACTCCGCCCGCACCTTCCGCGACGGCTTCCGCCATCCGCTGGGTGTGGCCGTAGCCGGAATGATAGACGACGACTGTGCTTGCTGTACGATTTGACATGCTGGTTTTGGCCTCCTTCGGGCCGTTGCTTTGCGCTGTCCGGAAGCGAGTTCGCTCCGTCTGGCGTCTTCTTCGAGATGGATTGATGACGGGAGTTCGGACGACACCCGATGCCGCGGCGATGGAGACCGTTATCCAGCCGGTTACGCGCTGGTTCTCATGGTACCGCCTCTGCTTGCCGCAAGATGCTCAGGCGAGGCCGCTGAGACCGGCCAGTATCAGCAGTAGTAGGAACAGCATTGGCGGCGGGAGTTCCCGATAGTTCCGGATACGGACAACGGACGCGATTGCGGCGAGCATGATGCAGGCACCCAATCCGACCCCGATGTAGCGGGTGCCGGCTGTGATCAACAACAACGCGGCTACAAGCTCGAGAGCGGACGTTACCCAACACCACCAGAATGGGAATCCAAGTTGCACGAAACCCGCGCGGATTTTCGGGTGACCGCTCGCGTTGACGATAGCGCCAACGAGGAACGCCGCGGCGGCCAGCCAGACGAGGACGTTTTCGAGGACCGTTGCGCCCGTGAAAGTTTGAATTGGAAGATTCATTGATTTTCTCTTCGATGATGAATCATGCCGCTCTAGATATTCTAGCAATAGAATATATTCTAGCATAGCTAGTTTGTCAATCGCTGCTCTTTTTGATAGCCTTGGCCTTACAAAATTCGCGCGCATGAAGATGAGGGCATGAGGTGGGCAGCAGCGAACGCAAGATCAGGGAACGTGAGGAGCGCGAACGCCGGATAGTCGTCGCTGCGAGGACGATCGCGGAACGTGATGGCTGGCCTGCCGTCACGATCCGGCGTCTCGCCGACGAGATAGAATACAGCCAGCCCGTTCTCTATTCGCATTTCGGAAATCGCGATGAGATCGTCGGAGCGGTCGCTCTTGAGGGCTTCAGCGAATTGGCCACGATACTCCGTGCCGCGATCCGGCCATCCTCCACGCCAAAGGAATCAGTGGAAGGCGTCGCGACCGCCTATCTCGATTTCGCTTTCGCCCGGCCTGCGATGTACGAGGCGATGTTTATCCTTCCAACCGGCCTTCGCTTCGCCAGGTCCGACACGCCGGCACCGCTCCGTGCGGGTTTCGGAGCCATGGCGACCGTGATCGCGCCGTTCTCCCAGGATGTGGATACCGCTACTGAAACTTTCTGGGCGGCACTCCACGGATTGGCGGAGCTTGAGCGCCACGGCAGGATAAGGCCCGCTTTCCGGTCTCACCGTATCACGCTCCTCATGCAGATGGTGTCGGGTCAACTCTGAGAGCGGGTCTTGCGATTAATCCGGTCCCGCATAGATGGCTTGGAAAATGTGGGACAAGGCAAAGGACCAAAGCTCTTGGAGTTTGGCTGCCGAAAGATGCCGTTCGATGGTGGCATTTGCTCCATTAGACAGTAAAATTGAACCACGCGACGCCAAACCAGCCCGCAACCGCCAAAATTTGGAAATCACGATGACTGTTTCTGGAGTCCCATTGTCCATTCCCTGACCCCCTATGTCGCAGGGGAGCAGCCGGCCATGGGCGATGTGATCAAGTTGAATACCAACGAAACCCCCTACAGCACCTTTCATCGGGACTGGTTCGAGAGACATCGCGATTTGATCATTGCCAGCCGGGAACGCCTGTCCATGGCGCTGAAAGAACTCGGCTTCGACGTGCTGCCGTCCTCTGCCAATTTTCTGTTCGCGCGGCACCCGGATCAATCGGGCGCGGAGTTGGCGGCACAACTCAGGAGCCGGGGAATTCTGATAAGGCGTTTTTCCCGGGGGCGCATTGGCGACTACCTGCGCATCACCATTGGAACGGACGCCGAATGCGATCGGCTTCTGGCGGCTCCAGGCGAAATATTGCGCTGATCCCAAGTGTAGGGGGCCGGAATTGGCGAGAGGCCGACCGAGGTCGGCCTCTCTGCTGCTGAATGCCCAGCCGTGATTAGATATCGCTGGCAGCGTTCGACCAGATTTCCGCGGCCTGCGCCGAGGTGACGCGGCGGACTTCCGTCTCGTCGCGGCGGCTGGCGAAGAGTTCGCTCGCCATGATCTGCTCGGCGAGATCGGCCGGCAGAGACAGGAGAACGCGCTGGCCCTCCTTGTGGATGCCGCCGACATCGGTGCGCTTGCCGGTGATCATGCCGCCGGCGACCGTGTTGTTGCTCTCGGGATCGATCAGGATGAAGGAGCCGGTCGAACGGTTCTGGTCGTATGGGTCGAAGACGGCGGCTTCGTCGAAGGAAAGGCGAACCTTGCCGATGGCGTTCATCCACAGCGATTGCGCCGGTGCCCAGGCGCCGGTCTTCAGTTCGAGCTGAGCGATCGGCTGCACCTGCACACGCTGGCGGCGGCTGCCGCTCTTCAGCCAGTAGCGCTTGCCCGGCTCGATGCCCTCAGGCTGCAGCGCGACGATCTGCGCATCGAAGGAGAGGCCGGATTGCGGCTGGCTGTCGATCGCGACAATCATGTCGCCGCGCGAGACGTCAACCTGGCGGTCGAGGACGAGCGTGATCGCATCGCCGGCAACGGCGGCGTTGCGCACCAGATCGAAGGTGACGATCTTCGAGACGTTGGCGACCATGCCCGAAGGCAGGATCATGACGCTGTCGCCCGGCTTCACCGAGCCGCCGGCAACCGTGCCCTGATAGCCGCGGAAGCTTTCGCCGGGGCGCGAGACGCGCTGCACGGAGAGACGGAACCCGACCGTCTGCGCCGAGCGAACGGTTGCCGATTCCAGCGCCTCGACCAGCGTCGGGCCATTGTACCAGGGCATGGCGGCCTGGCCGGAATAGACGACATTTTCGCCCTTCAGCGCCGACATTGGAATGGCCGTGATCTGCTTGACGCCGAGCGAAAGGGCGAATTCGCGGAAATCGTGCGAGATCTTCTCGAAGCCGGCGCGGTCGTAGTTCGTCAGGTCGATCTTGTTGACGGCCAGGACGAACTGCTTGATGCCGAGCAGCGAAGCGATCGTCGCGTGGCGGCGCGTCTGCTCCAGGATGCCCATGCGCGCATCGACGAGCAGCACCGCCAGATCGGCGGTGGAAGCGCCCGTCGCCATGTTGCGGGTATATTGCTCATGGCCGGGCGTGTCGGCAACGATGAAGGAGCGCTTGTCGGTGGAGAAATAACGATAGGCGACATCGATGGTGATGCCCTGTTCGCGCTCGGCCTGCAGGCCGTCGAGCAGGAGTGCGAAGTCTGGCAAGCCGAGATCGTTCTGCTTGCCGGTGGAATCGCGCTGCAGCGTGGCGGCCTGGTCTTCCTTGACCGCCTTGGTATCCCAGAGCAGGCGGCCGATCAGCGTCGACTTGCCGTCGTCGACGCTGCCGCAGGTGAGCAAGCGAAGCGGGCGCGAGTCGCGGACGGCCTTGGCCGGTTCGGCGGCGGCCCCGACAGCGGGCAGGGTGACGGCGGCGTTGGCGTTTGCGGTCATCTCAGAAATATCCTTCACGCTTCTTCTTTTCCATGGAGCCGGACTGGTCGCGGTCGATGGCGCGGCCCTGACGTTCGGAAACCGTGGCGATTTCCAGCTCTGCAATGATTTCTTCAAGGGACGTGGCGGTGGAGCGGATCGCACCGGTCAGCGGGAAGCAGCCGAGCGTACGGAAGCGGATGAGTTCCTCGCGCTTGACTTCGTCCGGCAGCAATTCGAGCCGCGGATCGGCCGCCATGATCATCATGCCGTCGCGCTCGACGATCGGGCGCTTCGCGGCGAAATAGAGCGGCACGATCGGAATGTCCTCGGCCTGGATGTAGCGCCAGATGTCGACCTCGGTCCAGTTGGAGAGCGGGAAGACGCGCACGCTCTCGCCCTTGCGGATCTGGCCGTTATAAATGTTCCAGAGCTCCGGGCGCTGATTGCGCGGATCCCAGCGATGATCGGGCGTGCGGAAGGAGTAGATGCGTTCCTTGGCGCGCGAAGCCTCCTCGTCGCGGCGGGCGCCACCGAAGGCGGCATCGAACTGGCCGGCATCCAGCGCCTGCCGCAAGGCCTCCGTCTTCATGATGTCGGTGTAGCCAGCCGAACCATGGGTGAAGGGCGTGATGTTCTCCGCCTTGCCGCGCGGGTTGATATGCTCGATCAGGTCGAGATCGTACTTCTTCACGATCTCGTCGCGGAAGGTGATCATCTCGGCAAATTTCCAGCCGGTGTTCACGTGCAGCAGCGGGAAGGGGATGCGGCCGGGATAGAAGGCCTTGCGCGCCAGATGCAGCAGCACCGAGGAATCCTTGCCGACCGAATAGAGCATCACGGGACGCTCGAATTCGGCCGCAACTTCGCGAAAGATATGGATGGCTTCGTTTTCCAGCGCCTTCAGGTGCGGATCGAGCGGCGGCTTGACGCTTTGCGGATTGGAAAGTTCCGTATCCGGACGGCTATCGGGCATGTATGACTCCAGAACTTCAATTGTCCCGACCTGAAATTTGGCCGGAAAGAATGGCTGCGTTGGTTCCCGGTAGATCGGCGGCGATGAAACGCGCTTCAGATCGGAGCCGGGAACCGGCGAGGTATGCTATTGAGCGGCGACCGTGGCCTCTTCGTGAACATGCAGGCCGCATTCACGCTTTTCGTCGTTCTCCCACCACCAGCGGCCGGCGCGCTCGGGCTCGCCTGGCTTGATGGCACGGGTGCAGGGTTCGCAGCCGATCGACGGATAGCCGCGGGCATGCAGCGGGTTTACCGGGACGCTGTTATCCGCGACGTATGCGCGGATAGCATCGATATCCCAATCGGCCAACGGATTGATCTTGATCAGGTTGCGCTCCGAGTCGAATTCGGCAAACGGCGTATCGGCGCGGTTGGTGGATTGGCCGCGGCGCAGGCCGGTGATCCAGATCGTGGCGCCGGACAGTGCACGCGCAAGCGGCTTCAGCTTGCGCACGCCACAACAGGCATGCCTGGCTTCGACGCTCTCGTAGAAGCCGTTGAGACCGTACTTTTCGGCATAGGCGTCAATATCAGCCTTTTCCGGTTCGTAACGGACGATATGGATGTCGTACTGGCTTTCCGTCTCGTCGATCAAGGCGAGCGTTTCGGGAAAGAGACGGCCGGTCTGCAGCGTCGCGACTTCGATCGGCAGGCGATGGTTGCCGATCTCCGCCGTGATGACCTGGTCCTCTATCCCGAGCGAGGTCGTGAACACGGCGCGGCCGCCAAGGCTGGCGACCAGGGACAGACGGCCTGCAAGATCGAGCGATGCCAAGCGGCTGTTCAGCGTCGCGGCGTCTTCAATAAGTGTAATGGCAGTCATGGGGGATCCTGTCCTGATATTCTCAGGAGTATCGCAGCTCGCAGGGGCAGCGGACAGAAAAATAGATTTCGAAAGCAAGCGGCTGGAGAGTAAATATCTCCATGAAGCTGCGCCGATAAGGAAAAGCGACCGCCTCGGCTGTTAACCAAGGCGTTTTGCCACCTGAAGCGGCTGCTCGGAAGCACCTGAAATGGCTAGCCATCTTTAAGTGCTTGCTTTAATGTCTATAGAAATAGTAGAGTTACACATAGCTTGTCAAACGGAAATCGGAAGTGATGGCCAAAATGATGCGTATTGGCGGATTTTGAGCTAAACTATGAGCATAGAGACAAAAGAATGAAAACAAGGCTGGGTTGCCAGCGTTTTCCCGACGTTGCCCCATTGGTGTCTTCGCTCCGGAATTAGCCGTGGACGAAGTCTGCAGAGTTCTCAAACGATCCGGCTGAACCGATCGGCCGAACGTATCGCATGTGTGTGTAAGCGGTTCGAAATGATTACTCAGAAAGCAAAATATGCGCTGCGTGCGCTATCGGCCCTTGCCCAGTCCGAGGCAGGCGCGCCGATGATGATTTCCGATATCGCGGCGCAGCAAAGGATCCCGAAAAAGTTTCTGGAGCAGATCCTTCTCGACCTGAAGCATCAGGGCATCGTGATCAGCCGGCGCGGCAAGCAGGGAGGTTATCTCCTCCGCAAGCCGGCCGACGAAATCACCTTCGGCGAGATCTTGCGCGTCATCGACGGGCCGCTGGCGCCGCTGCCCTGTCTGTCGCTCACCGCCTATCGTCGTTGTGACGATTGTGACGGTGAGCAGACCTGCGAAATCCGGCATGTCTTCGCCAGGGTCGCCGATGCAACCCGCAAGGTTCTTTTCTCGACGACCATCGCCGATGCGGTGGCGCAGCCTGACGGTGCCGCGGTCACGAGGCTGATGGCCTGACCTCTAGTGAGCGGCGGTTTCCTCGCCCGCTTCCTTCTCCATGGCACGCCGCGCGCGGATGGCCGCCGCGATGAAGACGCGCGACAGGCCGTGATAAAGCGGCTCGCGCGATAGCAGCCGCGACGTCACATAACCGATCATCGAGACCGCCATGATTGGAATCACTGCCTGATGGTCGCCTGTCATTTCCAGGATGATGACGAAGGCCGTCATCGGTGCCTGGACGACGCCGGCGAAATAGCCGGCCATGCCGAGAATTGCCGCAAGTGCGACACCGCCACCGACGAACTGGCCGACCGTGCTGCCAAAGCCGGCGCCGACGGCAAGCGAAGGCGCGAAGATGCCGCCGGGAATGCCTGAGATCATCGACAGGAAGCTCGCAAGCAGCTTTTCGACGAAGAAGAGCGCGGGCAGGGCATGTCCCTCCACAGCGCCGCGGGCCTGGTCGTAGCCGGTGCCGAAGGTCTGGCCGCCCGAGAAGACGCCGATGGCGGCCACGACGAGGCCGCACAGGCCGGCAAGGATCAGCATGCGCTGGAGCGGCTGCGGCTGTGCCCAGCGGCGGATGCGGATGCCGGCATAGAGCGCAAATCCGCTGAAGGTGGCGCCGAGAGCGCCGCCACCGACGCCGCAGATCAGCATGACGATCCAATCCCTGAGCATCGTCGGCGCGGCATCGGCGGTGCCGAAATAATTATAGCTGCCGGAAAGGCCGAGGGCTGCAAGGCCGGAAAGGATGACGGCCGTCAATACCAGGCCGTTGGCACGCGATTCATAGGTGCGGCTCATCTCCTCGATGGCAAAGACGATCCCGGCAAGCGGCGTGTTGAAGGCTGCCGCGATGCCCGCCGCCGAGCCGGCAAGGATCAACCCCTTCGCCTGCGCCATACCGCCGAACCGGGCAACGGCCAGCATGAAGGACGCGCCGACCTGCACCGTAGGTCCTTCGCGGCCGATCGAGGCGCCGCTGAGGAGCCCGAGAACGGTCAGCACGATCTTGCCGAAGGCAAGCCGTAGCGACAGCAGTTTCGTACGGTCCTCGGGGTGATGCAGATGCCGCGCGGCAATTGCCTGCGGAATACCGCTCCCTTGCGCGTTGGGAAACAAGGTCGTGGCCAGATAGGCTGACAGCACGAAGCCAAGCGGCGTCAGCACGAGCGGCAGCAGCCAAGTCCATTCTCCGGAATGGGTAACACCCGCAAAGGCGCGCTGCGCCAGATCGGCAAGCTTCGCAAAGCCGACGCTGATTACGCCGATCGCCAGAGCCCCCGTCCAGAAGACCAATCGCGGCCGCCAGAGCTGAAATGAACCCCAGAAGACGCGGGAACGGCGGAGCAGCTTAGACTTACGATAGATGGGGGGCATGAGGCTTTTTAACCGGTGGATCGAGCGATGTGTCCATTTAGGACTCAAGTCTGAACAGTCTGCTTAAAAATGGCGGATGAGGATACTCACACTGTCTTACAAGACTTCAATTTACCGCGGACGTTTGCATGAGTGTTGACATGTTCCAATTGCATCGCAATTGCAACGCACAAAGGTGGGTCATGAAATCCGCTTCCATTCCTTCGTTAAGAGTCGACCCGGAACTGCGCGCCGCCGCTGAGAGTGTGCTGAAAGAGGGGGAAACGCTCTCGGCTTTTGTGGAGAATTCGCTAAGGGCTCAAATCGATCACAGACGGGTACACGCGGAATTCATCGCGCGCGGCTTGGCTGCGCGAGAGCAAGCCAAGCGTACAGGGATCTATTATAGCGCCGATGAGGTGGTTGGCGAATTGAAGGAGATGCTTGCAGCAAAGATAGCGCGCAAGCCAAATTGAAATATGCAGTTCGCTATGCCAGCTCGGCTCGTGACGATATCAAGCGGCTTTATGCCTGTCTGCTCGACCGCGATGAGAACACCGCCAAACGTGCCATTTCGGTCATTGAAAGTGCGATGAAGATGTTAGCGGACTTTCCGTTCAGCTGCCGCAAGGCATCGGTGGATAATCCATTTCTCCGCGAGCTCGTCATTCCGTTTGGGTCTGCCGGTTACGTCGCGCTGTTTGAAATCGAGGATAGCGAGACGGTGACGATATTGGCGATCAGGCCTCAGCGCGAGGAAGACTATCACTGATTCCTGTCGATCTTACCGGTCGCTCGTCTCCCAGCGCGGATTGACCCACGGTTCCTGATTCGAGCGCGCCAGCCTCTGCTTGCCGAGGATATGGTCGGCGGCCTTTTCGCCGGTCATGATCGAGGGGCCGTTCAGATTGCCGTAGGTGACGTGCGGGAAGATCGAGCTGTCGGCGACACGCAGCCCGTCGACGCCGATAACGCGGGTGTCCGGATCGACCACTGCCATCGGATCGTCTTTCGAGCCCATCCTGCAGGTGCCGCAGGGGTGATAGGCGCTTTCCAGATGCTCACGCAGGAAGGCGTCGATCTGTTCGTCCGTCTGGACGCCCGGGCCTGGCTGGATTTCCGGCCCGCGATAGTCGTCGAAGGCTTTCTGCCCGAAGATTTCGCGGGTAAGGCGCACGCAATGCCGGAATTTTTCCCAGTCCTCCGGATGGCTCATGTAGTTGAAGCGGATCACGGGATCGGCCTTCGGATCGGACGAGCGTAAGGTGACTGCGCCGCGCGACTTGGACAAATTGTAGCCGACATGCGCCTGGAAACCATGGCTCTTGGCCGCCGCCTTGCCGTCGTAGCTGATGGCGACCGGCAGGAAGTGATACTGGATGTCGGGCTGCTTGACGCCGGGTGCCGAGCGCAGGAAGGCGCAGGCTTCGAACTGGTTCGAGGTGCCGAGGCCCGATTTGAAGAACATCCATTGAGCACCGACAATCGCCTGCATGTACCAGGGCAGCCAGGAATAGAGCGAAACCGGCTTCAGGCTGGTCTGCTGGAAATAGAATTCCATGTGGTCCTGCAGGTTGGCGCCGACGCCGGGGCGGTCGATCTTCACCTCTATGCCCATATCGCGCAGATGCTGCGCCGGTCCGATGCCCGAGAGCATCAGCAGCTTCGGCGAATTGAACGAAGAGGCTGAAATGATCACCTCGCGGTTCGCCTTGATGACTTCGATCTTGCCGCCGCGTTCCACTTCGACGCCGGTGGCGCGACCATTTTCGATGACGATTTTGCGGGCGAAGCAGCGGATGAGCTCGACATTCGGCCGCTTGAGGGCGGGCTTGAGATAGGCTGTCGCCGCAGACCAGCGCCTGCCCATCCAGGTCGTCTGCTCCATCAGGCCGAAGCCTTCCTGCTTGCTGCCATTATAGTCTTCGGTCGCCTCGAAGCCTGCCTGCTTGCCCGCCTCGATGAAGGCATGGAACAGCGGATTGCGGGCGTCCCCGCGGCGCACATGCAGCGGCCCATCGGTGCCACGCCAGCCTTCCTCGCCGCCGTGCGAGTGTTCCATCCGCTTGAAATAGGGCAGCACGTCGGCATAGGCCCAGCCTTGGGCGCCGAGTTCTTCCCAGCGATTGAAATCTTCCGCATGGCCTCGCACATAGACCATACCGTTGATCGAGGAGGAGCCGCCGATCACCTTGCCGCGCGGCGCGGTGATGCGCCGGTTGTTAAGTTGCGGCTCCGGCTCGGAAAGATAGCCCCAATTGTAGCGGTCCATGCTCATCGGCCAGGCAAGGGCCGCCGGCATCTGGATGAAGGGGCCGAAGTCGCTGCCGCCGAATTCAAGGACGATGACCGAATGCTTGCCATCCTCCGACAGGCGGTAGGCCATGGCGGAGCCGGCCGAGCCCGAGCCGACGATGACGAAATCTGCTTGCATGACCATGTGCTCCAGGTGGATAGCGGCGAAAGTCGAGGCGGTTCTATACCCTCCCCTTGAGGGGAGGGTCGGCCGAAGGCCGGGGAGGGGTGATCGTTGGTATGCGCATAGCGGCTGGTCACCCCCACCCGCCACTATGCGGCGACCTCCCCCTCAAGGGGAGGTAGATCAATAAGGCGCCTGCACCGGCCCCATGCCGACGTAAACGGTCTTCAATTCCGAATAATGCTCTAGTGCTGCGAGCGAATTCTCGCGGCCGAAGCCGGATTGCTTGGAGCCGCCGAAGGGAATTTCCACCGGTGCGAGATTGTAGGCATTGATCCACAGCGTACCGGCCTCGAGCTGGTCGACGACGCGGTGGGCGCGGGTGAGATCGGCGGTGAAGACGCCGCCGGAGAGGCCGAATTCGGTGGCATTGGCGCGGACGATGACTTCAGCCTCGTCATCGAAATCGAGAACGCACATGACCGGCCCAAAGATCTCCTCGCGGGCGATGGTCATGTCGTCGGTCACGTCGGCGAAGACGGTCGGCTGAATATAGTAGCCTTCGCCGGAGACATTGTTCGGAATGCCGCCGCCGGCCACCAGTGTCGCGCCTTCCGCCTTGCCCTTTTCGATATAGGACAGCACCTTCTCGCGCTGCGCCCAGGAGACCATTGGGCCGATCTGGGTCGCCTCGTCCATCGGGTCGCCGATCAGCATCGCTTCGGTGCGAGCCTTCAGCCGCTTCAGGAATTCGGACTTGATCTTCCTGTTGACGAAAACGCGGGTGCCATTCGAGCAGACCTGGCCGGTCGAATAGAAATTGCCGAGCATTGCGCCGCCGATGGCGCTGTCGATGTCGGCATCCTCGAAGACGATCAGCGGCGACTTGCCGCCGAGCTCCATGGTGACATGCTTGAGGTTGCCCGCGGCCGCGGCGGCGACCTTACGGCCAGTGGGCACCGAGCCGGTCAGCGAAACCTTGGCGACGTCGGGATGGTTGATGAGCAGCGGCCCCGTTTCGCGGTCGCCCTGGATGACGTTATAAAGCCCCTTGGGAAGACCGGCCTCGATGAGAATCTCGGCGATCTTCAACGCGCCGAGCGGCGTGTTCTCCGAAGGCTTGAACACCATGGCGTTGCCTGCCACAAGTGCAGGCGCGCCCTTCCAGCAGGCGATCTGCTGCGGATAGTTCCAGGCGCCAATCCCGACGCAGACGCCGAGCGGCACGCGCTTGGTATAGGCGAAATCGCCGCCGAGCGGGATGTAGGAGCCGTTGAGGCCGGCTGCCGCGACGCCGCCGAAGAATTCGAAACTGTCGGCGCCGGAAGTGGGGTCGGCGACGATGGTTTCCTGGATCGGCTTGCCCGTATCCAGTGTCTCGAGCTCGGAAAGCTCGCGGTTGCGCTCGCGCATGATGTCGGCGGCACGCTTCAGGATGCGGCCGCGCGCCGTCGGGCTCATCGCAGCCCATTCCGGCTGCGCCCGCTTGGCGCTGGCAATGGCCCTCTCGACGATATCAGGTGTTGCCGCGTGCAGCCGTGCAATCACCTCGCCGGTCGCGGGGTAGATGCTTTCGATGACGGTTCCGTCGGTATCCTCGACATACTCGCCGTCGATGAAATGCGAGGCTTTCGGTTGTGCGCGCATCATAGAACCCTCAGTTCTTCGTAAGACACCATGACATGCTCCCGGAAGGCAGGTCGTTCGGTCAGGTTTTCGTAATAGCGCTCCAGCCGCGGAAGGGAGGGGCGCGGGATATCGATGTCGAAATAGCGATAGAGCACATGGCCGAATTGTATATCGGCCAGCGTCAGGTCATCTCCTGCAAGGAAGCGATGCCGCTCGAGCTGCCTCTCGGCGATGTCGAGTTTCGCGCCGAGCGCAGTCAGCGCCGCCGCAATGGCCTGTTGGTCTTGCAGAGCCGGTGCGGTGCGCACCACGCGCCAGAACACCGGGCCGGTGAAGTTCAGCGTAATGTTGAGCTTGGCCCACTCAGCCCATTTGTCGATCTGAGCGCGGCGTCGCGCGTCATCCGGCCAGAAGGCCTCATCGCCATGTTGCGCGGCGAGATAGCGGATGATGGCGCCTGTTTCCCAGAGCGGCTCGCCATCATCCTCGCGCAGCACCGGAACGGTGCCGTTCGGATTCATCGCCAGAAATTCAACGGTGTCGTTGACGCCATATTTGAAGCCCGCATCGATGCGTTCATAGGCAAGGCCGAGCTCGCCGATGCACCACATCAGCGCCTGTACGTTGGATGACGATTTACGGCCCCATACGGTCAGCATGCTCTTCAGCCTTTCAGCGCGTTGAGGTAGGTCGTCAGGTAATCCTCGGTCAGCGCGATCGACGCCTCGGTGCTGATCGGAGCGGATCGCAGGCTCTGACGGATATAAAGCCCGTCGATCATGGCGGCGGCACCTTCGGCGATACGCTCCGCGTCCTCGGCCAGGCACAGAGGCTTCAGATTTGCCACCAGGTTCGAATGCAGCCGGCGCGCGTAGATAACGAGAAAGCGGCGCGTTTCCTCGGAGCGTTGCGCCTCGGCATAGAAGGCGAGCCATGCGGCGATAGTTTCCGGTGCGAACTGGTCCGCCTGGAAACTGACGCGAATGATGGCTGACAGCTTCTCTCGGGGTGTTCTCGCGGCCCTGAGCGCCGTCACGACGCTGTCGCGCAGGCGCTGTAGATGAGCGCGGACGGTTTCGATCAGCAACTGTTCCTTGCTGCCGAAATAATGATGCGCCAGGGCAGGGGAAACGCCCGCCTGCTTGGCGATTTCGGACATGGTAACGGTCAGCGAGCCGTGATCGCCGATCACGCGCATCGCCGCATCCACAAGCGCCTTGCGGCGCACCGGTTCCATTCCGACTTTCGGCATGCGTCACTCCTGAAGGCTTGCAGCGAGTGTATTTTTGATTGACTGATCAATCAACAAAAAAATCTCGTGCCGGACCGGGCCGCGTCAAAAAATCCGCAGCCTCTTTCCGAGTTGCATTTCTGTGCCATACTTCCTGACAGGAGGAGGTACAGTCATGGTCGATATTCCTAATGAAGTTCCCCCATCCGCGATGCGCGACAAGTGGGGTTGGTTTGTTGGCCTCGGCATCTTGCTGCTGATTTGCGGCGGCATAGCTCTCGGCAATCTGTTTATCGCCACCGTAGCCTCGGTGTACTATGTCGGCATGCTGATGCTGATCGGCGGCATCGTGCATCTGGCGCATGCCTTTCAGGTGCGGGGTTGGGAGCATATCCTGTTCTGGGTGCTCAGCGGCCTGCTCTATACGCTTGCCGGCGTCCTTGCCTTTACCAACCCCTTGCTGGCCTCCGAGGCATTGACCCTGTTCCTCGCCATCGCGCTGCTCATCGCCGGCACATTTCGCGTCTGGGTCGGCCGCAAGGTAAAGCCCGAGAGCGGTTGGTTCTGGATCGTCATCAGCGGCGTTGCAACCGCCATCGCCGGCATCGCCATCGCGCTTGGCTGGCCGGTCAACAGCCTGTGGGTTCTCGGTCTTTTCCTGGCGTTTGATCTGATTTTCCAGGGCTGGACGCAGGTGGCCTTCGGCCTCTTCCTCAGGCGGTAGACCGCTTCCTAAGGAGTAACGAACTACTACTTTTTGACAAGGAGCGTGAGCAGCGCTACTCTTTGCCTGTTGCCGTGTAAGGCGGAACGGCGTCGAACGAATGTAACGACGGTGCCATCAACTGGAGCATGCATGTCCAAAGGACATGTCTCACAGGCACTGTTTAAGCCCGCAGAATATGTCTCCAGCGAAAATTCCGCTTAAACAACGTCAAGGGAGGAATATCATGCCGATGGTAACGGTTTCCATCTCTCCGCTTCAGGCCGCGGGCATTCGTGCCGCAGTCGACACCGGCACCTACGCCTCGAGCAGTGAAGTCGTGCGGGAGGCCCTGCGCATGTGGGATGCCGCACGCAAGCGCGGCGACATTTGCGATGCGCCCCAAGCAGCCAAAGATCTGGAAACGGCGGTAAAAAGCAGCCGTTGCGTTGCTGACATGTTCGCCGACTACGAGGCGGAGAGACGCCGGCACAACTGAGCCGCAAGGCCCCCGCAACGTCGGAAGATCGTCGCGGATCCCTTGCTCGTGGCCGCTGAATGGATGGTTAATATACCTTTACCATTCACGAAACTTTCACACAGGGGAAAGGTTTCGTTGACGTCTTCTGGCGCATCTTGGGTTGAAAACGCGGTAAATCCAAAGTTTTACTCAAATAATTAGATCAAGAATCCGCAAGTGGAGATGGGCATGTCCCTGACTGCCGCAGTCGAGCCGGGCCTATTGCGCCGGTATGCCAGCGACCAGATTGTCACTCTCGCCAAACTCGTTATCGAAAATGCGCTCCAGCCGATCGTGGAGGCCGGCACCGGCACGGTTTTCGGCTATGAATCCCTGATGCGCGGACAGGAGCGTATCGGTTTCGACAGCCCGGTGGATATACTCGACGAAGCCGAGCGCACCGGCCAGCTTTTCGGGCTGGAGCAGATGGTCACAAGCCGCGCACTGGCGAAATTCGCCACCCTGCCCAATGCCGTTGCCGCCACTCTTTTCCTCAATCTCGATGTCCGGTTGATCCCGCAGGGCGTCGCACTGGTCGATGGCTTGCTGCAGCACATGAGAAAGGCGGGTGTCGCCCCTTCCTCCGTCTGCTTCGAGTTTTCCGAGCGCTTCGACAATACGAGCGTGCCCGAGTTCCGTGATCTGGTTGCACGGATGCGCAATGCGGGCTTCAAGCTGGCTATCGACGATTTCGGCGTCGGCCACGGCGAAATGAAGCTTTTGTCCGATTACCCCGTCGATTACCTGAAGATCGACCGGCATCTCATCGTCAATATCGATCGCAGCGCCCGCAAGCGCCACATTCTCAGAAACCTCGTCAATATCGCCCATGTCCTCGGCACCCGCGTCATTGCCGAAGGCATTGAAACCGAGGCGGAGTTCCTGACCTGCCGCGAATTCGGGGTGGATCTCGTCCAGGGTTGGTTCATTGCGCGCCCGACGGTTTTGGTCAATGAACTGAAACAGAGCTATCCGCATCTGCAGGACCTTGGCAAAACGATGCGCAACAGCCAGTCCCTGGACGAAATTCTCATCCGCAAGCAGATCGAAGTGCTGCCGACCATTCGTGAGGGCGACAGCATGGACAGCGTCTTCGAGCTCTTCCGCCGCAATCCGCGCCGGGCCTATTTCCCGGTCGTGAACGCCAATGACGAGCCGCGGGGCATCATCCATGAATACCAGCTCAAGGAATACATCTATCAGCCCTTCGGGCGCGATCTCCTGAAGAACAAGGTCTACGAGCGCTCGATCTCGCATTTCGTCGAGATGGCGCCGATCGTCGGCCTCGATTCCGATGCCGATACGCTGATGGCGATCTTCGCCAATATGGAAAGCAGCGATTGCCTGATCGTCACCGAGGGCACGCATTATGCCGGTATTGTTTCGGCCGCGTCGCTGATCAAGGTCATCAACGAAAAGCAGCTCAAGATCGCCCAGGATCAGAATCCGCTGACCGGCCTGCCGGGTAACCGGGCGATCCATGATTTCATGCAGGGTGCCGGTCGCGACGGCGATGAGGTCAGGCACTTCTGCTATTGCGACTTCGACAATTTCAAGCCGTTCAACGATGCCTACGGCTTCCATCTGGGCGATCATGCCATCTCGCTGTTCGCCGCGCTGATGCGCCGCTACTTCTTTGCCGAGCGCAATTTCCTCGGCCATGTCGGCGGCGACGATTTCTTCATCGGCGTCGCCGGCTGGAGCATGGAGGAGCTTCGCGAAATCCTGGACCGGCTGCTTGCCGATTTTCATGCTGATGTTCTCGATCTCTATTCGGCGGAGGACCGGGCGGCCGGCCGCATTCGCGGTCATGACCGTAGCGGCGTCGAGGCCGAGTTCCCGCTGATGCGCTGCTCCATCGGCATCCTGCAACTGCCAGAAGGTTTGGTGATCGACAATATCAACCGCGTCAGTACCTCCATCGCAGGCATCAAGACGAAGGCAAAGGAGAGCGCCGCCGGCGTCGCATTCCTCAGTCTGGCCGAGACGAATTGACGCCCTCCCGCATTCGCGCCTTTTCAAGCGCCCTGCGCTAAACTATCTCCACTGCTTTACTGGAGAGGAAAATGCGCCATGCCCTTGCCGTCTGAAATGCGTTTCGTGGATTTGCCGTCTTTCGGCGGACCGGAGGTCATGACCATCGCCCGGAAGCCTCTGCCGGTTCTGAAAGCAGGCGAGATCCTGGTTCGTGTCGAGGCCACCGGCGTCAACCGGCCGGATGTGGCGCAGCGGCAGGGCACGTATCCGCCGCCCAAGGATGCCAGCCCGATACTCGGCCTCGAAATAGCCGGCGAGGTCGTCGACGTCGCCCCCGGCGTCAAGGAATTCGCCATTGGCAACAAGGTCTGCGGCCTTGCCAACGGCGGCGGCTACGCCGAATATTGCGTGCTGCCGGCCGGTCAGGCCCTGCGATTTCCCAATGGCTATGATGCAGTGCGCGCCGCGGCGGTCCCCGAAACCTTCTTCACCGTATGGGCCAATCTCTTCCAGATGGCCGGCCTGACCGAAGGCGAAAGCGTGCTGATCCATGGCGGCTCCAGCGGCATCGGCACGACGGCGATCCAGCTTGCCCGCGCTTTCGGCGCAACTGTTTACACGACGGCCGGATCGAAAGAAAAGTGCGAGGCGTGCGAAAAGCTCGGCGCGAAGCGGGCCATCAATTACAGGCAAGAGGATTTTGCGGAGGTCATCAAGGCGGAAACGACCCATGGCGTCGATATCATCCTCGATATGATCGGCGCTGCCTATCTGGAGAAGAATCTGGCCTCGCTCGCCCGCGATGGCTGCCTCTCGATCATCGCCTTCCTCGGCGGCGCCGTGGCTGACAAGGTCAATCTGCAGCCGATCATGGTCAAGCGCCTGACGGTGACCGGGTCGACCATGCGCCCGCGCACGGCGGAGGAAAAGCGGGCCATCCGCGACGACCTTGTCTCCCAGGTCTGGCCGCTGCTGGACGATGGCACGATTGCCCCCGTCATTCATCGGGTATTTGCCTTTGACGATGTGATCGAGGCGCACCGGTTGCTGGAGACCAGCAACCATATCGGCAAGATCATGCTGAAGCTGGCTTGATCGTCACGGACATGGCGATGGCGATCAGGCCGGGCAGTGCCATCAGTGCGTAGAGCCAGGTCGCCGCTGACAGGCTTCCGGCAATGCCGCCCGGATGGGTCAGTCCCGCGCCGTTGACGATGACGCCGGCGAGCGCCGCACCGAATGCGCCGCCGAGCGACTGAACCATCGAGATCGCTGCCGATGCCTTGTCCTGCTCGGCCCGGCTGGCGATACTGATGATCCTGGTGACGAGATGTGCCCAGCCGATGCCGACGCCGAAGCCCATCAGGAACATGGCGGCGACGGCGGGCGCGAGCTGGACAAGATCGCCAAAGGAAGCGGTGGTCGCCATGAATGGGATCAAGGATGCGGTGGCGGCCGTTTCAAGGATGCAGCCGGTTACGATGGCGACGGCCGCCTGCCTGCGCGAAAACGAGGCGCTGAAGAAAGCCCCGATCGTCCAGCCGAGCGCTACCAGCGCAACGAGATAGCCCGAGATCAGGGGCGTCACGCCATGCAGCGTCTGCAGGAAATAGGGGATGTAGATATCGCTCGTCAGCACCAGCATGAGCGTGAACATCGTCAGATAGAGCCGTGAGATCGGGTTGGTGATCATGGCGGTGCCAAAAGGAAGCAGCCGTGTGTCGCTGTTGCGCTCAATCATGACCATCGCCGTGACGAGCAGGATCGAAACGGCGATCAACACGATCTTATAGGATCCATGCCCGCTCGTGCCGGCGATGCTGACCAGCAGGACGGCGGTCAGCAGAAGCACGATTTGGATAAGCGGCGTTTTGCCGCCCGCCCGGTCGTCGGCGACGTCAGGCAGCAGCCACCGTGCTGAAACTGCCATGACCAGGGTCAGCGGCACCAGGACGATGAAGGCCTCGCGCCAGGCGCCTCCGGCGGCAAAGAAGCCGCCCAGCGTCGGTCCGAGCACTGTCGCTACGCCCCAGATGGCAGCATAGAGCGTGGACGCTTTGCGCCACAGAGGCTCGGGATAGACGAAGCGAATGAAGGCATAGGCGAGACCGGACAGCATGCCGGCGCCATAGCCCTGCGCGGCGCGACCGACCAACAGCGCCGGCATTGCCGGCGCGGCGGCGCAAATCAGGCTGCCAGCGCCGAATAGGATGGCGGCCGTGATATAGACAGCACGCAGACCCATGCCTTTCGGCCTCGTTGCGACGGTGATTGAACCGAGTACGCCAGCGGCGACGAAAAGCGTCGTCATCCAGGAAAACAGCTCCAGGCCGCCGATATCCCGAACGATCGAAGGTGCAACCGTGGCCATGATATAGGCTTCCACGGCATAGAGCGTAACGCCACCGCCGAGCATCAGCGTCGCAGGCAAGAGCCTTGGCGAGAATAGCGTGAAGAGGGAGGCGGGTTTGGGCGGCATGGTGTTTTCGATGCTCGACACCGGAAGATCCTCGGCGTTTCCCTAGTAGGGTAATTATTTTCCAAGTTATAATTTGGAAAATTACATCACTGCGAAATTAAAACAAGTTATAACTTGGAAAATTGGATTTGACGGCGGCGGAACCTCTCGCCGCAGCCAAGGGTTCGGAGCAGTCTCGGCTGGGGTCTTTTTGAGAGCCGTTGATGTCATCGGAGATTGGCAATCCGGGGTGCAGCGGCTATCACTGGCCATCCCGGCAAATCAGAGGCTGCATTCCGTCATGTCCAATCCCGTCTGCGTCGAAGTCACCCGTGGTGCCCTGGGGGAGAGCCGCCATCGCGGCTCCGTCGTTGCGGTCGACGGAGAGGGGAAGCTGGTCTTTTCGGTCGGCGATATCGAACGGGGCGTGTTTCCCCGCTCGGCCTGCAAGGCGATGCAGGCTTTGCCGCTGGTCGAAAGCGGTGCCGCCGATGCATACGGTTTCGGCAACAGGGAGCTGGCGCTTGCCTGTTCCTCCCACAATGGCGAGGATGAGCATGTCGCGCTCGCCGCATCCATGCTCGCCCGCGCCGGTCGTGATGTCGGCACGCTCGAATGTGGCGCGCATTGGTCTTCCGATCTGAAGACGGTCATCCATCAGGCGCGCACCATCGACAAGCCGACGGCGCTGCACAACAATTGCTCGGGCAAGCATGCGGGCTTCGTCTGCGCCTGCTGCCATCAGGGTATCGATCCGACAGGTTATGTCGGCTACGACCATCCGCTGCAGCAGCAGATCCGCGAGACGATGCAAAGCCTCACCGGGGCGGTTCTCGGCCATGACAATTGCGGCACGGACGGCTGCTCGATCCCGACCTATGCCGTACCGCTCAAGGGGCTGGCGCACGGCTTTGCCAAGATGGCAACCGGCGTCGGCCTGGAGCCGCTGCGCGCCAAGGCGTCACGCCGGCTGTTCGAGGCCTGCATGGCCGAGCCTTTTTACGTTGCCGGCACCGACCGCGCCTGCACGAAGCTGATGCAGATCGCCCCCGGCCGCATCTTTGCCAAGACCGGCGCCGAAGGCGTCTTTTGCGCTGCAATCCCCGAACAGGGCATCGCCATCTCAGTCAAATGCGACGACGGCAATGGTCGCGCCGCCGAAGTTATGGTGACGACGGCGCTCTCCCGTTTCTTCGAAAAAGATGGCGAAGTTCACGCCGGCCTTATGGCCATGGCCAACAGACCGTTCAGGAATTGGAACGGCATCCATGTCGGGGATATCAGGCCGGCGGCGGCTTTGATGGCGTAGTATTCCCCAGCTGATTCCGCTCGATTGTCGTTCTATTCGGCCGGCACGTGCCGCCGCACGATTCTGTATTCCTGCCAGATCAGGATCATCACCACCAAATCGAAGACGGTGAGGATGATGAGCCCGATGCCGTGCGTCTCGGTGAAGCGGTAGAGCTGGTAGGCGATAAAAAGCGCCAAAGCCACCAATGATGCCGGGTAGGCCCACATCTTGCCTCTGAGCAAACCGATGACGAGCAGTATCTTCACCAACCCGTGGCTCAGTAGGTAATAGGCATAAAAGTTCTTGGTGCCGACGGAGAAACCCTGCGCCCAGGCAAGCAGATGCGTCGCAACGAAGTCTTTCGGATCGTTGAGCAGTTCGGGCTGTGAGACCCTGTTCGCCAGCCGGAGGATCGACTCGGTGCTGACAAGCCCAAGGACGATGCCGCCGATGCATTCGATCAATGCATGCGCGCCCTTCAACAGGACGCTGATTTCGAAGAGCTGATGAATCCGGCGCTCATTCATATGCGATCGTAACCTCTTTGGGATGCTCTTGAAATGCACTGGTATCAGGCCGGCATAGGATCAATCTTCGGCCGGATCATGATCATTGCGAAGCAATTTCCAATGCCGCATTTTTTCCGGCTGTTGAATGGTGGCACTTTCATCAGGCCGTCAAGAGGGGCACCTCCGCATCGCGATAGGGAGCCAGGCTTTCCTCAGGGATATCGGACGATACGATCAAGCCGGAGACGCTCGTCATCGGCAGGATTTGGCAGGGAGAGGCGGCATTCAGCTTCTCGCGCGTTGCCAGCACATAGGTTTCCGCCGAACATTGCGCGATGTGCCGCTTGATGGCGGCCTCCTCGAAGTCACCGGTCGAGAATCCGCGAGCGGGATGGATGGCGGTGACGCCGAGAAAGAACGTATCCGCCCTTATCGAAGCGATTGCCGCCATGGCCACGGCGCCCGTTGCCACCATCGAATGCTTGTAGAGCTTGCCGCCGATCAGAATGACGTCGGCGGCGGAATGATGTTCCAGCTCGCCGGCAATCGTCGGGCTGTGGGTGACGATGGTGACGGGCAGATCTTTCGGAAGGTGACGGACAATCTCTGCGTTGGTGGTGCCGCCATCGAGGAATACGGTCTGGCCAGGCCGAACCATGCCAGCCGCATAGGCGCCGAGCCGCCGCTTCTCATCCGAGGAGACGCTTTGCCGGGCCGAAAAGTCCGGCAGGTCGGGCGAAAGCGGCAGTGCGCCGCCATGCACCCGCTTCAGCAGTTTTTCCCCAGCCATTTCCCGCAGGTCCCTGCGGATCGTGTCCTCGGAGAGGCCGAGATCATCGGCCAGCGCCTTGGCGATGACTTGGCCGTCACGGCGCAGAATATCGAGAATGAGAGCTTTTCTTTGGCTGGTGAGCATGTTTGTTTCCGCACGATAATTCATGAATTTTCATGAATCTATCAGAATAGAGTCGACAATCAAGAAAATATGCGCATATTCGTGCAAATTCCTGCAGTAAGCAGGAGGAAAAGGAGATGTGACATGTTGATCCTGATCGCCGGCCCCTATCGTTCCGGCACCGGGGATAACCCCGTTAAAATGGCCGAAAATCTCAAGCGCCTGGAGGCGCCGTCCTATGCCCTGTTCAAGGCCGGGCATCTGCCTGTCATCGGCGAATGGGTGGCCTTGCCGGTTTGGCATGCCGCCGGCGGCAGGAGTATCGGCGACGACCTCTATGAGGAGATCTTCCATCCGACCGCCGGTCGCCTGCTTCAGCTTTGCGAGGGTGTTCTGAGATTGCCGGGCGAGTCCAAGGGCGCCGACAATGATGTCCGCATCGCCCGCGAGCGCGGCATTCCCGTCTGGTACAAGCTGGAAGACGTGCCCGGCTGCGCCTGATCGCTAGCCGCCCATCCTCGTGATCCCATGTCATGCGGATGGGCATGCCGGCTTGATCGATCAAAACCTTTTGTAGCGGCTATCAACGCCAGCCACTTCCGTATTTGCCAGGTTGCCTTTAGCTTTCCGCTGGAATCCAACCAAGGAATGGAACATGCTCACACTCTATTTTGCACCGGGCAGCTGCGCGCTCGCCAGTTTGATCGCCTTGGAAGAGGCCGGTCTTGCCTATGAGCCCCGGCGTCTCATCCTTGCCAACGGCGATCAGCGCCAGCCGGAATATCTTGCCATCAACCCCAAGGGACGTGTGCCGGCACTGGTGACCGACAGAGGCGTCATCACTGAGAATATTGCGATCATGACCTATATCGCTCAGATCGCGCCGGCAGCAAAACTGGCACCGTTCGACGATCCCTTTGAATTTGCTGAGATGCAGGCCTTCAACAGCTATATTGTCTCGACCGTCCATGTGAACCATTCGCACAAGGGACGCGGCTATCGCTGGACCGACGATACGGCGGCAATCGAGACGATGAAGGCAAAAGTGCCGCAGACCATGGCCGAAAGCTTCGCATTGATCGAAGACAAGATGCTGAAGGGGCCTTGGGTGATGGGCGAGCAATATACCGTCGCAGACGGCTATCTCTTCACCATGGAAACCTGGTTGCCCGGCGACGGCGTTGATCGCGACGGTTTCGCGAAGGTCAGCGCTCATTATGCTCGCATGCTCGAGCGCCCGGCCGTTCAGAGAGCGCTTGCCGTCGAGAAGGGCTGATCACATCTGGCGGAATGCCGCCAGAAGCTTCTTCGGCGCGCGGTACTGCCACGCCTCGATCAAGCGCTGCTGCAGTTCCTCGTCGCCGATCGCGGTAATGCGCAGGGGCAGGGACGGCCAGCCGACGTAATGATCGGTCTGAAAATAAATCTCCGGCGCCATCTCCATCAATTGCTCCTTGCGGTCGATGGGGATGGCCAGCACGACGGTCTCGTTGTTCTTGACCGTAACGAATGCTTTGCCGCCGACTTTGAAGGCGGGCAAGCCATAATGCGCACCAGGTTCGACGCCCGGCAACTGCGCCTGCGTGATGAGCTGCTGCAGGCGGGCAGCGATGCTATCGATGTCGACAGGTGAGGCCATGCTCGTGCCGGGGATATAGGGTCTCTCTTACGCGCATTCTTCCGGATGAACGGTACGCTTGTCCATAGGCCGCCCCAGATTTTCCGGCATCAGCGGCAAGTCGGCCAACTCCTCAAGCGACATGGCCGCGAGTGTAGGATGCTGCAGGGGATCGCTTTCTTCTTCGCGAGCCTCATCCAGTAAATGACTGAAGAAAAGCTTCAATATAGACATGGCATGCCTCCTTGGATCTCCGCATCGATGCAACCATGAGGGCATCGGCCAGTCGGGCGGCGGCAGTTTTCAATTCCATGCTGCAATAATCGCGGCTATGACCGCTTTATGCAATTGAGAATGACGAGATGCTGATATAGATAATCTATATGAAGAATCTCAACAGCGTTCATCTGAATGGTCTTCGCGCCGTCGAGGCGGTCGGTCGGCTGGGCTCCTTGCAAGCCGCCGCTGATGAGCTCGGCGTGACGATCGGCGCCGTCAGCCAACAGGTCATCAAGTCCGAAGCACAGCTGGGCCGGCCGCTGTTCGAGCGCACGCCCAAGGGCATGACGGTCACGGAGACGGGAGCTTCGATACTGGCGCGGCTTCGGGAGGGCTTTCAGGCGCTGTCGGCTGCAGTCGCCCTTGCGCAGCACAGGGACGACAATATCCTCACAATTTCAGTTGCGCCGGTTTTTGCTGCTCGTTGGTTGGTGTACCGGCTTGATCGCTTCGCAGGCCGCCATCCGGATATCCGCTTGCGCATCGATGCCACCACGCAGCTGGTCAACCCTGCAACCTCGGATGTCGATATCGGCATCCGGGTCGGCAGCGGGCATTGGTCGGGCGTCAAGTCCGAGCTGTTGCTGGCGCAGGAGATCTTTCCGGTCGTCACGCCGCAGATCGCCGCGACGCTTCGCGAGCCCGCCGACCTATTGAAAGTGCCTGCCGTCATCGACGGACACGCGATGTTCAAATGGGACGTCTGGCTTCGCGAGGCTGGCCTCTCCGGCCGCTGCATGGAGGAGCGGCATATCTTCAACGACGCATCACTCTGCCTGGACGCTGCCATGGCGGGGCAGGGCACGATGCTCGCCTGGCAGACGCTGGCAGCCTATGCGCTGGAGCAGAAGTGCCTCGTCGACCCCTTCGGCATCCGCGCCAGAACCGGTTTCGGCCATTATTTCATCACCGCCGAAGGCGTGCGCGAGGCGCAGAAGGTCACCGCCTTCAAGGCCTGGATCCGCGAGGAGATGGAAGAAAGCATGCGTCTCTTCCAATAGCGGGGACTCAGACCGGCTCCTTGCCGCGGGTTGCCTGCATGGCCTTGTAGCCGTCGCGTGACTGGCAGCGTTCGATCCAGGCTTTTACCTTCGGTCGTGCGTCGAAGAGTTCCTGCTCCGTCTGCGCATAGCGCAGCACTTCCGCCAGGTTGAGATCGGCGGCGGTAAAGCGGTTGCCGACGAGGTAGTCCTGGTTTTGCAGGTGCTTTTCCAGCACATCCAACG
This sequence comes from Rhizobium sp. SG741, assembly GCF_012275435.1. Lineage (NCBI taxonomy): Bacteria > Pseudomonadati > Pseudomonadota > Alphaproteobacteria > Hyphomicrobiales > Rhizobiaceae > Rhizobium > Rhizobium sp. SG741. Next base: position 228,399 of record NZ_JAAZQP010000007.1, read on the forward strand.
GCTTCTTCAGCGAGCGGCAAGCAACCGCGATCCCGGCCTTTCCGGGCTCGCTGTTCTCCTGGGCATTGTCATAGATGCGGACGATCGCGACGCTGTAGGGTTCGACTTCGGTCGCCGCCCACATGGTCCACATAGACATCATGCCTTCCTCCTCGACAGTCTTGCCGGCGAGCGGGCCGCCATATTTGCGGGCAAGGTAAAGGTTGATGGCGAGCGATTCATGCATGACGAGATCACCGTCCTTGATGCAGGGGATCATGCCCATCGGATTGATGGCCAGAAACTCCGGCGACATCGTGTTGATCGGGGCATCGGCGGCAAGCGGATTGGCGACGCGCCCAGCCTGGATGACCGGCACGGAGTTGAACGCTATGCCGATCTCCGTAGCCATCCAGTAGTTGCGCGATGCGCGCGAGCGATAAACGCCATAGATCGTCAGCATGTCGTTCTCCGATTTTTGAGTCGGCAGGACGTTATGCGTGCGTCCTGTCAAACGGAAGAGGCTTGCGCTGATATCTGAGATCAAAGCTTTTGATGAGCGGTGGGCCGCCTGGCCAACCCTCGTGGTGAGGTGCCCTGCCGCGTCGCCGGCAAGGCACCTCTCACCATGAGGGTTGGAGAGAGAGCGCTGAGATGAACGGCGGCAGTTAGCCCGGGTGCTGGAGCCTCGAAGGGCGAGGCGGATGGCGGGCGCTGGGGGCAAGCACGAAAATATCCGCAAGCCGCCCGAAATCTTTGCAAATCATGCTGCCGATGCCCAGCCTTCGTTCGGAAATTAGCGCCCGTGCATGTTACATTGGGGTTGTGGTTTCGTCGGGTGCGGTAGGAGGCATTCGGTGAAATACCCGCAATTGGTGACTGCGATCTCGGGAGGAGAGCAGATGCTTGCAACCAGCGTATCGCTAGACGACAAATATACCGCAGAGGAAGGCCGCGTTTTCATGACCGGCCTGCAGACGCTGGTTCGACTGCCCATGACCCAGATGCGGCGTGACCACGCCGCCGGTCTCAATACGGCAGCCTTCATTTCAGGCTATCGCGGCTCACCCCTCGGCGGCTATGACCAGCAGCTCCTGAAAGCCAAGACTTACCTGGACGCCCACGACGTCACCTTCCAGCCCGGCATCAATGAAGATCTTGCGGCCACCGCCGTCTGGGGCACGCAGCAGGTCGGGCTGTCACCCGGTGCGCGCAAGGATGGCGTGCTCGGCATCTGGTACGGCAAAGGCCCCGGCGTCGACCGCTCCGGCGACGTGCTGAAACATGCCAACGCCGCCGGCACATCGAAGCACGGCGGCGTCCTGTGTTTCGCCGGCGACGACCATTCGGCCAAATCCTCGACGATTCCGCACCAGACCGACCATGATTTCATGTCGGCTGTTATTCCGGTCCTCTATCCCTCCTCCATTCACGAATTTCTCGAATACGGCCTGCTCGGCATCGCCATGTCACGCTATTCCGGCTGCTGGGTCGGCATGAAGTTCATTGCTGACACCGTCGAGACGACGGCTGCCGTCGATCTCTCGAGCGAAAAGCGGCAATTCGTGCTGCCGACCGATTTCGAGCTGCCGCCCGGCGGCCTCAATCTTCGCTGGCCCGATCCGCCTCTGGTGCAGGACGATCGTCTGCAGACCTACAAGGCCTATGCCGCCATCGCCTTTGCCCGCGCCAATCGCGTCGATGAAATCACCCATGACGTGCCCAATGCCCGCTTCGGCATCATCTCCTCGGGCAAGGCCTATGAGGATGTGCTGCAGGCGCTGCGCGAACTGGAGATCGGTCCGAGGGAAATGGCTGCGATCGGCCTGCGCATCCTCAAGGTCCGCATGCCCTGGCCGCTGGAGCCGGAGGCCGTGCGGCATTTTTCCGAAGGGCTGGACGAGGTGCTCGTTGTCGAGGAGCGGCGCGAGATCATCGAAAACCAGATCAAGCAGCAGCTCTTCAACTGGCGCGCCGATGTCCGCCCGCGCATCGTCGGCAAATTCGACGAACACGACAAACCCTATCTCAGCCTCTCGGCGGCACTGACCGTCGGCGCTGTCGCCAGAGCCATCGCCGGGCGCATCGTCAAGCTCGATCTCGACCCTTCGCTGCACGACCGTATCGCTGCTAAACTCGCCTACCTTGCCGAGCGCGGCCAGATCAGCCGCAGCCATGTCGCGCCGGTGAACCGCACGCCTTTCTTCTGCTCCGGCTGTCCGCACAACACCTCCACCCGCGTCCCCGAGGGCAGCCGCGCCATCGCCGGCATCGGCTGCCACTACATGGTCACCTGGATGGACCGCAACACCGAGACCTTCACCCAGATGGGCGGCGAGGGTGTGCCCTGGACGGCGATTGCCCGCTACACCGACGAAAAGCACATGTTCGTCAATCTCGGCGACGGCACCTATTTCCACTCCGGCATTCTCGCCATCCGTCAGTCCGTTTCCGCCAAGGTCAACGTTACCTACAAGCTGCTCTACAACGATGCCGTCGCGATGACCGGCGGGCAGCAGATAGACGGCTATCTGACGCCGGAGCTGGTGACGAAGCAGCTGCACGACGAGGGCGTCACGCCGATCTACCTGCTCTCCGACAATCCCGGCGTCTATCGGGCCTCCGAGCTTGCGCCTGGCGTCAAGGTATTGCACCGCGACCATATCGATCAGGTAATGCTGACGCTGCGCGAGACGCAGGGCTGCTCGGCGATCGTCTATGTGCAGACATGTGCGGCAGAGAAGCGCCGCCGCAGGAGCCGTGGCCTGATGGAAGACCCGGCCAAGCGCGTCTTCATCAATCCGGCGGTTTGCGAAGGCTGCGGCGATTGCTCGATGCAATCCAACTGCATTTCCGTCGAGCCGCTGGAGACAGAATTCGGCCGCAAGCGCCAGATCAACCAGTCGAGCTGCAACAAGGATTTCTCCTGCGTCAAAGGCTTCTGCCCTTCCTTCGTGACAGTCCATGGCGGCAAGCGCCGCAAGCGGAAGGCGCTGGAACACGCGGATGTCGAAATGCCCTTGCCGGAGATCCCCATTGTCGGCGAACGGCCCTGGAACATCGCCATTGCCGGCGTCGGCGGTACCGGTATTCTGACCATCGGCGCCATTCTCGGCATGGCTGCCCATCTCGACGGCAAAGTGCCGATGATCCTCGACATGGCCGGCCTCGCGCAAAAAGGCGGCGCCGTCATGAGCCATCTTCGCATCGGCCTCAATCAGGCCGACGTCACCTCGTCGCGCATCGTCAATGGCGGCGCCGACCTGCTGTTGTCAGCAGACGAGGTGGTCGGCGCATCCAAGGATGCGATCACGCTCTGCTCGTCGACGCGCACCACGGCCATCGTCAATACGGGCCTGATGCCGGTCGCCGATTTAGTCCGCAACCGCGATTTCGATTTCAAGGTCGGCTCGGTGCAGCATGCGATTGCCAAGACTGTGAGCGATAAGTCCGTCTTCCTCGATTTCGGCCATGTCGCCACCGAGGTCACCGGCGATGCCATGTCGACCAATATCATGCTGACGGGCTTTGCCTGGCAGCGCGGCTTGTTGCCGTTGTCGCTCGAAGCGATCGAAAAGGCGATCGAGCTCAACGGCGTCGCCGTCAAGGCCAACCTCGCGGCCTTCCATTGGGGCAGGCTTCTCGCCCATGATCCGCAATCGGTACACGACATGATGGCCGAGCCGGATGTCGGCAAGACGCTGGCGGAAATGAGCCTCGAAGAACTTATCAGGCATCGCAAGGCGCATCTGACAGCCTATCAGGACGCCGCGCTTGCCGACCGCTACGCCGCCTTCGTCGACCGCGCCAACGCCCTGGCCGCAAGGGAGCGCCTTTCGGACAAAGTGCCCTTCGCCGTTGCCGTCACCTATGCCAGGGTCTTGGCCTACAAGGACGAATACGAGGTGGCGCGGCTTCTGACCGATCCGGCCTTCGAAGCGCATCTGCGCGACGAGATGGAGGGCGATTTCAAGCTGGCCCTCAATCTCGCCCCGCCCATTCTCGGCGGCAAGGATCCGAACGGCCGGCCGAAGAAGCGCGAATTCGGCGCCTGGATTCTGCCGCTTCTTCGCATGCTCGCGCCGATGAAGCGGCTGCGCGGCACGGCCCTCGATCCCTTTGGCTACATGGCGGAGCGCCGGCTGGAGCGCCGGCTGATCACTGAATATGAAGGCATCGCCGGGCGCGTGCTTGCGGGCCTCAATCACGACAACGAGACGGAAGCCCTTGCCATCCTCTCATTGTTCGATGAGATAAGAGGCTTCGGCCCGGTCAAGGAGGAGGCTGCCCGGAAGATCATGGCCAAAATAGCCGACAAGCTGAAGGCCTATGAGGCGCCGCGGGAGAAGCAACGTGTTCCGGCCGATGCAGCCTGACGGCTTCGGGGCGGATATGAAACAAGCTTATCGACAGATGCGTTTGGGAAGCACGGGAGGAGAAGCCGGATGTTTGAAGGGGGATTGAACTTCGCACTTGGCGAGGAGATCGATGCGCTGCGTGATCAGGTGCGCCGCTTTGCCGACCGCCGCATCGCACCGTTTGCCGACGAGATCGATCGCAACAACAGTTTCCCGACGCATCTGTGGCGGGAGATGGGCGAGCTTGGCCTGCTCGGCATCACCGTCGACGACGACTATGGCGGCGCCGGTCTCGGCTACCTCGCCCATACTGTCGCGATGGAGGAGATCAGCCGCGCCTCCGCTTCCGTCGGCCTGAGCTATGGCGCCCATTCCAATCTCTGCGTCAATCAGATCCACCGCAACGGCACGACGGCGCAGAAGGAGCGCTACCTGCCGAAGCTGGTTTCCGGCGAACATATCGGCGCGCTTGCCATGTCGGAACCGGACTCGGGATCGGACGTGGTGTCGATGAAGCTGCAAGCCGAAAAGCGCGGGCACCGTTATCTACTGAACGGCAGCAAGATGTGGATCACCAACGGCCCGGACGCCGATGTTCTCGTCGTCTACGCCAAGACATCGCCGGATGCCGGACCGCGCGGGATCACCGCTTTTCTCGTCGAAAAAGGGTTCGCCGGCTTTTCGGTCGGCCAGAAGCTCGACAAGCTCGGCATGCGCGGTTCGAATACGTCGGAGCTGATCTTTCTGGATTGCGAAGTGCCGGAGGAAAATGTGCTCGGCCAGATCGATGGCGGCGTCCACGTGCTGATGTCGGGTCTTGATTACGAGCGCGTCGTACTATCAGGCGGTCCCGTCGGCATCATGGCCGCGTGCATGGATGTCGTGCTGCCCTATCTGCATGAGCGCAAGCAGTTCGGCCAGTCGATCGGCGAGTTCCAGCTCATGCAGGGCAAGCTTGCCGACATGTATGTGACGATGAATGCCGCGCGCGCCTATGTCTATGCGGTCGCCGCCGCCTGCGACCGCGGCGAGACGACCCGCAAGGATGCGGCTGGCTGCATACTCTACTCCGCCGAAAAGGCGACGGCTCTTGCGCTCGAATGCATCCAGGCGCTCGGCGGCAACGGCTATACCAACGACTATCCCGCCGGCCGGCTGCTGCGCGACGCCAAGCTTTACGAGATCGGCGCCGGCACCTCCGAAATCCGGCGCATGCTGATCGGCCGCGAACTGTTCGCCGAAACTGCCTGATTGCGCAATTCCATTCCCATTAACGGTGAAGCCGCATGACCGTCCTGAAATCAGAGATATCGATGCATACGGATCGTTTCAGGGACAATCGCGTCGCCATGCTGGAGGCGATCGGCGTGGCGGACGCTGCAGCCCTGCAGGCGGCGGAAGGCGGCGGTGCGCAGGCACGAGAGCGTCATGTCAGCCGCGGCAAGATGCTGCCGCGCGACCGGGTGATGGGACTGATCGATCCCGCAACACCGTTTCTGGAGATCGGCACGACGGCAGCCCATGGCCTCTATGGCGGCGACGCGCCGGGCGCCGGGCTCATTGCCGGCATCGGTCGTGTTTCCGGCCGCGATTGCATGATCGTCTGCAACGACGCCACGGTCAAAGGCGGCACCTACTATCCGGTCACCGTGAAGAAGCATCTGCGGGCGCAGGAGATCGCGGCGGAAAACAATCTGCCCTGCCTCTATCTGGTCGATTCCGGCGGGGCCAATCTGCCGAACCAGGATGAGGTCTTTCCGGACCGCGATCATTTCGGCCGCATCTTTTACAATCAGGCCAATATGTCGGCGGCCGGCATTCCGCAGATCGCAGTGGTCATGGGCTCCTGCACCGCAGGCGGCGCCTATGTACCTGCCATGTCCGATGAGGCCATCATCGTCGAAGGGCAGGGGACGATCTTTCTCGCCGGCCCGCCGCTGGTGAAGGCGGCGACCGGCGAAGTGGTTTCGGCCGAAGATCTCGGCGGCGGTGATGTCCACACGCGTCTTTCCGGCGTTGCCGACCATCTGGCGCGCGACGACGCGCATGCGCTTGCCCTGGCGCGGCAGGCGGTCGCCAATCTCAATCGCCGCAAGCCCATGACGGTCGAACTGTGCGCGCCCGAGCCGCCGCTTTACGATCCGGAAGAAATCCTCGGCATCGTCCCCTCCGATCCGCGCACGCCCTATGACGTGCGCGAGGTGATCGCCCGCATCGTCGACGGTTCGCGCTTCGATGAGTTCAAGGCCCGCTATGGTGCGACGCTGGTCTGCGGCTTTGCCCATGTCCACGGCATTCCCGTCGGCATTATCGCCAACAATGGCGTGCTGTTTTCGGAATCGGCGCTGAAGGGCGCCCATTTCGTCGAGCTTTGCTCGCAGCGCAAGATCCCACTGGTCTTCCTGCAGAACATCACCGGCTTCATGGTCGGCAGAAAGTACGAGACGGAGGGCATCGCCAAGAACGGCGCCAAGCTGGTGACGGCGGTAGCGACGACGAAAGTGCCGAAGATCACCATGCTGATCGGCGGCTCTTTCGGCGCCGGCAATTATGGCATGGCCGGCCGCGCCTATTCGCCGCGCTTCCTCTGGACCTGGCCCAACAGCCGCATCTCAGTGATGGGCGGCGAGCAGGCGGCCGGTGTGCTTGCAACGGTGCGCGGCGAGGCGCTGGCCCGTGCCGGCAAGCCCTGGACGAAGGAGGAAGAGGCCGCCTTCAAGGCGCCGACGCTCAAGATGTTCGAGATCCAGAGCCACCCGCTCTATGCCTCGGCCCGGCTTTGGGACGATGGCATCATCGACCCGCGCAAGAGCCGCGACGTACTGGCTCTATCGCTTTCGGCCGCGCTCAATGCGCCGATCGAAGACACACGCTTTGGCCTGTTCAGAATGTGAGGAGATTGAGATGAAACGCGATACCATCAATGCCAAGAATGCGCCGCAGCCGCGCGGCGGCTATGCCCAGGCGGTAAAGCTCGAGAATTTCGAGAAACTGCTGTTCATCAGCGGCCAGATTCCGACGACCGCCGACGATGCGCTTCCCGAGGGATTCCAGGCCCAGGCCCGCCAGGTCTGGCTTAATATCGATGCCCAGTTGAAAGCGGCCGGCATGGGCAAGGCCGATATCGTCAAGGTGACGACCTTTCTTGCCGATCGTCACCACACGATGGAGAACCGCGAGATCCGCAGCGAATATCTGGGTTCGCTCACGCCGGCCATGACGGTGGTGATTGCCGGTATTTTCGATACGGCCTGGCTTCTCGAAGTCGAGGTCATCGCCGCGCAATAGGGTCCGCTGATGTTTTCGAAGATACTGATCGCCAATCGCGGAGAAATCGCCTGCCGGATCATCCGGACGGCAAGACGCCTGGGCGTTCGCACGGTCGCCGTCTATTCGGATGCGGATATCGGCGCGATGCATGTGGCGCTGGCCGATGAAGCCATCCATATCGGCGCGGCCGCCGCCGGCGAAAGCTATCTTTCGAAGGAGAAGATCATCGCGGCCGCCGGGCGGGCCAACGCGGAAGCCATTCACCCCGGCTATGGCTTCCTGTCGGAAAATGCCGATTTTGCCGAGGCGGTCGAGAAGGCCGGACTGGTCTTCATCGGCCCTTCGCCGGGCTCGATCCGCGCCATGGGCCTCAAGGATGCGGCCAAGGCGCTGATGGAGCGGGCCGGCGTGCCCGTCGTGCCCGGTTATCACGGCGAGAGGCAGGAGCCGGGCTTCCTGATCGAGCAGGCTGGTAGCATCGGCTTTCCCGTGTTGATCAAGGCACGGGCGGGCGGCGGCGGCAAGGGCATGCGCCGTGTCGATCGGCCTGACGATTTTCCGGCCGCGCTGGAAGCTGCAAAGCGCGAGGCGAAATCGGCCTTCGGCGATGATGCCGTGCTGATCGAAAAATATCTCATCCAGCCTCGCCACATCGAAATCCAGGTTTTCGGCGATAGCCAGGGCAATGTCGTGCATCTCTTCGAGCGCGATTGCTCGCTGCAGCGCCGGCACCAGAAGGTGATCGAGGAGGCGCCGGCGCCCGGCATGACGCAGGAGATGCGCAGCGCCATGGGCGAGGCGGCGGTACGGGCGGCACGGGCCATTGACTATCGCGGTGCCGGCACAGTCGAGTTCATCGCCGATGTGTCCAACGGCCTGTCGCCGGATCACTTCTTCTTCATGGAGATGAATACCCGTCTGCAGGTCGAACACCCCGTCACCGAGGCGATTGCCGGCGTCGATCTGGTGGAATGGCAGTTAAGGATTGCCGGTGGCGAGCCTTTACCGAAGACGCAGGCCGAACTTGCGATAAACGGTTGGGCCTTCGAAGCGCGGATCTACGCAGAGGATCCATCGCGCGGCTTCCTGCCGGCAACCGGCACGCTGTCGCATCTGAGGTTTCCCGATGGCGATGTCCGCATCGATGCGGGCGTGCGCGAGGGGGATAGCATCACGCCGCACTACGATCCGCTGATCGCCAAGCTGACGGTTCACGCGCCGGATCGCCAGGCAGCACTTGCCAGGCTGACGCGGGCTTTGGAGCAGACGCAGGTGGCGGGAGCCACCACCAATCTCGATTTCCTCATTCGCCTCAGCCGCCAGCCGGATTTCTGCGCCGGCCGTCCGGATACGGGGCTGATCGACCGGGAAGCGGAGACCCTGACATCGGCGCAACAGCCTGACGATGCGGCGCTCGCTATTGCAGCCATTGTCGAGGCAGGCGGCTTTGCCCGGCTCGATGGAAGTGATCCCTGGCATGCGCTCGGCGCCTGGCAGCTCTGGGGCGAAATGAGCCGGCCCGTGACGCTGCATTTCGGCAGCGAGCAGACGAATTGCCGCGTGATCGCAAAAGGCGGGCAGCTTTTCAGCGTCGCCTTCGATGACCGCACCATTCCGGTCCGCCTCATGGCAGATGGCAATGGTGTCCGTCGCGTCGAGATCGACGGCCGGCAGTCGAGCGTCGATATCTTCGAGGCATCGCATGGCATGACGCTGTTCCTCGACGGGCGCACGCATCATTTCCATCGGCTCGATCCGCTGGACGGCGGCGAAGAGGCGACCGCCGGCGGCGATCGACTGATCGCCCCGATGCCGGGCCTCGTCAAGATCGTCCGCGTCCGCGAGGGCGAGGCGGTGGCCAAGGGGCAGGCGCTGATCATCATGGAGGCCATGAAAATGGAATTGACGCTGACGGCTATGCGCGATGGCGTCGTGGAGAGCCTGCATGTCGGCGAGGGCGATCAGACCAGTGAGAGCGCCGTCCTTCTGTTGCTCCGCCCGGAGGATATGGCATGATTGAAGAGCCCTCCGACCATGTCACGATCGTCGAGATGGCTCCGCGTGACGGTCTGCAGAACGAAAAGCAACCCATCGATACGGCAAGAAAGATCGAGCTGGTGAACCTGCTCTCCGATTGCGGTTTCGAGCGCATCGAGGTCACCAGCTTCGTCAGCCCGAAATGGGTGCCGCAGCTTGCCGACGCCGCCACCGTAATGGCCGGGATAGAGCGTAGACCAGGTGTGCGCTATGCGGCGCTGACGCCGAACATGCAGGGTTTCGAGGCGGCACTTGCGGCCGGTGCCGACGAAGTGGCGATCTTTGCATCTGCTTCAGAAACATTCTCCATGCGCAATATCAATTGCTCCATAGCCGAGAGCATCGAGCGCTTCCGGCCGGTGGCGGCCGCGAGCCGCGATCACGGCCTTCCTCTGCGCGGCTATGTCAGCTGCGTCGTCGAATGCCCTTATGAAGGCCCGGTATCGCCGGAGAAGGTTGCCGATGTTGCCTGGCAATTGCGGGCGCTCGGCTGCTATGAAATCAGCCTCGGCGATACGATCGGCAAGGGAACGCCGGAGGCCGTCGACAGAATGCTCGCGGCGGTTCTGGCCGAACTTCCCGTCGCAGCACTCGCCGGCCATTTTCACGATACGTCCGGGCGCGCGCTCGACAATATCGCTGTTGCCCTGGAGCGCGGCTTGCGGGTGTTCGATGCCGCCGCCGGCGGCCTCGGCGGCTGCCCCTTCGCACCTGGCGCAAAAGGCAATGTCGATACGGTGGCCGTGCATGACTATCTGGTTTCGCGCGGCTTCCGGACCGGCCTTGACGAAGAGAAGCTCGGCCGAGCCGCTGCCTTCGCGCGAAGCCTGAGGAGTGCCGCATGATATCGAAAACGATCCATGTCCTTGTCGATGAGCGTGGTGTCGCCCAGCTGACGCTGGCGCGCCCGGAAAAGCACAATGCCCTGTCGGCAGAGATGATCGATGACTTGACCGCTGCAATCCATGATCTCGGCCACGACAAAACTGTCCGCGTCGTCGTGCTTGCAGGCGAGGGGGAAAGCTTTTGCGCTGGCGGCGATCTCGGTTGGATGCGCGCCCAATTCGACGCAACGCGCGCCGGGCGCATGGTTGAGGCTCGCCGGCTTGCCATGCTTTTCAAGGCATTGAACGAATTGCCCAAGCCGCTGGTCGCGCGTGTCCACGGTAATGCCTTCGGTGGTGGCATCGGCATCCTCAGCGTGTGTGACTTGGTGATTGCCGCGTCCACGGCACGCTTCGGTCTGACGGAGGTCCGCCTCGGCATCATCCCCGCCACCATAAGCCCCTATGTCGTGGCCCGCATCGGCGAGGCGAATGCCCGTCCGCTCTTCCTCTCGGGCAAGATCATCGATGCCTGGCAAGCGCATGCCGCCGGCCTGCTTTCCCGTGTCGTCCCCGAGGAGGCGCTGGACGAGGCCGTCGAAGCGGAAGTCCGCCATTTCCTTGCCGCGTCTCCGCAAGCTGCAGCCCGCGCCAAGGCGCTGGCTCGCTCGGTCGGCAGGCCGATTACCGATGGCATGATCGATCACGTTGTCGAGCAATTGGCGGATGCGTGGGAGAGCGAGGAGGCAAAGGAGGGCGTTGCCGCCTTCTTCGAAAAGCGACCGCCGAACTGGCGAGAGGCCTAGACGACCCTGTTACGTTCGATAGTCAGTTGCGGGAACTCGCCGTTTCCCGCCGCCAGATCGCCGGAAGCTGGCTTGTCCCAGCGAAAACCCATGATCGCGCCTTTCTCCATCTCCTGGAAGAGATTGTCTGAGATGAGCGCCGAGCCGGCGCCATCCGCTACCGATACGACGCAGCCGATGCCGGCATGGCGGATAATGTTGCCCGTCGCGACGACGTTGCGGAGATAAGGCCCCCAGCCGAGTTTCAGGCCCCAAAGCGGGGCGTTTTCGATGACGTTATCGGCAATCAGCGTGTCGGCCTCGGCCGATATCCCGATGCCGAAACCGCTTTCCTGAGTGTAAGGCGCCGTTAGCGACAGGTTGCGGACAATATTGCCCGTCACGGTGGCGAGCCGACCGCCTTTGTCGAAATTGGCGACGGCAATGCCGTTTGCCGCGCCGTCGATCAGGTTGTTGTTGATGACGGCGCCTTGGAATTCGAATTCGCAGAAGATTGCCGTCTCGCCGGAGCGCAGGCATTGATTGACCGATATCTGGACGTTCGATGCCGAATTGGCGCGGATCGCAGTGAAGGCGCAATCGGCAATGCGGTTGCCGGAAACCAGAACATCATCGGCCCGAAAGACGTTGATGCCGTTGCCGTTCTGGCCGGTGCCGCCGCCATTGGCGCCGATGCGGGCTATGCGGTTGTCAGTGACGCTGCTGCCGTCCTCGGCCTTCTCCCAGCGATGGATGAGGATGCCGCCATTGCCGCAATCCTCGACGCTATTGCCTGTGACCGTCAATCCGGCCGATTGGACGGAGTAGATGCCGGCCTCGGCGGCGCCGGAGATGCGGCTGCGCTCGATCCGGCCGCCGCAGCGCTCCAGTTGCAGCGCATGCTTGCGGCTGCCGGCAATCAAGCAATTGTCGATCAGCACCTCGTCGACGCCGGTGAATTGCAGGAGACCACCGGCATAGTCGGCAAGCCAGCGATTGCCGCCATCGAAGACGATGCCGGAAAGCTCGACGCGCCTGGCCTTATCGGCGTTCATCAGGTGGCCGTCGCCGCCATAGACGAGGCGCGTGGCGCCGGGCACGCCGGTTATGCGAGTATTATCAGGCAGCGTCAGGTTCGAGACGGTGTAGTTGCCCGGCGGTAGGAGGAGAGGCACGTTGTTGCGCGCGGCACTGTCGATCATCGCCTGCAGCTTGCCGCTCTTGATGTCGCTCGTGCCCGGCGTCGCCTTGTAGGCGATGGCGTCGATCGGGCCGCGCAGCGCGGCGCCGTTCATCCCGGCAAGCGGCGCAGCAAAAAGGCGGGGCGCAAACAGGCCGGCGGCGGCAGAAGCCGCCACAGAGGCGATGAAGGCGCGGCGCTGGATCATTGCGGACTCCCGAAATAGCACTCATCAAGCAGAAATCGTGCCACGCGCATCTGTCCCGTTTTGGCACGCATGCGACGCCGAATCTGTGACTTGGACGCTTTCCTCCTGGGCGTCGGGCCGCACGCTTATCGTTTCGTTTACCGATCCGGCTCGGACGATGGCTGGAATTCGATCGGTTCGCGCTGTGGGCGAATCGCGGCGCATGCTAGCTGTGCCACATGCGGATCGCAGCCTTTCAACGTATGGCACTCTTCGACGCCGTCGATCGGACGACGGAGGTGCTGGCGCGCGATGTGGCATGGGCGGAAGCACAAGGCATCGACCTCGCCCTTTTTCCCGAATGCTACCTTCAGGGACACAGCTACAACAAGGCGATTGCCAGGCGGCGCGCCCTCTCTCTCGATGATCCCGCCCTGAATACCTTGATTGGTCGCTGCGCATCGGCAAGGACGACCGCGGTCATCGGGCTTTTCGAGCGGCGAGGGGAGGCGATCTACAACAGCGCGATCGTCGTCAAGGCAGGTCATATAATCGGGGTCTATGCCAAGGCGCATCCCCTTGAGAGCGGCTGCACGCCGGGAACGGATTTTCCTACCTGGGCATTGGACGATTGGCGCTTCGGCATCAATATCTGTGCCGACCTCAGATATCCCTACACGGCATCCCGGCTTGCCAGAAAGGGTGCCGGCCTCATCTGCAATCCTGTCAACCTGATGCTTCGCCCGCACAAGGCGGAGATGTGGCACAGGCCGGGCATATCAGGCCTGCAGACATGCGCCAAGCATTCAGGATGTTGGGTCATGGCGTCGGATGTCGTCGGCAGCAACGACGACGGCTGGCTCAGTTATGGCAGCTCAGCGATCGTCGATCCCAACGGCGTCGTCGTTGCGAAGGCGAAGCCGTATAGCGAGGATGTGCTGGTGTTCGATCTGCCCGATCGACAGCATGAAGGCAAATTCGATCAAAAAGCTGGTGTCATCGCTACATAATCGCGCAAATCACGCTATCCTTTCATCCATGAGACCAGAACAACTGCTTTATCCAGCGCCCGAGGGATTGTTCTGTCCGATCGGCGGCTTCTATATCGACCCCGTGCAGCCGGTCGAACGGGCGCTCGTCACGCATGGCCATTCCGACCATGCCCGCTCCGGCCATACCCATGTGCTCGCCACACGCCAGACCCTGGATATCATGCGTATTCGTTACGGCACCGGCTTTGCCGGCTCGGAACAGGCGGTCGGCTTTGGCGAGGAGGTGACGATCAACGAGGTTAAGGTGCGGTTCCATCCGGCGGGTCATGTTCTCGGCTCGGCGCAGATCGCGGTGGAGAAGGATGGGCTGCGGATCGTCGTCTCCGGAGACTACAAGCGCCGGCCGGATCCGACCTGCGCCGCCTATGTACCCGTTCCCTGCGATGTCTTCATCACCGAGGCTACCTTTGGGCTGCCGGTGTTCCACCATCCCGACCCGATGGAAGAGACGCAGAAGTTTCTGGCTTCCCTTCGCCAATTCCCGGAGCGGACCCATCTGATCGGCGCCTATGCGCTTGGCAAGGCGCAGCGCGTCATCCGGCTGCTGCGTGATGCCGGCTACGACGAGCCGATCTATATTCACGGCGCGCTCGAGACCCTGTGCGATTACTACATCAGTCAGGGCATTGTGCTCGGCGAGTTGCGGCCGGCAACGGTCGAGAGCCGCGATCAGTCGATCTTCCAGGGCGCCGTGGTCGTCGGCCCGCCATCGGCATTTTCCGATCGCTGGGCAAGGCGGTTTCATGATCCGCTGCCGGCCTTTGCCTCCGGCTGGATGCTGGTGCGCCAGCGTGCCAAGCAGCTCGGCGTCGAGCTGCCGCTCGTCATCTCAGATCATTGCGATTGGCCGGAGCTGACGGAGACGATTTCCGAATTGAAGCCGGGCGAGGTCTGGGTCACCCACGGACGCGAGGAAGCACTCGTCCGCTGGTGCGAGCTGCAGGGTATTGCGGCGAAGCCTTTGCATCTCATCGGCTATGAAGACGAGGGCGATTGATGAAAGCCTTTGCCGATCTTCTCGACCGCCTGGTGCTGACGCCGAGCCGCAACGGCAAGCTGAAGCTGTTGACCGATTATTTCCGCGACACGCCGGACCCCGATCGCGGCTATGGTCTCGCCGCCATCGCCGGCACGCTCGAGGTTCGCAACGTCAAGCCCGCGATGCTGCGCGAACTCGTGCTGGAGCGCATGGACGACGTGCTGTTCCGCTATTCCTACGACTATGTCGGCGATCTCGCCGAGACCATATCGCTGGTCTGGGACAAGGAAAGCGACATCGTGCGCCCGGCCGGCGAGCAGCCCAGGCTCGGCGAGGTCGTCCGCGGCATGAATGCGCTTGGCCGTACCGAGGTGCGCAGCTTCGTTCGAGACCTGCTTGATCGGCTGGATACCTCGGGCCGCTTCGCCTTCCTGAAGCTCGCCACCGGCGCCTTGCGCATCGGGGTATCGGCCCGGCTCGCCAAGCAGGCACTGGCAGAGCTCAGCGGCAGGGACGTGACCGAAATCGAAACCCTGTGGCATGGTCTGCAGCCACCCTATGAGAGCCTGTTCCGCTGGCTTGAAGGGCGGGCAGAGCGGCCGGTGCTGGCGACGCCGGCGATCTTCCATTCCGTCATGCTCGCCAATCCGGTCGAGCCAGGCGATCTCGATGGGCTAGATCCTAAGGATTTCGCAGCCGAGTGGAAATGGGACGGCATCCGCGTCCAGCTTTCGCGTGCCGGGTCCATGAGCAAGCTCTATTCCCGCTCCGGCGACGATATCTCCGGCGCCTTTCCCGACATCGTCGATGCGATGAGCTTCGAAGGCGTCATGGATGGCGAGCTGCTGATCGGCGGCACGGTGCGCTCCAACAACCCGACGCGCAGCTTTTCA
The DNA here is from genome assembly GCF_012275435.1 of Rhizobium sp. SG741. Classification (NCBI taxonomy): domain Bacteria; kingdom Pseudomonadati; phylum Pseudomonadota; class Alphaproteobacteria; order Hyphomicrobiales; family Rhizobiaceae; genus Rhizobium; species Rhizobium sp. SG741. The sequence continues at coordinate 243,943 of NZ_JAAZQP010000007.1, forward strand.
GACCTGCAGCAGCGCCTTAACCGCAAGACGGCCACGCCGAAGATGCTGGAGGAATATCCTGCCTTCATCCGCGCCTACGATCTGCTGTTCGACGGCGAGGAGGATGTGCGCGGCCGCAGCTTTCTCGATCGGCGCGAACGGCTGGCTGAGATCGTCGAGGCGGCACCCCATGACCGCTTCGATCTTTCGCCCCTTGTCGAGTTCACCTCCTGGGAGGAACTGGAGTGGCTGCGCGCCTCGCCGCCCGATCCGGTGATCGAAGGCGTGATGATCAAGCGCCGGGACAGCGCCTATCTTGCCGGACGGGCCAAAGGCCCTTGGTTCAAATGGAAGCGCGACCCCTACAATGTCGATGCCGTGCTGATGTACGCGCAGCGCGGTCATGGCAAGCGTTCAAGCTATTATTCCGACTTCACCTTCGGCGTCTGGTCGATGACGCCGGAGGGCGAGCAGCTGGTGCCCGTCGGCAAAGCCTATTTCGGTTTCACCGATGCCGAGCTCGAAGTGCTCGACAAATTCGTTCGCAACAATACGGTCGATCGCTTCGGTCCGGTGCGGGCGGTGCGCGCCGATCGCGATTTCGGCTTCGTTCTCGAAGTCGCCTTCGAGGGGATAAACCGCTCCACCCGTCATAAATCCGGTGTTGCGATGCGTTTTCCCCGCATTGCCAGGCTTCGGCCGGACAAGCCGCCCTATGAGGCGGATCGGCTAGAAAGTTTGATCGCACTGATTGACGCGAAGGCTCCCGCTGTTGATGAATAGGTGAGGGCGATTCCCCACCACAATGTGAGTTGGCCCTGCCTTTCAACCCGTGCAATTTTGAACTGCGCCGGGATAATTGGACAGAGCCTATGACCATGTCTGACGACAACACATTCCGTCCCAATCGCCGCGGCGTTCTTGCCGGCCTCGCCGCCGCGCTTTTCGCTCCCAACATCGTTAGGGCTGCCGATGACAGCACGGCCGGACCTAAGCCTGCCGATGGCAAGAGCGCCGTCGCAAAGAATGAGGAAAAGGCAGCGGATGCGCCGCCGCTGCTGTCGGGCGATTATGCCAAGGAGCGCCACCTGTTCCGCACGGATCTGCTGAGCAAGGGGCCTGCTCCTGACATATACGAACCGCTGGTGACGCCGTCGACCGCCGACCAGCTTTTCTATCGTAGCGGCGTCGGCAGCGAGTTGGAGCTCGTCGCCTGGGTTTCCCGCTACACGCGAACGGCCAAGCCGAAACCGGCCGTGCTTTTCCTGCATGGCGGCAACGCGATCGGCCAGGGTCATTGGCAGCTGATGAAGCCTTATATCGAGGCTGGCTACGTCGTCATGATCCCTTCGATGCGGGGTGAAAACGGCCAGAAGGGCAATTTCTCCGGGTTTTATGACGAGGTTTCGGATGTGCTGGCCGCTTCCAACCGGCTGCGGCATCTGCCCGGCGTCGACCCGCATCGCATGTTCCTGGCTGGACATAGCGTGGGGGGTACGCTGACAATGCTCGTTGCCATGTCGACCAGGCGCTTCCGCGCGGCCGCGCCGATATCAGGCAATCCGGATGCTTATGCCTTCTTCAGCCGTTATCCGCAGGATATCCGCTTCAATACCAAGAACCCGCGCGAATATCAGATGCGCTCGCCGCTCTGCTATGCGCACAACTTCAAATGCCCGATGAAGCTGTTTCACGGCACTGAGGAGGCTCATTTCGACTCTCGGCTCGCTCTGCTCGCCAAGCGGGCGACGGCGGGCGGCGTGAAGATGGACATGGAAACCATGCCGGGCAGCCACAATTCCGCGCTGCCGGGCGAGATCGAGCAAAGCATCCGGTTCTTCGAGAGCGTGGCCGCCTAACAGTAATTCCAGGAAAAATGCACAGCGGTTTTCCGTCCGGAATTGCCTCAGAGCAACGCGTAGAGCGGTTCGGCGAGTTCGTGAAACGCTGCACCGCACTATGTATCGGCTATGCCATCAGTCTTTCGATCAGTGCCGCCGCCGCTTCCGCGATCACCGTTCCGGGCGGGAAGATCGCGTCCGCGCCGGCGGCCTCCAGCGCTGCAAAATCCTGGGGCGGGATGACGCCGCCGACGGCGATCAGGATATTGCCGGCATGGCGGCGGGCGAGCGCTTCCTTCAGCTCCGGCACCAGCGTCAAGTGGCCTGCAGCCAGTGATGATGCGCCGAGGATATCAACACCTTCACGGACGGCGACATCGGCCACTTCCTCCGGTGTCTGGAACATCGCGCCGACGATGACATCGAAGCCGAGATCGGCAAACGCTGTTGCGATGACCTTCTGGCCGCGATCGTGACCGTCCTGGCCCATCTTGGCGATGAGGATGCGGGGTTTCTCGCCACGCGCCTTGCGGAAGGCTTCGACCTTGGCGACGGCCTTGTTGAATGCTGGGTCGGCATCGCCGACTTCCTGGCGATAGACGCCCGAAATGGTCCTGATCTTGGCAACGTGCCGGCCATAGGCCTTTTCCAGCGCCAGCGAAATTTCGCCAACCGTCGCTCTCGCCCGCGCCGCCTTGACCGCGAAGTCGAGCAGATTGCCGGTGCCGTTGCGCGCGGCGTCTGCCAGAGCATCCAAGGCGGTTTCCACCGCAGCCGTCTCGCGCGTGCCCTTCAATTGCTGCAATTTCGAGAGCTGCCGGGCGCGCACCTCGGAATTGTCCACCTTGAGCACGTCGACTTCGATGTCCTTTTCCGGCCTTGAAAAATTGATGCCGACGAGGATCTGATGGCCGCTGTCGATGCGTGCCTGCGTGCGTGCGGCCGCCTCTTCGATCCTGAGCTTCGGAATGCCCTTCTCGATCGCCTTCGCCATGCCGCCGAGCGCCTCGACCTCCTCGATATGGGCAAGGGCGCGGGCTGCAAGATCATGGGTCAGCCGCTCGACATAGGCCGAGCCGCCCCAGGGGTCGATGATGCCTGATGTGCCGGACTCCTTCTGCAGCAGGATCTGCGTGTTGCGGGCGATGCGGGCCGAATGATCGGTCGGCAGCGCCAGCGCCTCGTCGAAGGAATTGGTGTGGAGCGACTGCGTATGCCCCTGCGTCGCCGCCATGGCCTCGACCATGGTGCGGATGATGTTGTTCATCGGATCCTGCGCCGTCAACGACCAGCCGGAGGTCTGGCTGTGCGTCCTGAGCGCCAGGGATTTCTGGTCCTTCGGCGCGAAATTCTTCTGCATCAGCGCGGCCCAGATCAGGCGGCCGGCGCGCATCTTGGCGACTTCCATGAAGAAGTTCATGCCGACTGCCCAGAAGAAGGAGAGGCGGGGGGCGAAGCTGTCTATGTCCAGTCCGGCAGCGACCCCGGCCCGTGCATATTCTATGCCGTCGGCGATCGTATAGGCGAGCTCCAGATCCGCGCTCGCACCGGCCTCCTGCATGTGGTAGCCGGAGATAGAGATGGAGTTGAACTTCGGCATGCGCTGGCTGGTGTAGCTGAAAATATCCGAAACGATCCGCATCGAAGGCTGCGGCGGATAGATATAGGTGTTTCGGACCATGAACTCCTTGAGGATATCGTTCTGGATCGTGCCGGAAAGCTTGTCCTCGGAAACGCCCTGTTCCTCCGCCGCGACGATATAGAGCGCCATGATGGGCAGCACGGCGCCGTTCATAGTCATGGACACGCTCATCTCGTCGAGCGGTATACCGTCAAAGAGCTGGCGCATGTCGAGGATGGAATCGATCGCGACGCCTGCCATGCCGACGTCGCCCGCCACGCGCGGATGATCGCTGTCATAGCCGCGATGGGTGGCGAGATCGAAGGCGACGGAGAGGCCTTTCTGTCCGGCGGCAAGATTGCGGCGATAGAAGGCGTTGGATTCCTCGGCGGTGGAAAAGCCCGCATACTGCCTGATGGTCCAGGGCTGCTGGACATACATGGTCGGATAGGGCCCGCGCAGGAAAGGGGCGGCGCCCGGATGGGTATCGAGGAAATGCAAGCCGGCGAGGTCGCTCTCACCGTAGCTGCGCTTGACGGCGATCCCTTCCGGCGTGTCCCAGGCCGGCGCGCTTGTCGTGCGTGTCTTGGCTTGCGGCTTTGCCCAGGGGATATTGGCGAAATCGGGAATCAGGGTCATGCGGCCGGTACCTCCGCGAATGCCGAGCCTGCGTTACGCCCAGCTGCGACGAATTCGATGATCGTTCTCATGCCCCCAATCCTTCATCCAGCCGTATCGGCGTCAGCCCCATCCCGCCAACGAGCGGACCCAGCGGCCCCAAGACCGCAACCGGCCGGTCCGCCTTCATCGCAAACAATGTGGTTCCGACAATCGGCTTGGCGATGCGGCTTGCGCGCGCCTCGGCAACCATCGCCGCCAGCCGGCCGCTGGCGATGACGTTCGCCAATCCGCCGTCGCGTTCGATGCCGGTAAAGATCTCCCATGCCTTTTCGGCAAGAGCGTCCGTCAGCGCCTCGATGCCGCCGGCGCCGGCGGCGGGATCGGCGACATGGTCGAGATGGCTTTCGGCGATCAGAATCGTCTGCGTATTGCGCGCCAGGCGCCGCGCCAGCGGATCGGGGATGCCATGCGTCAGGCTGTGCGGCAGCACGGCGATTTCGTCGGCGCCGCCGGTGCCCGCCGCAAAGACCGCGATCGTATTGCGCAGAATGTTGGTCTCCGGATCTAGCGTCGTGAGCATGCGATAGCTCGTTTCCATGAAGATATGCGCGGGCTGCGGATCGGAGGCGCCGCAGGCCTCGGCGATGCGGCTGAAGATCAATCGCGCGGCACGGACCTTGGCCATGGTCGTGAATTGGTTCTGGTCGGCTGAAAGGCAGAGGCTCGTTGCGGCCAGAACGGCCTCCGGTGAAAGTCCCACCTCATCCAGCGACCGCAGATGGCCTGCGAGGCTTGCGGCCATGACCGCCAGCTCCTGCGCCTCGGTTCCGCCGGCATTGTGGACTGAGCGGCCGTCTGCATTGACGGTGGTGCCGGGCAGCTTCTGTTCGGACAAACGGCGAATGTCCCTTGCTGTCTCGGCCTGTTTGTCGCCCATCGAGAAAGCGTCAAGGCCAAGATGCAGCGCCGCGGGCGGTTTTTCTCCGAAGGCAGCGATCAGAGTCTTCGCGGTGTCGGGAGTGAAGCCATCGAGGCGCAGCGAGACATTCTTGCCCGACATCACCGTGACAAGCCGGTTGGCGAGCGCCTCCCTCTCCGTGTCGATTCCGGTGCCGAAGCCTGAGACCGAGGTTTTGGAGACGAGTAAAATCCCGCTTGCACCGTTGGCAAGATCGTCATCGAGCTGTTGCAGGGCACGATCCATGTCGGGATCGTCCAGTCGCTGGGTGACTGTCCAGGGGAGATCGGCTCGTCCGCGCGATAGCGGCGCGCAATCGCGGCGGCGCTCGTAGAGTGGTTCGATCGCGATGCCGTCATCGGTTTGCGAGACCAGCGTTTCCTGAAAATCCTTACCCTTCAGCGCCCGTTCCACCAGCTTGAGCCATGTCTTGCGATCGGCTCCAGCGAAGATGTTCGGGTCGAGACTGTCGATATTCATGCCATCCTCCGTCCCGCAATGGTCTAGCCCATGATGTCGCGGGGGAAAACAGGAGTTTGGCCAATCCGTGCAATATCTTCGCCCGTGACGCCAGCCTCGCTCCAGCCGCGCCGGTCATCATGCCGCCGACCCGACGTGTGTTCCAACTGGTTTCCGATGATGGCCGATCTGCTGCCCGTTTCCCGCCACCTGCTTGCCGCTAGCGCTTTGGCGACATTGTCCGCTTGCAGCGTCATTCCCGATACCGGTGCGACCGATCCTGATCGGTTCGTGCAGGAAACGTCACCGGTCTTCTATCGGCCCGAAGGCATCGATCCGCAGAAGGTGCGGCGCCTGCCGGTGCAGCCCGTGCCGCAATCGCGCGATCTCTTCCGCACGCAATTCCATCAGACCTATGGTCTGCCGACCTTCAATCCGGTGCATCAGGCCATGTATGCGCAGCGAGACGAGGACGATTTCACGCTGCCGGCGATCCCCTACAAGCGCATCGATCCACGCTTCCTGCGGCAGGAGGTGGACTACACGACCAACGAGCGGCCCGGTACGATCGTCGTCGATACCAGAAGCCACTATCTCTATTTCATCGAGCCGGGCGGCAAGGCGATGCGCTATGGCGTAGGCCTCGGTGCGGCAGGTTACGCCTGGCATGGCAGGGGCGTCATTCAGTCGAAGCAGAAATGGCCGCGCTGGACGCCGCCCGCCGAAATGGTTGCCCGCGAACCGCAGATGAGGCCGCTTTCGGCCGAGCGCGGCGGCATGAATCCGGGGCCGACCAATCCGCTCGGCGCGCGTGCGCTCTACATCTATCAGAATGGCAAGGACACGCTTTACCGTGTCCATGGCACGCCGGATTGGCAGTCGATCGGCAAGGCAGCATCCTCCGGCTGCGTGCGCATGCTCAACCAGGATGTGATGGATTTATATAACCGCGTGCCCGACAAAGCGGAAATCGTCGTTTTGTAGCGGTAATTTACCACAAATTTTCGTGATGTTGCATAAGTGCGATAGCCGTGCTCGGCTGCGCTCTTTAGTTTTGCTCCTGTCTCTGCGAACCTCGGGGCAGCCGAATCAGCTTTTTGTTGCGGGTTCTTGCTTCCCTTCAATAGGAACGATGCTGTCGACATGAGCCTGCCTTCATCCTTTTCCCGACGTAATTTCCTCGCCCTTGCTGGCATCGGTGCCGTCTCGACGCTCGCCGGCTGTGCCTCCACCATCGACAACGGCCCTGTCGTCAGCCCGGTGCAATATACCGGCGCGCCCAGGCCGTTCCGTACCTGGCTCTCCAGCTATGACGGTGAGCAACCGGATCCAGCCGTGATCTATGCGGCCATGGACGATAGCGGCTTCCATCTCCCGGCGATTCCCTATCAGCAGATCGATCCGCGCTTTTATCGCCAGCGCGTCGTCGATCCCACAGGCGAAGCGCCGGGCAGTGTAATCGTCAATACCACCCAGCGCATGCTCTACGTCACCGAGCAGGGCGGCACGGCGATGCGCTACGGCATCGGCGTCGGTCGCGAAGGCTTTGCCTGGCAGGGCCGCGGCGTCATTCAGTGGCGCAAGAAGTGGCCGCGTTGGAACCCGCCGGACGAAATGGTTGCCCGCCAGCCGGAGCTCGTCAAGTTCTCCATCGCCAATGGCGGCATGGATCCGGGCCTGAAGAACCCGCTCGGCGCGCGCGCTCTCTATATCTTCGAGGGCAAGCAGGATTCGCTTTATCGCCTGCACGGCAACCCGGACTGGCGCTCCATCGGCAAGGCCGTTTCTTCCGGCTGCGTCCGTCTGCTGAACCAGGACGTCATCGATCTCTATGATCGCGTGCCGGAACGCGCGCCGATCCTGGTGACGTCTTAACGTCGGGTTATTGTCGCAACAGGGACGCCACGAATGCGGGCGTCCTTCCTCGCCCATCTATCCTACCGAACGGGCGGGCGAGATGACCTAAGGCAGCCGCCGCTCACTCGGCCGTCAGATTGGTCTTCAATTGCTGTAGCCGGTCGCGCAGATTGGCGATTTCAGTCATGTCGCAGCCGGTGGCCTCGCCGATGGCGTCCATGATGGTGCCGACCTGGCATTTCATACCGGTACCCTTCTCCGTCAGTGAAATGATCACCTGCCGCTCGTCCTTCGGGTCGCGCGTGCGGCTGATCAGGCCAGCCTGCTCCAATCGCTTCAACAGGGGCGACAGTGTGCCGGAATCAAGATCCAGCTTTTCGCCGATGGTCTTGACCGAAAGGCGACCCTTTTCCCACAGCACGAGCATGACGAGATATTGCGGATAGGTGAGGCCGACGCGATCGAGGATCGGCTTGTAAGCACGGTTGAAGGCATGTGCGGCGCTGTAGACGGCAAAACAAAGCTGCCTTTCAAGCCGCTTTTCTTCGTCGGGGATCATGCTTTGCCCATTTGGCTTGTCCGTCATTGCTGCTCCGCCATTTTTCTTGTTGGGTGCATTGTCACAAATTCACTTTGCAAAATCAAATTGCAAAAATATATATTGCGCACGATTAAATCGTGATATATAAAATCGACATCCAACCCGAAGGAGAGATGACATGCCTATTCTCTACACCACCAAAGCTTCCGCCACCGGTGGCCGCGCTGGCCGCGCTGTTTCCGAAAATGGCGTCCTCGACGTCACGCTGACTGTGCCGAAGGAACTCGGCGGCGATGGCGCTACCGGCACCAATCCCGAGCAGCTCTTTGCGGCTGGCTATTCTGCCTGCTTCCTCGGCGCTTTGAAATTTGTGGCAGGCCAGCAGAAGGTCAAGATTCCGGAAGACGCCAAGGTGACCGCGACTGTCGGCATCGGCCCGCGCGCGGACGGCGGCGGCTTCGGCATCGAGGTGTCTCTGTCCGTCCACATTCCCGGCATGGACAAGGCCGAGGCTGAGAAGCTCGCCGCCGCCGCCCACATCGTCTGCCCTTATAGCCACGCCCTGCGCACGTCGACCGAAGTGCCGGTCACGGTCGCCTAAAACGAAATCCTCTCACGCGGCCGTGAGAGGCGGACAAATCAAAATTGGGAGCGGTGAGCTTTTTGCTTGCCGCTCCTTTTCTTTTGCAAGAAATATGCTATATATTTTCTCAGGAAAGGATAAGGCGATGGCAAAAGCTCAAATAGTAGGTCATTCGGCGCCTGGTGAGGCTGTCGTCATCACCAAGGCGGTTGTCAATGCCGCCGAGCGGCTGGGATTGAATGCGCGCATATTGGCTGCGGTGATCGGCGTTTCCGAGGCGACCGTCTCGCGCATGAAACGGCAGGATCACCTTCTGGAGCGTGACAGCAAGCCATTCGAACTTGCCGTGCTTTTCGTTCGTCTCTTTCGCTCGCTCGATGCCATTGTGGGCGGCGATGAGATGGTGGCGCGTCAATGGCTGCGCAACGGCAATCTCGCCCTTGGCGCCGCGCCGCAAGATAAGATCACCTCTATTTCTGGTTTGACCGATGTCCTTGCCTATCTGGACGCCCGCCGCGCTCTCATCTGAGGCGGGGGCAATTTCCGGCCGTTATTGGCGGCTGGTGGAATCGCAGCATCAGGTCTCGACGCTGAAACTGGTCGATACGCTGGAAGAGCAGGCGCTCCTCGAAAATCTTCTGGAAGAAAGCAAACCGGTCCTGCCGCCGGAATGTGCCGGGCTCGACTATCTGCTCGCCACGCCCTTTCGCTATGGCGCGATCTATCCGCACGGTTCCCGCTTCCGCCGTGCCGGCCGCACGCTCGGCGTTTTCTACGCCTCCGAACAGGTGGAGACGTCCCTAGCGGAAATGAGCTTCTATCGGCTGCTCTTCTTCCGCGATTCCCCGGATACCCCACTGCCCACCAATGCTGCGGAATATACTGCCTTTGCCGCGGCGATCGAGACGAAGGCGGCGATCGATCTGACAAGGCCGCCGTTGGATCGCGACCTGCGGCAATGGACCGATCCGGTCAATTACGAGGCATGTCAATCGCTTGCCGAGGCAGCGCGCGCAGGGGGCATCGAGGCGATCCTCTATCGCTCGGTCCGGGATCCGCAAGGCGGCAGAAACATAGCGCTTCTAACCGCCAAAGCCTTCGCGGCGCGCGAACCTGTGGAACGACAGACCTGGCGCATCAGGCTGTCGCGAGCCGGTGTTCAGGCGCTGTGCGAATTCCCCAGGCGCCGTATCGGCTTCGAACGGAGGGATTTTGGCAGCGATCCCCGTCTGGCGGGATAACGGCTCAGAGCAATGCCGCCAGGTCACTCCGCAACCGGTCGCCATTACCATCGGGCAGACGCTCTTCCAAGGCCGCATGCGTTGCCTTCCAGATCGGCACGGCGGCGGCGAGCATCGCCTTGCCTGATGGTGTGAGGGTGAGCAGGCGGGCGCGGCGATCCCTGGGATTGGGCACGATATTCACCCATCCGCGCCGCTCCAGCGGCTTTAAGGCTGCCGTCAACGTCGTCTGATCTATTGCAAGCAGTGTCGCGACAGGACCCATGGGCGCGGGCTCCGGCCTGTTCAAGGACATCATCAGGGAAAACTGCCCGTTGGTGAGCCCGAGCGGCCTCAGCGCCTCGTCGAAACGTCGCGCCAGAGCTCGCGCCGCACGCTGGACATGCAGGCAAAGGCAGGTGTCACGCACCAACAGGGTAGTTTCAAAGGGAATTTCGATCGCGTTTGACATGATTCATTAATATTGATATCAATATATTTGTCAAGATTTGGAACTGGAAAACGCCGGAGGAGGGCGCGGAACAATGAACCAGGTCGTTTCCCGAGACGTATGGCTGGAGGCCCGCCGTCAATTGCTTGCCAGCGAGAAGGAGGCAACGCATTTGCGCGATCGCGTCAATGCGGAGCGCATGGCTTTGCCCTGGGTGAAGGTAGAGAAAGACTATGTTTTCGATACGCCGACCGGCAGGAAATCGCTTGCCGATCTCTTCGATGGCCGCAGCCAGTTGATCGTCTATCACTTCATGCTCGGTCCGGATTGGGAGGCTGGATGCCCTGGCTGCTCTTTCCTCGCGGATCATCTCGATGGAACGCTTGTGCATCTCAACCATCATGACGTCACATTGGTCGTCGTTTCCCGTGCCCCGATCGACAAGGTGGAGGCCTACAAAAAACGGATGGGCTGGAACTTCCCCTGGGTATCGTCCTTCGCCAACGACTTCAACTTCGATTATCATGTCTCCTTCTCGAAGGAGCAGCTTGCCGGCGAGACGGTCTTCTACAATTTCACGCCCATGGATTCGGCTGAAGGCAATGACGAGCTGCCTGGTCTCAGCGCTTTCTACAAGGACGAGGTTGGTAATATTTTCCACACCTATTCAAGCTATGCCCGCGGCCCCGAAGAGTTGATCGGCACGCTGATGATTCTTGATCGCGCACCCAAGGGGCGCAACGAAAGCAGCACGATGAATTTCGTTCGTCGTCATGATGAATATGAGGATACCGCCAAGGCGCATTCCTGCCATTGAGACGCTACAGGACTGTGATATTTGATGATTCCGTGGGAGCAGGGGTCGAAATGTTGTGTTTTGTATTTAGGTAAGACCTAGCGCTTGCTTGCAGCGAAACAAACAGGTCGATTGATCGATTATCGTTCGGCCGTCACTTTCATCGGCGATGATGGCTCGCGCTGACAACCGGCTCAAATTGAGCTGGACGAATGCCACAAACGAATAGGGAGAGATTCGATGGCTGAGAAGGGTTATTTTGTCTGGTACGAGTTGATGACCACCGACATGGCAGCGGCAGAGGCTTTCTATCGGAAGGTTGTCGGCTGGGACGCAGAGGACGCCGGCATGCCGGATGTCGGCATGGCCTACACGCTGTTCAGCGCCGGTGCGGGTCCCGTCGCCGGATTGATGGTGCTGCCTGAAGAGGCGAAGGCCATGGGGACGCCCCCCTGCTGGACCGGCTATATCGGCGTGCCTAACGTCGACGAGGCAGCCAAGACCATCGTCGCGAAGGGCGGCAAGGTCTATCGCGAGCCGACGGATATTCCGGGCATCGGCCGGTTTGCTGTGGTGGCCGATCCCTATGGAGCCGCCTTCTGCATCTTCACGCCACTACCCGGGCAGGATTGGGGTCCGTCGGAGCCCGCTGCTGCCGGCTATATCGGCTGGCATGAACTCTATGCCGGCGACGGCCAGAAGGCCTTCGATTTCTATTGCGAGATGTTCGGCTGGGAATCGAGTTCCGACTTCGATATGGGCCCGATGGGCACGTACAAGATCTTCAAGATCGGCGATCGGGACTTCGGCGGCATCATGACCAAGCCCGCGGAAATGCCGGTGCCGGCCTGGAATTTCTACATCAACGTGCCGGCGATCGATGCGGCGATCACGCGTATCAGCGAGGGCGGCGGCGCGATCGTCAACGGCCCGATGGAGGTTCCCGGCGGTAGCTGGATCGTCCAAGCCACCGACCCGCAGGGAGCGTTTTTCTCCCTGGTCGCGCCGATACGGTGATCTCTACCCTCCCCTTGAGGGGGAGGGTCGGCCCAAAGGGCCTGGGTGGGGTGATCTCCAAGTTTGCGGCATGTCACCCCCACCCGCGGCTTTGCCGCGACCTCCTCAAGGGGAGGGTACCCTTCTACCGCTTCAAGCTTCCCAGAATCCCCCGGACCAGCGCGCGGCCGACCTGCGTGGCGACTGTGCGCGCCACGCTCTTCAAGGCCGCTTCCATGATCGTCTCGCGCTGATAGCCGGAGCGGCCGCGGCTTGATGTCTTGTTGCTGTCTCCGCCAAAGCCGGGGAGTGTCCAGCCATCACCAGCATTATCGCTCTGCGGCGCGGCTGCCTTGCGCGCGCGTTCGGTCAGGATTTCATAGGCGGATTCGCGATCGATCGTCTGGTCGTACAAGCCTGCGACCGGGCTGGCGTTGATGACGGCCCGACGTTCCGCATCGCTGACGGGACCGATACGGCCTGACGGCGGGCGGATCAGCGTGCGCTCGACGATCGACGGCGCGCCCTTGCCCTCGAGCATCGAAACGAGCGCTTCGCCGGTGCCGAGTGTGGTGATGACTTCAGTGCAGTCGAAGGCGGGATTGGGCCGGAATGTCGAGGCTGCGGTCTGCACGGCTTTCTGCTCGCGCGGCGAATAGGCACGCAGCGCATGCTGCACACGATTGCCGAGCTGCGCCAGCACCGTTTCTGGCACATCGAGCGGATTCTGCGTCACGAAATAGACGCCGACGCCCTTGGAGCGGATCAGGCGCACAACCTGCTCGACACGCTCGATGAGGACCTTCGGCGCGTCGTTGAAGAGCAGATGCGCCTCATCGAAGAAGAAGACGAGCTTCGGCTTTTCCGGATCGCCGACCTCAGGCAGCTCCTCGAAGAGTTCCGAGAGCAGCCAGAGCAGGAAGGTGGCATAAAGGCGGGGGTTCATCATCAGCTTGTCGGCGGCCAGCACCGAGACCTGTCCGTAGCCGTCGTTGCTGACGCGCATGATGTCGGAAATTTTCAGCGCCGGTTCGCCGAAGAAGTTTTCAGCACCCTGCTGCTCCAGCACCAGAAGCGATCGCTGGAGCGAGCCGACCGACGATTTCGAGATCAGGCCGTATTTGCTGGAAAGCTCGCTGGCGTTTTCGCCCATATAATTCAGCAGCGCCTGGAAGTCCTTGAGATCGAGCAGCGCCAGACCGTTTTCATCGGCGATCTTGAAGGCGATGTTGAGCACGCCCTCCTGCGCCTCCGAAGCGTCCATCAGGCGCGCGAGCAGCAGTGGCCCCATCTCGGCGATGGTCGTGCGCACGCGGTGGCCCTTTTCGCCGTAGATGTCCCAGAAAATGACCGGGAACTGATCGAATTCATAAGGGGACAGGCCGATTTCCTCGGCTCGCTTCAGCAGGAAGTCCTTGGCCTCGCCCTTGACGGCGATGCCGGAGAGGTCGCCCTTGATGTCAGCGCAAAACACAGGCACGCCGGCCTTGGAAAATCCTTCCGCCAGCACCTGCAGCGTCACCGTCTTGCCGGTGCCTGTCGCACCGGTGACGAGGCCGTGGCGGTTGCCGAATTTCAGCGTCAGGAATTCGTCCTTGTTGATGCTTTCGTCCGGATTGCGGCTGGCGCCGACGAAAATCTGTCCATCCTGCTGCGGCATGGTGTCGTCTCCCTTTGGGCGGCGGCACAGCAACGCTTAAAGGTTGCCAGAACCGTTCATCGATTTGTCCTGACACTGTTATAAGAACTGACTTGAACGGGGACAACCATTCGCGTCACGGTTATGTTTCTGGTAGTATAACGAGGTCCGGCGCGGCTTGTGTCGGTTGGCCCGTTCAGTTACGTTGACGTTAACGTCGTAAAAAGGCAGGAGGCCAAAGTGAACGAAGTTATTGATCAGATCGCGACCAAAGCCGGCATTGCTCCTGATCTCGCAGAGAAGGCCGTTGGCATGATCCTTGGCTTTCTGCAACGCGAGGCTCCGGATGGCCCCGTCACCAAGATGATCGAATCGATCCCAGGCGCGTCTGATCTCGTTGCGCAATACAATGGCGAGGAAACATCGGGCGGCGGCCTGCTCGGCGGCCTCCTTAGCGCCGTTGGCGGCGGTGGCGGCCTCATGGCGCTCGGCCAGCAATTGATGAGCAGCGGCCTCAGCATGGGCGAGATCACCTCGCTCGCCAAGGAAACGATCGCAACCGCCCGCCAGCATGCCGGCGACGAAGTGGTCGACCAGGTCGTCAACTCCGTTCCTGGCCTGCATCAGTTCCTCTGAGATAGGTGTAAGGCCTTTCCGGAAAGCTCGGAGAGGCCGGCCGCCACCGGCGCGCGTCGATTTTTGCAGGCGCCGCCAGCGAGCGCCAGTCCAATCTTCATGTCTTCCGGCCTTCGCCATCCCTTGTGAGGCGAGGGCCGTGGCTTTTGGGGAGGTCGCCTCATGTCCGTCAGCGCTATTCCCTCCCTTTTGCCGAGAGGGCCGGGGCATCGTTTCGTGCTATACGGCGATTCCTGCTCCGGCGTTCCGGGTGCCCTGCATGAAGGGACCTTCGCTGCCGTCAACGCCGTCTTGCGCCGGCTCGATCCGCCGCCGGAATTCATTCTGTTTCCGGGTGACGAGATCATCGGGCTGACGGCCGATCCGGAAGCGCTGCGGGCGCAATGGCGGCATTGGCTCGATCATGAAATGGCATGGCTCGACCGGCAGGCGACGCCGCTCTGGCACACCACCGGCAACCACACGACCTATGACGAGATGAGCGAGCGGGTGTTCCGCGAGGTGCTTCAGCTGCCGGAAAACGGGCCGCCGGGGCAGGAGGGACTGTCCTATTGGGTCCGCCGCGGCGATCTTCTGCTTGTTTTCGTCCATACGCTATGGACAGGTCTTGGCGGCGAGGGGCATGTCGAGACGGAATGGCTGGAGGCGACGCTGAGGAAGCATGCCGATATCAGGCACAAGATCGTCCTCGGCCATCATCCGGTCTTCCCGGTCAACGGCTTTTCCGGTGCCTACCAACGCGAAATCGGTCCCGAATATGCCGGGCGATTCTGGGATATTCTCGTGGAAGCCGATGTGCTTGCCTATGTCTGCAGCCATATGCTCGCCTTCGACGTTCAGGTTCATCGTGGCGTCCTGCAACTCTGCACGGCAGGGGCAGGTACTGCGCATCGGATGCCGGAGGAGGTGGAATATCTGCATAGCATCCAGGCCGCGCTGGATGCGGACGGGTTTCGCTATCAGGTGCTGGACACCGATGGCGTGGTTCGCGAGAAACTGCAATGGCCTTTCAAGCCGGCCGAGAATTGGCAGAATCTGTCGCCGGGATCGCATGCGGCAGGCTTCGGCGGCTCCAAAGGGCCGAACCATGTCGTCGAACTGCGGATTACGGGGTTCATGGCAGATGGGGCGCATGCACCGGCGCAAACGCTCTTCTCCGCCTTCGATCCTCAAATCATCGCGCCGCTTTGGCTCGGCCTGCGCGGCCCGCATCAGACCTTGACCCTGATTCTCGGCCGCAAGCCCGGCCGCAGCCCTCATTATTGGTTCGGACCCGATCTGATCCCCGGCCAGCCTTTCGATATCGACATCGCCTTGCATGCCGGCATGGGACCGGGCGGCATGCTCTATCGCATGCACGGGGATCACCGATGGAATTCATTCCACGGAGCCTCCGCAACCGGCCTCGAGCATATGGTCTGGCCGGCGCAATGGAGCGTGGGACATGGTCAGGGCGGTCCGGCCGATCGCCCCTTCATGGGTAGCGAGCTCACCGTCCAGATTGGATACGAAAGCTAGCGCTGTGGCAAGCATGTGCTTTCCGCCGCCGTTTCGGATTCTGCTAAACTGCTTGCCTGATCGAGTCGGAGGCAGGGGAGTATTGGCATGGCGAAATGGGATGGCGCCTACACTTGGCACAAACGGCCGTCGGCTGTCGGGGCGCCGGAGCGACTACGCGTGGCGACGTGCCAGATCCCTGTCGGCCATGACATTGCAGCGAATACGACGCAGATTCTGTCGCTGATAGAAGCGGCGGCTGAGGCCGGCGCGGATGTCGCCCATTTCCCGGAATGTGCCCTGTCCGGGTATGGCTCTGCCAATTGGCCTGATTGGACCGGCTTCGACTGGGCGGCCCTTCAAGCGGCGCTGGAAAAGGTCCGATCGGCCGCGCGTGCGCATCGTGTTTGGGTCGTGACCGGCTGTGTGCACAATGACGAGGCCACCGGCCGGAAATTCAACTCCGTCTATGCCCTCGATCGTGATGGCAATATTGTCGGTCGCTACGACAAGCGTTGTTGTTCGGCCAATGATTTGCGCGCTTTCGAACTGGGCCGTCGACAGCTCGTTCTCGACATTGACGGCGTTGCCTGCGGCTTCCTCATTTGCCGCGATTGGAGTTATCCGGAGGTTTGGCGGGAATATGAGGGGCGTGTCGAGTTGGTCTTTCATTCCGCCTGCGCCGACGGACAAGGCCGTGACAAGAACGAGACGCACACCGTTCCCGCAATGATGCAGGCCTATGGCAGACAATATCTCTATGCGGTCAGCTCTTCCAATTCGTGCCGGCAGAGCCAGGACTATCCGAGCCTCTGGATCGAGCGTGGCGGCCATATGGGCGGCCAGGCTACGCGCCATGAAGCCGGCTTCACGATCAACGCACTTGCAGACGACCCGGAACAAGACCGCTTCTTTGCCGCGGTGCTGGAAGCACATCGCGCGGAGCGGATTTTATACGGGCTGGCCGAATAAAACGTAGATCGGCCGGGCCGGCATCTATCGATACCGGCCCGTGCACATTCAAACCGTCTTTCTGCCCGGTTTATCGCCCGGCTGATGCCAGGTGCGGCCATCGCGTCCGATGAGTTCGTCGGCGCAGGCCGGGCCCATGCTGCCGGGCGCGTAAGGATCGGGCTTGCCGCCCTCGGCCCAGAGATCGAGGAACGGCTGCACGGCTGCCCAGCCGGCCTCGATGCCGTCGGCGCGCTGGAACAGGGTCTGGTCGCCGACGAAAAGCTCGTAGAACAGGCTTTCATAGCCCGTCTGCTTGCCGATGTCGAAACGGTCGGCATAACGGAAATCGAGCGAAATCGGCGCGGTTTTCAGCACAAGCCCCGGCGATTTGATCGAGATTTCCATGTCCAGCCCCTCATCGGGCTGCACCTGGATGATGAGCCTGTTCGGCGGCAGCTGAGGGCGCGAATCGTGGCGGGGGAATTGTGCGAAAGGCACCTGCCGAAAGCTAATGACCACCTCAGTATCGCGCGTCTTCATCGCCTTGCCGGTGCGCAGGTAAAAGGGCACGCCGGCCCAGCGCCAAGTGTCGACCAGGAGCTTCAGTGCCACGAAGGTTTCCGTATCGCTGTCAGGCGCAATATCGGCGGTCTCAGTATAGGCGGGCAGATCCCTGCCGGCGAGAGGGCCGGCCGTATAGGCGCCGCGCACACCGTTCTGGGTTGCTTCCTCACGCGAATAATGGCGCAGAGCTTTCAGAACTTTAGCTTTTTCGTTGCGGATCGATTCTGCGTCGAAGCTGTTTGGCGGCTCCATGGCCACCATCGCCAGGAGCTGGAAGAGATGGTTCGGCACCATGTCGCGCAAGGCGCCGGTCGCATCGTAAAACTTGCCTCGAAGGCCGACATCCACCAGTTCTGCTGCCGTGATCTGGACGTGATCAATGTAATTGTTGTTCCAAAGCGCCTCGATCATCATGTTCGCAAAACGCGTCGTCATGATGTTCTGGACGGTTTCCTTGCCGAGGAAGTGGTCGATGCGATAGATTTGGCTTTCTTCGGCATGATTGAGGAGTCGCGCATTCAGCGCCTGGGCCGAGGCAAGATCGTGGCCGAAAGGCTTTTCGATCGCGATGCGCCGGAATGCGCCGGTCGTTTCGTCGGTTAGGCCGTTTTCCGAAAGCTTTTCGGCGATATCACCGAAGAAACTCGGCGGCACGGCGAAATAGAAAGCCGCATTGGCGCTCGGCGCATGCGAAAGATAATCCGCGATACTCTTGTAGACAGCATTCTGGGTGAAGTCGCCGGAGATGTAGCTGATGCGCTTGCGCAGGCTTTGCCACGCCGCTTTTCGCTCCTGATCCTCGATGTCGCCTGATGTTTTCAAGAATGCATCCAGGCGCTCCAGCAGCATTTCGACGTTGCCGGGTTCGATACCGATGCCGAGAACATGCAGATCTTCGCCCACAAGCCCGTTGTGGGTCATGTTGATCAGTGTCGGAATAAGAAGGCGCCGGGTAAGATCGCCGGTCGCGCCGAAGATTACGAATGTCAGCGGCGGGGCCGGTGCAACGTCGGGGCTGGTCATGAGCGCATCTCCTTCTGGCGGCCATACAAGGGGCTTCTGGACGACATCGACTATCTCCTCGGAGCTATTGCTGTTTCAGCTTTGGCTGCTCGTGTTCTAGCGCGGGCCAACGCCGGTTGTCGATGGGATCGACAGACCGCTGTCAGCCCGACTTTTGGGATGGGCAGTCGCCTACTTCTTCACGGCGACCAGGAAGAGCCGCGGGAAGCGCAGCAGCACCTTGCCGTCCACGAGCGGCGGATAGGCCTTTTCGATGCGTTTCAGATACTCGGCCGCGAAAGCGTCCCGATGCTCGGCGCCAGCGTGATCGAGATAGGGACGCAGGCCCGTGCCTTTGACCCATTCGACGATGGCAGCAGCATTCTCCAGCGCGTGATTATAGTTGGTGTGCCAGATATCGACGCGTGCCGACTTGCCGATCAGCCTGTTATAGTAGGCCGAGGGTGTGGGAAGAGGATTGCGGCGCACGCTTTTTTTCGCGAAAGCGTCGCTCCAGGGGCCGTTCTTCGCGGTTTCCTCCATCATCAGATGGTTGGGCTCGGTCAGATTATCGGGCATCTGGATAGCCAGTGCGCCGCCGCGCTTCAGCCCATCCATCAGGTGATCGAAAATCTCAAGATGATCGGGCAGCCACTGAAAGACAGCGTTGGCAAAGAGCAGGTCGACGGGCTCTTCGGGGCGCCATGTGGCAAGATCGGCCTTGACGAAAGTCGTGCCGGGCATGCGCTTGCGCGCCGCTTCCAGCATATTCTCATCGCTGTCGAGACCGGAGACACCGGCGGCGCCATAGCGCTCGACGATCAATTCTGTCGAATTGGCGGGGCCGCAGCCGAGATCGATCGCTCGTTCGATGCGCTCCAGCGGCACCTGCGCCAGAAGATCGCGCGCCGGACGCGTGCGTTCATCCTCGAATTTCACATATTGGCCAGCAGACCATGCCATGAGCGTATCCTCTACCTAGATTGCATATTCCATCGGTTGAATCCGGACCTTGTCGATATTTCGGCCATTGAGTTTGACCACTTCGAAGGCGAGTCGGCCAGAGTTGAAGCGTTCGCCCTCATGCGGCAAATGGCCAAGGCCCCATAGAATGAAGCCGGCAAGCGTCGAATAGCGATCCGCCTCGTCGATAAGGTCGGTGCCGACAAGCTTCGACAGATGGCGAATGTCGATCCAGCCGTCGACGGTCAACGATCCGTCCTCGCCCTTGTCGATGGTCAGCGGCTCATTGTCCTCATCGGGGAATTCGCCGGCGATCGCTTCGAAGAGGTCGGTGGTCGTCACCAGTCCTTCGATTTCGCCATATTCGTCGAGAACCAGCGCCATCGCCTGGTTGGACTGGCGCAGCCGCTCCATCAACTTCAGCACATTGATGCTTTCATGCACGGCAAGCGGCTGACGGATGGAGCGCTTAATATCGATCTCGCCGTCCTGCAGCAGATCGCGCATGACGTCGCGCGCGCTGGCGATGCCGACGAAATTGTCGAAGCTGCCGCGGATGACCGGAAAGCGCGAATGGCCGATCTCGATGACGCGGCGTTGCTGCTCCTCGCGCGACTTGTCGAGGTCGAGGCAGACGATATCCGTGCGCGGTGTCATGATCGAGCGGGCCGAGCGATCCGCGAGCGTCAGCACGCCGTGGATCATGTCCTTTTCCTCCGTCGAGAACACTTCCTCGGTCACCAGCTTTTCGGCTGTCCGCTCGCTCGTTTCGCCGAGCGCGCCCTGCGGCCGTTGTGCGCCGAGCAGGCCAAGAACGGCGTCGGCGGTGCGGTTGCGAATGTTGGTCGGCGTGATCAGCCGTTCCTTGTTGCGCCGGGCGAGCTGGTTCAGGGCCTCGATGACGATCGAGAAGCCGATTGCCGCATAGAGATATCCCTTCGGCACATGGAAGCCGAAGCCTTCGACAACAAGCGAAAAGCCGATCATCATCAGGAAGCCAAGGCAGAGGATGACGACGGTCGGATGTTTCGAGACGAAGGCCATCAGCGGCCTCGACAGGAACAGCATGACGCCGACGGCAATGATCACGGCAACCATCATCACCGAGAGCTCTTGCACCATACCAACTGCGGTGATGACACTGTCGAGCGAGAAGATGGCGTCGAGTACGACGATCTGGACGATCACCTGCCAGAAGACGGCATGAACGACCTTCTTTTCCCCCTCGGCCTCTTGCCCTTCCAGCCGCTCGTGCAGTTCCATCGTGCCCTTGAACAGCAGGAACAGGCCGCCGACGATCAGGATGATGTCGCGACCGGACAGGCCGAAGCCCCAGACGGAGATCAGAGGTGCCGTCAGCGTCACCACCCAGGCGATGGAGGCGAGCAGCGCCAAGCGTATGATGAGAGCCAGCGCCAGTCCGATCATGCGCGCGGCATCGCGCTGGTGCGGCGGCAGCTTGTCTGCAAGGATGGCGATGAAAACGAGATTGTCGATGCCGAGAACAATCTCGAGAACGATCAGGGTAGCAAGCCCGATCCAGGCGGATGGGTCGGATAGCCAGTCGAAGATCATTAATTCCTAAGCTTGGCGCCGGCCATGATAGGCCTGCCAATTCTTTCCTTCAGTTTTTCGGATGATATGCCGCGCGCCAATCCCAAAGCGCGGCTGGTACAGCCGTCGCTATCCGGATCGCATAGACCAAGCGGGTCGGCTTTCCTGGGACAAGAACTATAAGGCTCGCTATCGGGCATGGCCTGCTATCTGGACACGAAATCGCATTTGCGCAAGGGCGCGGGGCAGATCAATCTACCTGAGTTCCATGACATTTTTTCAAAAATGCTTTTTTGCCCATGGTTTCGACCACTCTGAAAGGTTGACGGCGGGCCGTATTGCGCTCGGAGTGAGATTCAAAATTGCGTGATGACGCTGATCCCCGTGCCCTCGGCCTTGTCCAGCGTCGTCAACGCCGGAACGGCCTCCTCCAGACTGATCCTGCGGCCGATCAGCTTTTGCGGCGCAATCTTGCCGGCCGCCAGCATGTCGAGCATGGCATCGTAGCGCCAGGCCTGCATGCCGTGGCTGCCGTAGATTTCCAGCTCATGGCCGATGACTTGCGCCATGGGGATCTGCGGCGTCGCATGCTCGCCGAGCATCAGGCCGACCTGCACATGCCGGCCGCGCCGGCGCAGGTTCTTG
The DNA here is from genome assembly GCF_012275435.1 of Rhizobium sp. SG741. Lineage (NCBI taxonomy): Bacteria > Pseudomonadati > Pseudomonadota > Alphaproteobacteria > Hyphomicrobiales > Rhizobiaceae > Rhizobium > Rhizobium sp. SG741. The sequence continues at coordinate 265,320 of NZ_JAAZQP010000007.1, forward strand.
ATGGAGTTGAAGCAGGTTGCGGGGTGGCCAAGCGCATCGATGGACACATGCGCTCCGCCCTTGGTGATATCGCGCACCGCTTCCGCGACATCGGCGACGCTTGCCGCGTTGATCGTCGCGACAGCACCGCACTCACGGGCGAAAGCCAGCTTCTCGTCCGAAATGTCGATGGCGATGGCATTCGCTCCGAGCGCGCTGGCGATCATGATCGCGGAGAGACCGACGCCGCCGCAGCCATGCACGGCGATCCACTCGCCGGGGCGGGTTTTCGCCTGATCGGCGACGGCGCGGAACGAGGTGGCGAAACGGCAGCCGAGGCTCGCCGCCGTCGCATCATCTATCGTCTCGGGCAGGTGAACGAGGTTCGTGTCGGCATAGTCGATCGCGACATATTCGGCAAAGGAACCCCAATGGGTGAAGCCGGGCTGGAACTGGTTGGGGCAGACCTGCTGGTTGCCGGAATGGCATTCGGCGCAATGGCCGCAGCCTGATACGAAGGGAACGGTGACGCGATCGCCGACCTTGAAACGGACGACGCCGCGACCGGTCGCCACGACCTTTCCCGCAAGCTCATGCCCCGGCACGTGAGGGAGCCTGATATCTGGGTCATGGCCCATCCAGCCATGCCAGTCGCTGCGGCAGAGCCCGCTCGCGCCGACCGCGATGACAACGCCATCCTCGCCCGGCGTCGGGTCGGCCAGGGTGCGGATCTCGGGCATCACCTCGAAGGCCTCGTAATACATCGCTTTCATCGGACTTCTCGCTTTTCCTAACGGTCTTTGCAGGCCATCATTTTTCCTGATGAACCTATTCGTCAAGCTGTTGTTTCGGCGCATGAAAATTGCGCTATGAATGCGGTATCAGGCGCTTTGTTGCAAATGGATTTTGTCGCGCAGTTTCTGCTTGACCCTGGGATTGTGCGGTTATTTGCTTTTCGCCACGTTAGAGAGGAAACCACCATGGCCGTCGATACATCGCCCCGCACCACCACATGGACCCATGTCGAAGGAGAATGGCTCACCGGCAATCCGCCGCTGATCGGGCCGACCTCGCATGCCATGTGGCTTGCCTCGACCGTGTTCGATGGCGCGCGCTGGTTCGACGGCATCGCCCCCGATCTCGATCTTCACTGCCAGCGCATCAACCGCTCGGCTGTGGCCATGGGGCTGAAGCCGATCAAGACATCAGAGGAAATCGAGGCGCTTGCCTGGGAAGGCATCAGGAAATTCGATGGCAAGACGCCGCTCTACATCAAGCCGATGTATTGGGGCGAGCATGGCTCCGCAGGCAGCGTCGTCGCCGTCGATGCGGAATCGACCCGTTTCGCACTCTGCCTGTTCGAGGCGCCGCTCGGCGGCACTGGTGGTATCACGCTGACTGTCTCGCCCTTCCGTCGTCCGTCGCCGGAAACGGCGATGACCGACGCCAAGGCGGGCTCGCTCTATCCGAACAGCGGCCGCATGATCCTGGAAGCGAGGAAGCGCGGCTTCGACAACGCGCTCGTGCGCGACATGAACGGCAATGTCGCCGAGACTGCCTCATCCAACGTGTTCATGGTCAAGCACGGCGTTATCTATACACCAGTCGCCAACCGCACCTTCCTTGCCGGCATCACCCGCGCCCGCGTCATCGGCCTGCTGCGCCAGGAGGGTTTCGACGTGCGCGAGGAGACCCTGTCTGTCGAACAGTTCACGGACGCCGATGAGATCTTCACGACGGGCAACTATTCCAAGGTCGTTTCCGTCAATCGCCTGGACGACCGCGAATTCCAGCAGGGGCCAGTCGCCCGCAAGGCTCTGGAGCTCTACATGCATTGGGCACACGGACGCCGCACCAGCGAAGAATGAGGGCGACGGCGAAGCACTAAGCCTCGGTGAAGCGCAGAGTTCGGCGGAGGCCGCTTTCCGCCGGATCATTCGTCAGCAATAGTCGATGCGCTTTCGGATCGGAACAAACATAGGCGCCAGGGCGCAAAAGAATAAATTACGACATAAGAAATATTGAGAATTAATCCCGCAGCGATTGCTATTGTGGTAAAGTGAACTTGGTCGGCATAACCACTAAGGAGGCCGCCATGAAAATTTCTCTTCCTGCGTCTGTCTATCTCTTCGACTATTACAGGGTTTTTCTTCAGCTCTGTGTCGTGTTGGCGATTGCATTCATCATCTATTCGACGCTGTTCGGATTGACCTGGTGATATCGGAAGCGATCGAAGCCGTCGGCCCATGAAGGCGGACGGGTCCATATTATTAAGAGGTAGTCGACGATGAGCCTGAGCTTTCCCAACCGCAGCCGCAGTTACGATGCCTCGGCACGGCGCATCCGTTTCACGGGCCATGACGGCATGTTCGAGGTTCCGTTTCTCGTCGAGGCGGATGTCTTCCCGGGTGCCAGCACCGAGGCCGGCTATCTCGCCGCCTTCGATGCCGGTCGCGACGCGATCCAGAAGGTCGCAACGAAAGCCTATGGCTATGCCCGGCGGCGCCTCTATATCCTGACGGCGAATGATTTTCGCTGACGGGATTACTCGGTCTCTTTCCTAGGGCTGACCCACCAGCAGTAAATTGCCCCGATCGCCAGCAGCACGCAGGTTCCGAGGAACACGGCGCGCATGCCGATATGGCCGCCGACGAAACCGCCCATGACGGGACCTACCACCTGACCGACGTATTGTGAGGAGATGGAGAGGCCGAGGATGCTGCCGGTGGCTGCATCCGGCACATTGTGGCGGATAACGGCGGTGATGCAGGGCAGGAGCCCACCCAGCGCCACGCCCATCAGGAAACGCAGCGCGATCAATTGCCAGGCCGAGGTCACGAAAGCCTGCGGGATCAGCAGCAATGCTGCGACCGCCAGGGCTGCCATGATCACGGTCCAATGGCCGATGCGGTCAGCGAGCTTGCCGAGCCATGAGGCTGACAGGATGCTGCCCAGGGCCGCCGCGGCCATGACAACGCCGGATACCATTGTCACATTCGTATCGGCCACGAACTGCGCGACATAGATTGTTATGATCGGCTCGATCGACATGTTGGCCAGCATCAGCAGCAGGCCGATCGACAGCATGGCGATGACGGGGCGTTTGTCGGGGATGGAGGCCCAGCCGCCGCTGGCTTTTGCCGCCTTCTTCCGCGCCGCCGATTTCTCCTCCTTGATGAGGAAGGTCGTCGCCAGGAAGGTGAAGAAGATGACGCCGCCGGCGAGCAGGAACGTACCGCGGATGCCGATCAGCGGCGGCAACGCGCCGCCGATCAGCGGTCCCACGAGGTTGCCTGCCATGATGCCGGCGGACAGCGTGCCCAGCGCCCAGGCCGAGCGATGCTTCGGCGTCTGCGTCGCCACCAGCACCATGGAGCCGGAGGCGTAGCCGCCGGCAAGGCCGGTGAACAGGCGTAACGCTACCAACTGCCAGACATTGCCCGCCATGCCCATCAGCGAGATCGCGACCGTCATGCCGAGGCTGGCGCGCACCAGCATCAGCTTGCGGCCGTAGATGTCGCCGAGCCTCCCCCAGAGCGGCGCGACGAAGGCGGCGGCGAAGAACGTGGCGCCATAGGCGATCCCGGACCATTGCACGATCGCCGCCTTGTCGGTAACGCCGAGCTCCTCGACATAGATCGGCAGGAAGGGAAGCAGTAGCGTCATCGCCACGATGGTCGTGAAGGAGCCGACGAGGCAGATGATCAGGTTCCGCATCCAATGAGCGGTTTCCGGCTCAGCCGGGGCGGCTGCTTCCCATCTCGTCTCGGTCATTTCCTGGCCTTCGCATTCATTGTGTAAAACAATTCCCGGCTGCCTGACGCAAGGATATGACCCTTCGCGGCGGCGAGCAGGTCGGCGCGGGTGAACAGGTCGGGAAGGTTCAGTCGGTCGACATCCAGCGCGTAGACGGTGACATGATAGCTGTGCACGCGCTCGTCGTTCCAGGGCGGGCATGCGCCCATATACCCCCCATGCGGCCCATCCTTCAAGTTGCCGCCGCCGGCGCCGTTCTGGCCGCGCCGCCCGTGGTCCGTGTGCTCGAGCGGCAGGCCGCTCGCCGAGGGGCCACCGCCATCGGCGCCTTCGGCAAGCCTCGTGCGGGAGGCGGGAATATCGGCAAGGACCCAATGGACGAACTCCATCCGCTTGAAGTCTTTCGGGATGGCCTTGTCGTCCTTGTTGAACAGCGAGAAGTCGGTCGGCACATCCGGATCCACCATGGTCACGGCATAGGAGCGCGTGCCTTTCGGTCCCTTCGCCCATGACAGGGGAAGGCTCTTGTTCGGACCGGGCGCCGATTTGTCGTTCGGTGTCGAAATGCAGGAGGCATTCTCCGGCAACATCATCCGGCCGTTACTCTTTTCGATCGTCACCTTGAGATCGGCCGATAGGGCCGGCGTGGCGGCCGCCGCGGCGACAATGGCGGTGATGAGGGTGAGACTGCTTTTCATGATGTTGCCCTTTCGCGTTTCGTTCCATGCGAGCTTTCGAGGGCAGGGTGTAGCAAATCCACCCTGAGCATTGGCGCACGCAAACGCTCAATATGCGGCCAAAAACGCTCACGCGCTGCGCAGGCGACCCGCGAAGCGGCGAGGGGAACGATAGCCTGTTGCGAGGGCCGCCTCGCGCAGCGACAGTCCGTCTTCGACAAGCAGCGTCGTGGCCAAGGCAATACGCTCGCTCGCCAGCACGTCGCGCAGCGACGCACCCTCCCGCGACAGGCGGCGGCGCAGTGTTGCATTGCTCGTGCCGAGTTCGGCGGCGATAAGATCGGCGGTCCAGGGACGATCCGGCTGCCAGCGCACCAGAGCGCGTACAGCATCTGCGGTCGTTTCCGGCGAGCCCGGCAGCGCGCCGCGCATGCCGAGTACCATGAGCACTTCCAGGAGGCGATGCTCGATCAGGGCGGTCGGCATGCCGCCGGTAGCAATGCCTTCGCCGGCGTGATGGACGGCGGCGGCCAGCAGCGAATCCAGCGGCAGATCGATCTGCGAGGCGACGTGGGCGGGCGGGAAGGCTTTGGTGGCGCGGCGCGCGAGTTGGTCGGGAAAGGTGATGAAGATCGCCCGATAGATGCCGCTCTGCGGATCGGGATCGTTGACGACATCGCCGCTCCAGCCGGCGGGCAGCACGATCACCGTGCCGGCGGCAAAGCGCCGATGCCGTCCCATGCTCAGGATCTCCTTGGAGCCCTCGAGGATGGCAACGATCGAGAGCTGGGAAAAGGCCGAGCCGGCAATGCGCTCGCGTTCGCGCGTGACGAAGGTGAAGAGTGTGGAGTAGCTGTTTGCGCCGACCGGCATCGCGGCGGGACGATTGTCCTTGGCCGCCAGGCGGCGCAACTTTTCCAGTATGTAATTGTGGGCCTCGGACACGACGATGGCTTTCTGCAGATGAGGGGCGTCGTCAAGTTTGGACCACACGGGTGACGATGCCAAGGCCGCAAAGTGCCTTGTCGGTTCGGTTGGCATATGTTATAACCGATTGCGTTTTGCAATCAGTTTGCGGCTAACTCAACAAATTTGGGGTTGGTCGCCTGCCTTGGAGAGGAGACGCATCATGAGTTCTCTTGAAACTGTCCGCTGCGATACGGTGCGGCGCCTGTTTGCCGCCTATGTGGCGCAGCATCCAGATACCGTCGCTCCGATGCTGGCCCCTGATTTCACCTTTTCCAGCCCGCGCGACGATCACATCGACCGGCAACGGTATTTCGAGCATTGCTGGCCGAAAGAGAAGGTGTTTCGTGACATTCACATCGAGCATCTGGTGCCCGACGGCGACGACGTGATCGTCAGCTATCGTGCCGAGAAGATGGACGGGAACAGTTTTCGCAATGTCGAACTGATCCGTTTCGCCGGCGACAGGATCGCCGAGGTGAATGTCTATTTCGGGCGTAACGTCTGACGCAATTCCAGGAAAGGTGCGAAGCGGATTTCCATCCGGAATTGCGTAAAAATAGCCGCTTCAGACGGCAGCGATCTTCGACAAGGCTGCCGCCAGAGCGGTCGTCGGACCACTCATGGGCTGGGCGGAATTTTCGGGCAGCAATTGCGCGGCGTCGGTCATGGAGGCCTGCGCGAAAACCACCGTGACGGGGCCTTCGCCATGGGCCGCCTCCACCGCCTTGGCGATGGATGCCAGATAGGCCGGCTGATTGCCCGCCCGAAACAACGCCCATGCGCCGGGGATCAATCGAACCTCGATCGCAGCACCGGTCGCTTCGGCCGCCGACTCGAACAGCCCGGTGGTCGGGCCGATGGTCGTTTCGACGGTGCAGAGCACGATCACCTTGCCACCCGCTTTGACGGCCTCTTCCGCAAGCACGCCATCGGCTCTGACGATCGGAACCGCTGCGTTTGCGGCGGCTTCCGATGCCGCCGGGCCGAGAGTGGAGCAATTGAGGACGACAGCATCCGCATCCCGCGCAAGGCACTGCAGGACATCAGCCGTCTCCATCACGATATCGCTCGTCAGTCCTCCCAGCCGTTCGGCAGTCAAGAGGAGGTCGGCGCGGACATGATGATGAAGGGCGCCTGCCGGAAGTCCAAGCTGCCTTGCGGCATCCTCATAGATCGGGATATTGCTGTCGGCTGTGTGCAGGCAGGCTATTTTCACGGAATTTGTCTCGCTGAGGCCACTCGACACTGTCGGGAATCGCCGAGGCTAGCCTTTGGCGATCTCGTTGTCGACACGTGTCATGTCGCAGATCGTGGCCGCGCGGCTTCAACCTGAGAGCAGCCTGACGTCGCAGCGTGCGCTATTCGGCGTCCGCGATCGGTTCGATGTCGACTTCCTGCGTCACACGTTCCTGGGCGACGTCGTCATTGCGCATCCGGTATTGCGGGGAATTGTCCCTCGCCGGAAGAAAAGCCGTGATCCGGTAAATGTCCGCCGCTTTCGGGGAAAGACCTTTCCGGCTCTTGAGTCGAACGATCTGGCCGATGGGGAAACGGTGGATGGGCACGGTACACTTCTTCTTTCCGGCCACCTCTGTTGCATGGCCCTGTTATCATGGCGCTATGGCGCGAATGTCGTCTGTCGGGAAATGCATGTCCGGCAAGACGGCGGAGATGCCGCTTGCCGAACATCGTGGCCTGATTATCGACGGAGTGATCGCGGGCTGCCAGTACATCCGTGGTCAGCGCCGCATTCCGTTCAAATCATGCCAATCTGAGCTTGGAAACAGAGCTGCGGCCCATGCCGTCCTGCTCGATTTCGAAGATCAGCTTCTGACCTTTTTTGAGTGTTTCCAGGCCGGATTTCACCACTGTTTTCGCGTTAACGAAAATAGCGACGCTGCCGTCGGTCGGCTGAATGAAGCCGTAGCCCTTTTCCAGGTCGAAATTCTTGACGATACCATTGAACATGCTGTCTCCCCGGGCCTGGCATGGTCAAATGACGGCAGCTGTGCCGTCCATATCCAGACCATACGGTTGAGGAGATCGGCGGGTCGAGAACTCTGACGCCGCGAAGAGCCAAGCCACCCAAAACGATCCTTTGCAACTACAAGATGATTAAGGCTTAAATAAGACCAGTCTTGGCTGAAAGCGCGAATAGACCGTCTTTGCTGCATTTAGATGGCGATACCACGTCCATGCTGGCTTGATCGGCGCAAATGGTATCCGACTGATGGCGGGTAAATTTTCCTCCGGCCCGCGACTTTTTTGGCATGTCGCCGGTTGCCCTTCCAAGCATCCCCTCCTATGTTCCCGATCACCTGCCGACGCAATTTTTTGCCAAGAGGAGATATGACCATGGCTTTCGAATTGCCTGAACTTCCCTATGATTACGAAGCGCTTTCGCCGTTTATGTCGCGCGAGACCCTCGAGTATCACCACGACAAGCACCACAAGGCCTATGTCGACAACGGCAACAAGCTCGCCGCTGAAGCAGGCCTTTCCGATCTCTCGCTCGAAGAGATCGTGAAGAAGTCCTTCGGCACCAATGCCGGCCTCTTCAACAATGCTGCCCAGCACTACAACCACATCCATTTCTGGAAGTGGATGAAGAAGGGCGGCGGCGGCAACAAGCTGCCGGGCAAGCTTGAAGCAGCCTTCGCTTCCGATCTCGGCGGCTACGACAAGTTCAAGGCCGATTTCGCTGCCGCCGGCGCCACGCAGTTCGGTTCGGGCTGGGCATGGGTTTCCGTCAAGAACGGCAAGCTCGAAATCTCCAAGACCCCGAACGGCGAAAACCCGCTCGTTCATGGCGCCAACCCGATCCTCGGCGTCGACGTATGGGAACACTCCTACTACATCGACTACCGCAACCTGCGCCCGAAGTATCTCGAAGCCTTCATCGACAGCCTGATCAACTGGGACTACGTCCTGGAGCGCTACGAAGCCGCAACGAAATAAGCTTCGCCGTATCGGCTGGCTTTCACACCCGGCGTCACCTTGGCGCCGGGTGTTTTCTTATCCGCCGATCGTCAATAATGATGTTGTCCGCGTACCGCTTTGCCGGCCCAAGGAGGCTGCATGTCGTCCACACCGCTCTTCCGCTTCGGTGTCGTCGCAGATCCGCAATATGCCGATCTGGAGCCCAACCTGACCCTCAATCGCTATCCCGCGAACAGCCTTGTCAAACTTCGCGGGGCGATAGAAGAATTCAACCGGCACGAGCTCGCCTTTGTCGTGACCCTCGGCGACATCATCGACCGCGAATGGAAGAGCTTCGACGCCATTCTGCCTGTCTATGAGACCTTGCGCCACCCAAAGCATTTCCTGCTCGGCAATCACGATTTCGCTGTAGCGCCCGAGCATCTGCAGGCAGTTCACCAGCGCGTCGGCATGCCGTCGGCCTATTACGATTTCGGCCATGCGGGCTATCGCTTCATCGCGCTCGACGGCAACGAGATCAGCGTGTTCGCGCCGCCGGAGGGCGATCCTCGCCGGGATGAGGCGAAAGCGCGGATGAAGGCACTGCAGACTTCGGGGGCGTCGAACGGCCAACGCTGGAATGCCGCCATCGGCAGTACCCAATATGCCTGGCTAGCGGCCAAACTGCGGGCAGCGAAGACGGCGGGCGAGAAAGTCATCGTCATGAACCACTACCCGATTTTCCCGGACGATTCGCATAACGCGCTCGACAGCGACCGCATGCTGGCGCTCCTTGCCGAACACGATCATGTCGTCGCCTATCTCAACGGCCACAATCACGCCGGCAATTTCGGCGTCGTCGGCGGAACTTATTTCGTCAATTTCAAAGGCATGGTCGATACCGAAGACAGCAACGCCTTTGCGATCGTCTCGGTCCATGAGGACCGGCTTGATGTTGTCGGGTTCGGTCGGGAGACAAGCAGAAGGTTGGCGTTGAGCTGACGCTCACTCCGCCGCCATCCGCATCTCTGCCACATCCCGCTTCGGCGGTGTGCCGAACATGCGGGTATATTCGCGGCTGAATTGCGAGGCGCTTTCGTAGCCGACCCGGTAGGCGGCGCTCTCCACATTGGCGTGGCCGGCGACCATCAGCCGGCGGGCTTCGAGCAGCCGCATCTGTTTCTGATACTGCAGCGGCGTCATCGAGGTCAGCGTCTTGAAATGCTGATGGAACGAGGAGGGGCTCATGCGCGCGGCGGCGGCAAGTTGCTCGATGCGCACCGGCTCGGCGAAATTGTCGCGCAGCAGGCGGATGGCGTCGGCAATGCGGCGGGTCTGGCCGTCGGGCAGCACCAGCTTGCAGACCTCGCCGCCGTTGGGTCCGGTGAGCAGCCAGAAGCAGATTTCTCGCATAATCGCCGGATAGAGCACCGGAATGGCCTTTGGGGTCGCGAGCAGCCTGGTCAATCGCGCCAGGCAATCGGCAAGCGGCTGGCTGAGATCCTCGACGAAGATGCCGAGACGGGCACTGCCGGCCGGCTTCGGCGGCGTGTCGAGCTGCTCCATCACCTCGCGCATCATGCCGACATCGAATTCGAGGGAGATGGCGATATAGGGCTTCTCCGGGCTTGCCTCGATCACCCGGCCGGATGCGGGCAGCTCGATGCTGATGATCAGCGCCTGCATCTCGGCATAGTCGATCACCCTGTCATGCAACATCAATTGCTTGGCACCCTGGACGATCACACAGAGCGCCGGCCTGTAGATCATCGCATGCGGCATCTTCAGCTCCGTCGAGCGCATGATGTGCAGGCCATCGATGCCGGTCGGAAATATCCCGTTGTCGCCGTCAGGGCTGGCTTCGATGAAGTGTGTGAGTGCGTCTTTGAGAGCGGATGACATCGATGGTCTCCAGGGCAGGGTGCCGATGTCGTCATCATAGCAGTGTGACATCGGGCGACAAGGTAGTTGGAGGAATAGGCAAGAAATTCGAGAGTTCCGGCATTCAAGGAAATGGCTCGACGGGCGTAGACTTCCGTCATCAAGCATTCTCTGGAGTATGGCAAATGACGACTGAAAATATCGATAAATCAAAGGCAAAGATCGCAATCATCACAGGCGGCAGCCGTGGTCTCGGCCGAAACACGGCCATTCATCTCGCCCGCCGTGGCGTCGATGTCATCCTGACCTACAACTCAAAGAAGGCGGAAGCCGACAGCGCCGTGGCCGAGATCGAGGCACTTGGACAGAAGGCCGTGGCGCTGCGGTTCGATGCTGGAAACGTCGCCACGTTCGATGATTTCATCGCGGCCATCGGCCATGCGCTGCACCAGACCTGGGGGCGGGACCGTTTCGATTTTCTCGTCAACAATGCCGGCACGTCCTATCACGCATCCTTTGCGGAAACGACGGAAGCCGAGTTCGACAAGCTCTACAACGTCCATTTCAAGGGCGTCTATTTTCTGACCCAGAAGCTGCTGCCGCTCATTCAGGATGGCGGCCGCATCGTCAACATTTCCTCCGGCCTTGCCCGCTTCAGCAACCCGGGCTCGTCGGCCTATGCAGCGATGAAGGGTGCGGTTGAAGTTCTCACGCGATATCTCGCCAAGGAGCTTGGTTCTCGTGGCATCGCCGTCAATACGGTGGCGCCGGGTGCGATCCAAACAGATTTCAGCGGCGGCATCGTTCGCGACAATCCCGAAGTCAACAAGATGGTTGCGTCGATGACGGCACTCGGCCGGGCCGGCCTGCCCGACGACATCGGCCCGATGATCGCCTCGCTGCTGTCGGAGGACAATCGTTGGGTCAATGGCCAGCGCATAGAGGTCTCCGGCGGCATGGTGGTTTGAATTAGATTTACGGACTTGCTGTCCTTTTTGGCGTCGTATTTAGGATCAATCTTCGATGAGACGAGTTTTCGGGGCCACGCCATTCGGGCATGGTCCTGAGCCTCCGCAGTCGCTCAGGGGGCGGCAGCTTGTGCATTCACCTGCCAGCCATTCACCCACATCTGCCGCAACGCGTCTCCTTCGCCCTTGAACGATCGTCCGGTCGCCTCGCAGCTCTCGATTCTATCGCTGCGGAAGTTGCGGATCGCCTGGCGCAGCTCGCACCATGCGACGATGTTGGCGGTTTCGGCATAATAGATCAGCGCAATCGGGCGGATGATGCGCTCGGTCGCGCGGCCCAGTTCGTCGCGATAGGCGAGATCCAGCTTCTCCTCGTCACGAATGGCGCGGCGTACCAGCGCCAGATCGGTGGCCGAGGCCGATGGCGCGGCAAAACCCCAGGCATGCAGCGCGTTGGCGTCGATGGTCTGGCGCAGGGGCGGCGGCACGGCGCCGGCAATCTTGGCGCTCACCCGCTTGGCCGCCTGCTTCAACTCATCGTCGCCGGTGCGTTCCAGCAGCGCCAGCGACAAGACGATCGCCTCCATTTCCTCGATCGAAAACATCAGCGGCGGCAGGTCGAAGCCGGGACGCAGGATATAGCCGATGCCGCGCTCGCCCTCGATCGGCACCCGCATCGCCTGCAGCGCGGCGATATCGCGATAGACCGAGCGAACGGTCACCTCCAGCCGCTCCGCAATATCGGCGGCCGTCACCGTCCTTTTGGCCAGCCGCAGGATCTGAATGATCTCGAACAGGCGCGACGCCTTGCGCATTTCATCGTCCCGAATTGAAGGCTACTGACAATACCCTGTCAGTTGGGCTGATCTATAAGAATGCCTATCGATTTGAAAATCAACAACTCTCTCTGCCGCATCCGTGCGGAGAACGATAGGCAACTGACATGGGTTACGCGGAAAATCTCTGGCTTTTCTTTCTTCTTCTCCTGGGCATCATCATAGTACCGGGCATGGACATGCTGTTCGTCCTTGCCAACTCACTGACGGGCGGCAGCAATCGCGGATTGGCCGCCACCGGCGGCATCATGCTCGGCGGCCTGGTGCATTCGCTGAACGGCGCTCTCGGTATCGGCCTGCTGATGCATTTCGTGCCCATTCTTTTCAACCCACTGCTCATTGCCGGTGGCGCCTATATGGCTTTCATCGGGGTCACGCTCATGCGCAGTTCCATCACCGTCGGGCAGGAAGGGCCGGCCGGCAGTCGCTCCGCCTGGAAGGCTTTCCGCCAGGGAGCGGTGACCTGCCTGATCAATCCGAAGGCCTATCTCTTCATCTTTGCCGTGTATCCGCAGTTTCTGAAACCGGATTACGGGCCGATGTGGATACAGGCCGTCATCATGGGAGCCATGACCATAGTAACGCAATTTGCCATCTATGGCGGGCTTGCCGTCACCGCCGGGCGCAGCCGTAATCTGCTGATTGCCAATCCCCGCGCGACTGCCCTTGCCGGCCGCGCCGCCGGGTTGCTCCTTGTCGCGGTCTCGGCGTTCACCGTCTGGGAAGGGCTCAGGATGGCGTGACTTGGGGATGGCGCAGCCCGTGTGTCGGGAACATGACACTGATTTTGCTAGGTTCTCACCACTTTGTGACTTCATTGCCGGAGCGGAAACCGGCAAACATGTCACCCGTGACCATGCGCCGGCCGCGCACGCGGTCTTTGTGGCTAGTGAGAGGTAGGAGAACAAAATGAAGTGGAAAGCGATTGTGGCGGCAACGGCTTTGGCCGGCATCGCCCTGGGTTCGGTCGTCGCAGCCGACGGCACGCATGATTCCCGCATCGGGATGATGAAGAAGATCGGCGGTGCGACGGGCGCTCTCGGAGCGATTGCCAAGGGCGACAAGCCCTATGATGCCGACATCGTCAAGGCCTCGCTGTCGACGATCGCCGAAACCGCGAAGGCGTTTCCGGATCAGTTCAATCCGCAGAGCGACAAGACCGACGCCGAGGTCAACCCGAAGATCTGGGACAATCTCGATGACTTCAAGGCGAAGGCCGCAAAGCTCTCCACCGATGCAGAGACCGCGCTCGCCCAGCTCCCGGCTGACCAGGCCGGCGTCGGCGGAACGCTGAAGACCTTGGGCGGCAGCTGCGGCGCCTGTCATCAGGCCTACCGCATCAAGAAAGACTAAGCGGTAGGTCGGCCTCGTCTGAAAATTGGTTTCGGCATCCGCATCGGCCTTGCCGCCGATGCGGATGCCTTATGGTTTTAAAGCCGAGCTAAAGGGGTAGATGTGATGGCGCGGTTTGTCCGGTGGCTGCTTTGCCTTGTCGGCGTGATCGTTCTTGGCTGTGGCGCGTTCTATGTCGTGACCGCGCCGTCGCCCTTGCCGGCGAGCCATTGGGCCAACCTCGGCGATCCCGATGTCAAGAACGGCGAGATGGTGTTCTGGGCCGGTGGCTGCACGAGTTGTCATGCCGCGTCCGGTGCTCAAGGGGACGCGAAGCTGGTGCTGTCAGGCGGCCTGGCGCTCACCAGTCCTTTCGGCACCTTCCATGTGCCGAACATCTCGCCGGATGAAAAGGCCGGGCTCGGCAGCTGGACACTGGCCGATTTCGGCAATGCCATGAAGCGGGGTGTCGGCAAAAACGGCGAGCATCTCTACCCGTCCTTCCCGTACGGCTCCTATACCCGCATGAGCGACAAGGACATCAACGATCTCTGGGCCTTCCTGAAGACGCTACCGAAGAGCGACAATGTTGCCCCGCCGCATGAACTGCCGTTTCCCTTCAACATCCGGCTGGCGCTCGGCGCCTGGAAATTCCTCTATCTCAACGACCAGCCGCGCGTCGTGCTTGCCAATGCGGATGACAAGATCAAACGCGGCCAGTATCTGGTGGAGGGCCTGGGCCATTGCGGCGAGTGTCACACCCCGCGCGATGCTCTCGGCGGCTTCTTGAGCGGCCAATGGCTGGCCGGAGCGCCCAATCCCGAGGGCAAGGGGCAGATTCCGGACATAACACCCGGTTCCAAGAAGATCGGCAGCTGGAGCGCCGGGGATATCGCCAACTATCTCGAAACCGGCTTCACGCCCGAGTATGATTCCGCTGGTGGTTCCATGGCCGAAGTGCAGCAAAACATCGCCCATTTGCCGGCTGCTGATCGCGAGGCGATTGCTGCCTATTTGAAGGCGTTGCCGTCGCGGTGAGGCGAAGGGTTTGTTAGACCGCATCCGAGCGCCGGGCGAGATAAAGATGCGTTTCGTATCGCAGCTCGAATTCGCCGCCATTGGCATTGATGGCATCGGCAATGGCAGAAAGAAGCGCCGCCAGTTCCTTCGGCGGTAAAAGCCGATAGCCTGAAAGCGTACGCAGCAGGGCGGTATAGCTTTGCGCGGTATGCTTCCGGCTCCAGCGATAGCAATGCTGTGCCGGCGCTTCGAAATATTCGGATTGGCGCAGCAATTCCGCGAATGGACCGTCCGGCAGATACCATGCCTCTGCCGGAGGCCCGGAGAGTTGAGGTGCATGGCGGGCATGGATATCGGCGAATTTCTCCCCGAACGGCGGCTCGGGCGGCATTGGTACATTGCCGAAAACTGCCAGGGTTCCATCCGGTGCAAGCGGGGCAGCGGTCTTGGCGAAGCGCAACTCAGGCGAAACCCAATGGAAGGATTGTGCGGCAGCGATCAGCTTGAACGCTCCCACTTCGCCCGGCCAAGCCTCGAAGGTGGTCTGCACAAAGCGAACCTTGGCAAATTCCTTCAGACCTTTCCTTGCAACCGCGATCAATTCCTCGCCCGGATCGAGCGCGAGAACGGAAAGACCCCGCCGCGCAAACGCCTGCGTCGCCTGTCCTGTGCCGCAGCCGATTTCGAGGATCTCATCCCTGTCGTTGAGGCCGGCGAAGGCGATCACATCGTCGAAGAGCCTGTCGGGATAGGTGGGGCGGGCATTGTTGTAGAGGCTGGCGACGCCGTCGAATGTGAACCGCTGTTCCAAGGCACGCCTCCCGTTGCAGATCGAAGCCGACAGCCATTTTTCTAGCGCATTTGCGATAAAGCTTATAGCGGCAATAGCGCGGGATTCGGCAACGGGAGAGAGCAGTCGTGGACGTAAGGGTGGCGCATCAAGTTCCCTATTTCAGCCAATGGGAAACGCCTGACATGACGCTGGCTGTCGTGGCCGAGGGCGCGCAGGTGGCTTTGCTGAGGGACCCGCTCTGGGCGTCTTCCGGCGCAAGCAGCGTCGAAGATTATGCCCGCTGGGCCGGCAATCTCTGCGGCATGGCCTGCCTGAAGATGGTGCTTGCCGCACGCACCGGCAAAACAGTTCCACTCATGGATCTGGCGATGGGATGCAAGGAGCATGGCGGCTATGTCGAGGAGCCGGACGGCAGGATCAAGGGGTTGATCTATGCGCCCTTCGTTCCCTTCGTCAGGGAGCGCTTCGATCTGAATGCCAGGGTCGTCACCGGGATTTCCGCCGCTGACATTGCCGATATCCTCGGGCAATCGGAGTTCTTCATCGCGTCAGTGCATCACTCGATCCGCTGGCCCGAGACCGAGCCGCCGGCAAAGGGCGGCCATCTGGTGCTGGTGACGGCCATCGATGGAAGCAGGATCCGCTTCCACAATCCGTCCGGTCACGTCGATGCGACGCGTGAGAACGCGGAGATGTCACTGGAGGTATTCGAGAAGTTTTTTGCAGGCCGCGGGATCGCCATCGATCACTAAAGCTTGGAGCAGTCGACGGCAATCCCTGTAAAGGCCGGCATCAGGCCAAAGCCTGCAGATAGCGCATGCCGGTGACCGGACGCGGCTTGAAATCCATGTTTTCATAGAAGCGGTGCGCCTGAACATTGCCTGTCGCGGCGCCGACGGAAAGGAAGCTGCAGCCGGACTTGCGGGCCACTTCGCGGGCGCGGTCGACGAGATGCTGCCCGATGCCGTGGCCGCGATGGCCGTCGCGCACGAAGAGATGATGCAGGTCCATGCCTCGCTGTCCCTCTTGCGCCTTGTAGAGCGGCACGAGGATGGCGTAGCCGATCAGCCCGTTCTCGCCTTCGGCCACCAGCGCCGTGATCCAGGGCATCGGGCCGAAAAGATCGCGCTCGAGCTGCTCGGGTGTCGCGCCGGAAGGGTCGCCGTGATGGGCGGCCAGCAGCCGGATCATGTCGTTCAGCTCCGGCAGGTCGCGCGGGTGCGCATTGCGGATGGTCAGAACAGGCGGGCGGAGTAGTGAGATGTCGCTATCGTCTAGCATGGCATTTGCGTCCTTGTTTTTTCAATGAGCCGTCAGGACGCTGCCGATACAACAAAGCCGCCTGACGGCGGCTTGTTGACAAAATGATCTGTCTTGGCCGCCCCTTACAGGTACAGCCAAAAATACGAGCGATTATGGAGCGCGTGCTTGATCATGGCGCATAGATGATCCGGTTCAGCGTATTTGTCAATGGGGCGCCTCAATGCTCCGCTTCGCATAGTCCGTGGTCCGACAGTGCCCGGATCACATAGCAGTCTTCGATGCTGTGGCCGTCGCAATGCGACACGATACGCTCGAGCTCGTGCTCCAGCCTCTTCAGCTGCGCGATCTTGGTGCGCACATCGTCCAGATGTTCGCGAGCGATGCGGTCAGCCCCAACGCAGGGGCGGTCCGGATGCTGGCTGAGCGAGATCAGCTCCTTGATCGCGTCGATCGTCAAGCCAAGATCCCGGCCGTGGCGTATGAAGGCCAGGCGCTCCAGATCGGTCTTGGAGTAACGCCGCTGGTTGCCCTCGCTGCGGTCGGGTTCCGATATCAAACCCATCTGCTCGTAGTAGCGGATGGTCGGCACCTTGACGCCGGTACGCTTGGACAAGTCGCCGATCGATAACATGGCATGATCTCCGATACCTCTAGTCTCTAGAGCAATATATATGCGAGCGTTCAGGGGATTTGCAAGTGACAAGGCTTCCGTTGCGGCATCAATAATAGTATACCCCCCTATATTAAACATTGAGATTCGGATGTCCCATACCATTCGCCAGCAAGCCAAGCTCCTGTCTCGCGTCCGCCGTCTCAAGGGCCAGATGGAAGCGGTGGAACGCGCGCTCGAGGCCGAGCGGCCGTGCGGAGAGGTGCTGCAGCTCCTAGCCTCCATCCGCGGCGCCCTGACGGGACTGACCGGCGAAATTCTGGAAGATCATCTGCATGAGCATGTGCTCAATGCCGAGGACGAGCAAGCCCGCCGTCAGGCGGTCGATGAAATGTCCGATGTGCTCAAGACCTATCTGCGCTGATCAGGGCTTCGGGACGTTCAAGGAGAATGATGTCATGAGTGTTTCCTCGGATGCTGGCCACAGCCACGTCTTTCTCGGCTCGGATCATCAGCGCAATGAGCGTCGTATCTGGCTCGTCATCGCGCTGACGGCTGTTATGATGGTGGTCGAGATCGGTGCCGGCTCGGTCTACGGTTCCATGGCGCTGATGGCCGATGGCTGGCATATGTCGACGCATGCCAGCGCCATGCTGATTTCGGCGCTTGCCTATCTCTACGCCCGCCGGCATGTGCATAATGCCCGGTTTACCTTCGGCACGGGCAAGCTCGGCGATCTCGCCGGGTTCGCCAGCGCCATCGTACTTGCAGTGATCGCGCTGCTGATGGGTTGGGAGAGCCTGCTGCGGCTCCTTAATCCGGTGGCCATCAATTTCCGCGAGGCGATCGCCATCGCTGCGGTCGGCCTCGTCGTCAATATCGTCAGCGCATGGCTCTTGCGCGAGGATCACGATCATCATCACCATGGCCACTCCCATGACCATCATCACGACCACGGTCACGCCCATGGCGGCAAGGACAACAATCTGCGTTCGGCCTATGTCCATGTGATTGCCGATGCGATGACATCCGTTTTGGCCATCATTGCCCTGTCGCTCGGCAGCCGGTTTGGCTGGACCTTCCTCGATCCGCTGATGGGTATCGTCGGCGGCCTGGTGATCCTGCAATGGTCGTGGAGCCTGCTGCGCGCATCCGGCGCCATTCTGCTCGATTTCATTCCGCCCGGCGAAGACTTGCCGGACGAGATTCGCGAAGCGATCGAAACGGGCGAGGATCGCATCACCGATCTCCACGTCTGGCAGGTTGGGCCTGGACATCATGCGGCGATCGTCGCGGTGGCAACGCCCGTGTCGCGCGATCCGGCCTTCTACAAGGCTCGGCTTGCCGATATTCATGAGCTTTCCCACGTTACCGTTGAAGTGACTGTCGACAAGGCAGCATAGAATCCGGTAGCAATCGGGCCGGTCGGAGGCTTGCCATATTCCTCGCATAGCCCAAAATCTGCCGATTCCGCTGGAGGCTTTCGCATGCCCATATTGCTTACCCGCCGCCGCCTCGTGGCTGGCTCGGCGCTGTTCCTGCCCGCACTGACATTCGGTGCGAATGCACTCTTCGCGCAGGATGCCGGCACCTCGCCACAGGCGCCCGCCGCCCAAGGCGATTCCGCGACGCCCGACAGCGGGCAGGGCATGGACAGCGATAATGGCGCGCAGGGCAATTCGCAGCTGACTGACGACGTCGACAAGCAGCTGGCGGATCTGGAAAAGAAGACCGGCGGCCGGCTCGGCGTCTCTGTGCTGGATACGGAAACCAACATTTCCCTCGGCTATCGCGAGGAAGAGCGGTTCCCCCTGTGCAGCACCTACAAGGCGCTCGCCGTCGGCTTCGTGCTGACTCGGGTCGATCAGGGTGTCGAAAAGCTCGACCGTCGCGTCACCTACGGCAAGGACGTCGTGGTGACTTATTCGCCGGAAACCGAAAAGCATGCCGGCACCGATGGCATGACCATCGCCGAACTCTGCGGCGCCGCGATCACCTTGAGCGACAACACCGCCGGCAATCTACTGCTCCAGAGCTTCGGCGGTCCTGCGGCGTTGACATCCTGGCTGCGTAGCACCGGTGACACGGAAACCCGACTTGACCGCAACGAGCCTGACGTTAACCAGGCGATCAAGGACGATCCGCGCGATACGACGACACCGGATGCGATGCTGGATTCCATCGGGCTCCTGACACTCGGCAATACGCTATCCGAAACATCGCGCGATCAACTGATCAACTGGTTGGTCGGCAACACCACCGGCGATAATCGCCTGCGCGCCGGCTTGCCGAAGGAGTGGAAGGTCGGCGACAAGACCGGCACCGGCAACAACGGCTGCTTTGCAGATATCGCCGTCGTCTGGCCGCCGGATCGTGGCCCGATCCTGGTGACGACTTTCGTCGCCGAGGGGACCGCGCCTGCGAAGGATATCGAGGCCGTCTTCGCCGACGTCGGCAAGATCGTCACCGGAATGGTGGGGCAATAGCAGGAAATATCGCAGACAAAACAATATGATACGATCGTGACGTGAATCAGGATCCCATCGTCTTCATGTGGTTTCGCAACATGTTCAGGCGATGGATAATGCGGCGGAGGCGCTGTCCGTTTCCTTGTCTGCGTCATTCTCGTCGGTGCCGAGCTTCTGCTTGATCTCGGCTGCGATCTGGTCGTTGATGGCCTTCTGCTCAGCGGAAGGCAGGGCCTTCAAGGAATCTTCCGTCAGATTGTTCTCTTCCAGATATTGCGCCCGGATCTTTTCCGCCGGCGACATGTTCGCCCATTTGGTAAATTCGTCCAGAATGTCCTGGCTGGGCTGCTCGCTCAATGAGGTAGAGCTGCTGTTACTTGTGGTACCGGTGCTGTCTCCACCGGTGCTACCGTCGGTCGCCGAGGACGACGTCGAACCGATCTGGCTGAGCCATAAGCCGGATGAAATGGAGGAGGGGACGCCGCCGGATGCGATGGACGGTGCCTGCGTTTCCTGCTCGCTGCTATCGTCGGGCAAGGTAAAGGGTGAACTGCCGTCGGAGTCAGCATCCTGCTGGCTGCGTATCGGGGTGCTGAAATAATTCTGGGTGCCGTGATGCACTTTCATCGTCATATCTCCCTATGGGTTGACGGACGATGACTCCGCAAGCCTGTCCGGAGCTTAAGCGGCGGGCCTTGTCAGGTGCCGCAGAAGGTCTGCAGCACCCGTTCCGCCGGCAATGGCGGCTCGGCATAAGGCGCAAAGGCAGGCTGGTCCTCATAGGGTTTAGCGAGCACCTTCAGCAGCGCTTCGAACAGGGAAAAGTCATCGTCCTCGACCGCCGCCTGGATCGCCTGCTCGATTCGGTGATTGCGCGGAATGAAGGCAGGATTGGCCTTCCGCATCGCTTGGCCGCGCGCTGCTGCCGTCCGGGGATCGCGGCCGAGGCGCTCGCGCCAGCGTTGAAGCCACGGCGCGATGGATTGCGGATCCTGGAAGGTGGCGGCGAAATCCGTGACATCTTCATCCGCGGCGAGGGTCGCAAGGCGGCGGAAAGCGAGCGTGAAATCCGCGCTCTGCTCTTGCATCGTCGCCAGTAGCGATTGGATCAGGTCGAGATCGCCGTCTTCCTCGTTTGCCAGGCCGATCTTGGCACGCATGCCGGAGAGCCAATAGGCCTGGAAGCGCTCGCCATATGCTTTGATAATGGTATTCGCCAGGTCGATCGCCGTATCGACGGATGGGTCGATCAGGGGAATCAGCGTTTCGCCGAGGCGAGCGAGGTTCCACTGACCGATTGCCGGCTGGTTGGCATAGGCGTAGCGGCCGTTGCGGTCGATCGAGGAAAAAACGGTCGCCGGATCGTAGGCATCCATGAAGGCGCAGGGGCCGAAATCGATCGTCTCGCCCGATACAGTCATGTTGTCGGTGTTCATCACGCCATGGATGAAGCCGACGTGCAGCCATCGCGCGATCAGCGCTGCCTGCCGCTCGGCCACGGCCTCCAGCAGCGCGAGATAGGGGTTCGTTCGGTCTCTGATCTCGGGATAGTGCCGGGCAATGACGTGATCTGCCAGTGTCCGCAGGCTGTCCGTATCGCCGCGGGCGGCGAAGAACTGGAAGGTGCCGACACGGATATGGCTTGCCGCAACACGCGTGAAGATCGCGCCGGGCAGCACTTCCTCGCGGTAGACCGGCTCTCCGGTGGTCACCGCCGCAAGCGCCCGAGTCGTCGGAATGCCCAGCGCATGCATGGCTTCGCTGATGACATATTCGCGCAGAACAGGGCCAAGCGCGGCACGGCCATCACCGCGCCGCGAAAACGGCGTCGGACCAGAACCCTTGAGTTGAATGTCGCGACGTCTGCCGTTGCGATCCTTCACTTCGCCGAGAAGGATCGCACGACCGTCGCCGAGCTGCGGCACGAAATTGCCGAACTGGTGGCCGGCATAGGCCATCGCGATCGGCTGCGACCCCGGCAGGAGCTCGTTTCCGGAAAAGATCGCCGCGCCGTTGCGTTCCAGCGCGTCCACGTCTAGCCCGAGTTCCCGTCCCAGTGCCTCATTGAACTTGATCAGCCGCGGCGCGGCAACAGGTGTCGGCGCCTGATCCGCCAGGAATTGCGGCGGCAGGCGCGCATAGCTGTTGTCGAACGGAATGCTAGGTGCCTGATGCGCCTGTGTTTCGGAAAGGGAAGAGCTCATGCCTTTAAGGTAGGGCTGGCGACGAGGGCGTGCAAGGCGCTTGTTTCCGGTAGGAAGATATCCGTCCCTAGCCATCTTCCAGCTCTCGGGCCATCTCCGCCAATTTCCTAACCGTATTGAGATTTCTCGATGTTCCTGCCTTCAGTGCAGGCAGCTTCAGCTTGGAACGTCCCGAGCCGTCGGGGTAGTGGATATAGATTTCCCTGCCGGCAACCTGCACTTCTTCCCCGCCCGGCGCGACGAGCTTGTCCAGAGCATCCTTTGGCGCCGCCTCCGGAAGGAAGGTGATGAGCAGATAGTTCGGCTTGGCATGCGGGAAGGGCGAGCCTTCCGCCGCAGCTTCCAAAGCCTGACGGCTGCGCAGGATCACCCCGGGCGATTTGCCCATCTTGCGGGCCAGCGCCTCCTCCAAGCGGACCTGAACCTTGGCCTCATCCTCTTCGGAGCGAAAGAGCACATTGCCGCTCTGGATATAGGTCTTCACGTCCGTGAAGCCGATTTCCTCACAGAGCGCCTTCAGCTCCGCCATCGACAATGTGCCGGTGCCGCCGACATTGACGGCACGCAGCAGGGCGACAAAGACGGTCATTCTCTCCTCCCGGCTTCCGCCTACATCTTGTCCGCTACCTTGATGGCGAAGGAATATTCGAAAGCCACTTCCTCCAGGCGCTGGAAGCGTCCGGACGCGCCACCGTGGCCGGCATCCATGTTCGTCTTCAAGAGGATCGGCGCGTCGCCTGTCGTCTTGTCGCGCAGCTTGGCGACCCATTTTGCCGGTTCCCAATAGGTGACGCGGGGGTCGGTGAGGCCGCCGAGCGCGAGGATGGGCGGATAGGGCTTTTCCCCGACATTGTCATAGGGGCTGTAGGCGGCGATCTGCTCGTACTCTTCTTTGCTGTCGATCGGATTGCCCCATTCCGGCCATTCCGGCGGCGTCAAAGGCAGGGTGTCGTCGAGCATGGTGTTGAGCACGTCGACGAAGGGGACGGCGGCGATGATGCCTGCGAATTTCTCCGGTGCCATGTTGGCGACAGCGCCCATCAGCATGCCGCCGGCCGATCCGCCTTCGGCGATGATCTTCGCGTAAGAGGTGAACTTCTGCTCATTCAAATAGTCGGCCGCGGCGATGAAGTCCCTGAACGTATTGGTCTTCTTCTCCATCTTGCCGTCTTCGTACCACGAAAAACCCTTGTCCTTGCCGCCGCGGATATGGGCGATGGCGTAGACGAAGCCGCGATCTGCGAGTGACAGGCAATTGGTGTTGAAACCGGCGGGAATGGCGATGCCATAGGCGCCATAGCCATAGAGCAGGCATGGCGCGGAACCGTCGAGCGGCGTGTCCTTGCGATAAAGCAGGGTTACCGGCACCTGCTCGCCGTCCCAGGCGGGCGCGAAGACGCGGCGGGTGACGTAGTCGGCCGGATTGTGGCCAGAGGGCACCTCCTGCGTCTTCAGCAGGGTGCGCTCGCGCGTCACCATATTGTAGTCGTAGAGCTGGCTCGGCGTCGTCATCGAGGAATAGGAGAAGCGGATGACATCCGTATCGTATTCCGCGGCCCCCTGCAGGCCGAGCGAATAGGCTTCCTCTTCGAAGGCAATCGAATGTTCCTCGCCGCTGTGGCGGTCGCGGATGATGATGCGCGGCAGTCCGTCCTTGCGCTCCAGCCAGATGAGGTGTCGGGCATAGGCCATATGGTTGAGGATCAGCGTGCCCGGCTTGTGGGCCACCACTTCGCGCCAGTTTTCCTTGCCCGGTTTGTCGGCCGGCGTCTCCATGATCTTGAAATCCTTGGCGTCGCCGTCATTGGTCAGGATGTAGAAGACGTCGCCGCCTTCCGTCATCTCATATTCGATCCCCGTCTCGCGCTCCGCCACCAGCTTCGGCTCTGCGGTGAGGTCGGAGGTCGGGATGATGCGGTATTCGCTGGTCTCGTGATCGTGGATATCGATGAAGATGTAGTCATCAAGCAAAGAGCCGCCGACGCCCATGAAGAAGCCTGCGTCTTCTTCTTCATAGACGAGCCGGTCCTGCGATTGCGGCGTGCCGACGATGTGATGGAAGATCTTGGAAGGGCGATGGTTCTCGTCCTGCAGCGTGTAGAAGAAGCTCTTGCCGTCGGGCGCCCAGACGCCGCCGCCGCCGGTGTTTTCGAGCACGTCGGCAAGGTCCTCGCCGGTCTCGAGATCGCGGACCTTCAGCGTGAAATATTCAGAGCCCTTGTCGTCATATCCCCAGATGCCGCGGCTATGGTCGGTGGAGTGATCGAGGCCTGAAAGGCGAAAATAGGACTTCCCCTCATTCTCCTTGTCGCCGTTCAATAAAAGCTTGCGGTCGCCGCCGTTGCGGGCTTCGCGGAAATAATGCGGCTGCTCGCCGCCGGTGACGAAGAGCGTCCCGTAAGCGTAGGGGCCGTCCTTGACCGGCACCGAGCTGTCGTCCTCCTTGATGCGGCCCTTCATCTCGCCGAAGAGAACCTTCTGCAGCTCCTTCGTGTCGGCCATCGCGGCATTCATGTAGGCGTTTTCGGCCTCCAGATGCGTGCGGATTTCCGGGGCCAGGATCGAAGGATCCTTGAACATTGCCTGCCAGTTGTCGGCGCGCAGCCATGCATAATCGTCGCTGCGGCTGATGCCATGACGCGTATCCGTAATGGTTTTTTTCGGGGCGGCAGGCGGGGTAGGAAGGTTCTTGAAAACTGACACTGGAGCGCTTTCTCTGGTGTGAAAGTCGGATGCGAGGAGAAGAGAGAAATAGAGGGCGGCTGCATGAGGTTCAATAGGCAAGTGCCCCGTCAAGTTTCATGCAAGTCGCCGATATTAGTCTCGATCGGACAGGCGGCTTGCGGGAAAACCGATTGGGGGCTGCCTTGATGAGACCACATTCTTTACCGAAGTCGGCATACAATGCGTCGACATAAAGGGCGGTTGAACCGCCTTCCCCGAGGGGAGCGGACGCAATCAAATTCGGAAAAATGCAAGGGACCGGTCATCATGCTGAAACTCTTTGCCATCCTTATCCCTCTGGCTTCTTTCGCTAACTCTGCCTTCGCTGTTGATGTGACCATGAAGAAGGAGTTGGAAAAGCTTGATCCTTCCGAGCGGATGGAGCAGGCATGCGACGCGGAGGCCATGAAGCGGATTGGCACGGAAAAGACGGGTTTCAAGCCGGACAAGGTGATTGCCTATACGTTCGGCGACCCGGCGATGAACCCGGATTCGATGAATGCGCCCGGCGCGGTCTTCCGCAGCAAGGGTGACTGGTATCATCTCTCGTATATATGCGTCACCGGCCCGCAGCACATTCATGTTCGGGACCTGAGTTATCAGATCGGCGATAAGGTGCCGCGCGACAGCTGGCAGCAGCACTATCTTTACGACTGAGCGCCCAAGGCATTTTCAGGAAAATTGCGCAGCGATGCCGTGAAGCCGCTGGAAGGCTCTATCTCCGCTTTTGCACGTCCACGCGCGTGAGTTCCGACAGGATGTGCTCCTGCACATCCGAAGGCTGCCGGCGGACGGCATCCGTCAGGTCGCGCAGCGTCGCCCTGAGGCTATGAAGCTGATCGACCAGATCCATGACGACATCGATGCCGGGCTGGTTGAGGCCCATGGCATTGCTGAGGTCGAGAATAAGCTGGCCGCGCGCGATGTCCGCCTCGCGGAAATTCCGGCCCTGATCCGTCACTTCCGGCACCAGCCAACCCTCAGAGATCCAGACTTCCAGAACTGTGGTCTCGATTTCGAGGTGCAGTCGAAACTCTCTCTCGTCCATCGCCTATCCTCCCATGGTCTTTCTGGGATCTTGCGTCTTGCCGGCCTCCCATTCGGAGGCGAAACGCGTGAGTTCGGGATCCGCCGCATCCGGAAGGACTACCTTCAGGGTGACGTAGGCGTCGCCGTTTTCCTTGCCGCGCACCGGTGCGCCCTTGCCCTTCAGCCGCAGCACCTTGCCGGTATTGGAATTCGGCTGCAGTGTCACGGTGACAGGACCGGAGGGTGTTGGGACCCGGATCTTGCCGCCGAGCACCGCCTCAGTCAGCGAAATCGGCAGTTCCAGCCGGATATCGTCGCCGTCGCGGGTGTAGAAGCGGTGCGGACGGACATGTACCGCAATCAATGCATCGCCAGGCTTGCCGCCATTGATGCCGGGTTCGCCCTTGCCCTTCAGGCGCAGGGTCTGCCCGTCGCGGGTGCCCGGCGGTATCTGAACGTCGAGCGCCGGCCCGTCAGGCAAGCTGATCTGCTTCTTCGCGCCGTTGATGGCGTCAAGAAAGTCGGCTTCCATCGAATAGTGACGATCTTGACCCTGCATTTGGGATTGGCCTCGGCTGCGCCGTGAGAAGAAGTTGGAAAATATGTCGTCGGCATCGCCGAAATCGGCGAATCCTCCGGCATTCCGATAGGGACCGCGCTGGCCTTCGTTCGCGGCATAATCGCGGTAGTAGTTGCGCGGCGCCTGCTCGGTGCCGCTGCTATCGATCTCGCCACGATCGAAACGCGCGCGCTTCTCCTCATCACCGACAATGCCATAGGCTGCCGAGACCTCCTTGAACTTGTCCTCGGCCTGCTTGTCGCCGGGGTTGAGGTCGGGATGCAGCTTTTTGGCAAGCTTGCGATAGGCGTTTTGAATATCCTTTTGCGGGGCGTCCCGTTTTACGCCCAGAACTTCATAGGGATCGCGACTCATGCATGTCTCTCTTTGGGAGCACGGAAAAATAGGCAGATAGTGATAGAGCGGCCTCATATCAATCGTAGCATAGACGCGGCCAGGTTGAAGCCCGGACCTCGATGCTTTGCAGAGTCACGGCATTTGTGATGCGAAATCGGCATGTTTGCCGTCGGCTTGCCATATTTCCGGCGTGTTGGCGGATGATGGCGGACGCCGAGGCGGAAAACCTATGGCAATCACGTGCCCCTTCCGCCAGATTTCATTTGCTCGATCCGCTCGGTGGCTGCCCGATGAACCGTTTTTTGCTGACGTCCGCATTCCTTGTCGCTGCCGTTCCGGTTGCCTTCGCCGCTCAGCCGACGCAACAGCCTGCCGGCTGGCCTGAGCTTCCACCAAAGGCCCCTGTCTCGAACGTCAAGCTCGTCGAGCCGCATCTGCACGTCAATCGGGCAGGGAAGGGCGCGCCGCGCATCG
The DNA here is from genome assembly GCF_012275435.1 of Rhizobium sp. SG741. Classification (NCBI taxonomy): domain Bacteria; kingdom Pseudomonadati; phylum Pseudomonadota; class Alphaproteobacteria; order Hyphomicrobiales; family Rhizobiaceae; genus Rhizobium; species Rhizobium sp. SG741. The sequence goes on from NZ_JAAZQP010000007.1 coordinate 292,138, forward strand.
CGCTGACGTTCGATGCCTGCATGGGCAAGACCGATCCGCGCATTCTCAGCACGCTGGTCGATCAGCATATTCCGGCGACGATCTTTGTCACCGCGCGCTGGCTGCGCACCAATCCGGATTCGCTTGCCGTCTTCCTCGCCCATCCCGACCTTTTCGAGCTGGAAAATCATGGGCAGAACCATATTCCGGCCGTCGATGTTCCGACCAAGGTCTACGGCATAGCCGCCGCAGGATCGCCGCAGGCGGTAGCTCAGGAAGTGAAGGGCGGAGCCGACGCCATGATTGCCGCCGGCATTCAGCAGCCGCGCTGGTTCCGTGGCGCGACCGCGAAATATACACCCGCCGCCATTATGCAGATCCGCGGCATGGGCTATCGCGTTGCCGGATATTCCGTGAACGGCGACAGCGGCTCGCTGCTGCCGGCCAAGATGGTGGAGAAGCAATATGCCTCCGCCAAGGATGGCGATGTCATTATTTCCCACATCAACCAGCCGACGCATGCGGCGGGAGAGGGCGTGGTGGCAAGCATCCTGGCGCTGAAGGTCAAGGGCGTGCAGTTCGTCCGCCTGCAGGATATCCCCGAAAAGGGCGACGACGGCACGACGAACTGATGGCGTAAGCCTCGGTTTGTCTCAGCCTGGCAATTGCGGCTGGGTTTTTTCCTCGATGAAGAGTTCATCGACGACGGTCATGACGATCAGCGAAAGCGGCAGCGCCAGCATGGCGCCGATGGCGCCCCACATCCATGTCCAGAATATGATGGCGAGGAACACGACAAAGGGGTTGAGCTCCCATTGCCGGCCCATGACCGCGGGAAACACCAGGTTCTCCACCGCAAGATGCACAGCAAAGAAGGCCGCAGCCGGCGCTAGAGCAAAGATGATGTCCGATTGCGTGATGATGCCGGCGATCGCGAGCGCAATCGTCATCGTCGTGACGCCGAGGAACGGGATGAAGCTCGAGAGGAAGGCAAATACGCCCCAGAGTATCGGCACGCTCATGCCGCCGACATAGGCGATAACAGTCATGGCAACGCCGATGCCGGCATAGATCAGCGAGGCCGTGGCGAAATAAAAACCGAGCACCCGCTCCACCGCATTGATGATGCGGATTGCCGTCAGTCTCGACTCCCTGCTGGAAAAGGTCATGATGATCGTTTTACGCAGGGTAACCCGGCCGGAGAGAAACAACAGGAGCGCAGCAAAGAAGATCAGTATTTGAACGATGGCCGGTGTGAGATTGCTGGAGAGAAGATGCAAGACATTGCCGCTGTTTTCCAGCAGCGTGGTGATGGACATGGGACCGCTCTGGAAAGTCTCCGGGGAAATATGCAGCCATTTGAACCGGTTGAGATAAGGCATCAGCCTATCGGAGGTTCGCTGGAAGAAATCGGGAGCCTCCTGAGCCAGCGTTGCCAGCGGCCCGGCGAGCGCGTTGACGACGAGGACGATGGCCAGTGCTACCGCCGACGACAGGAGAATGGCGTTGAGGACACGGGGCACGCCAAGTCTGCTCAGTTTCTCCGCCGCAAGACCAAGGATCATCCCGACCACGACGGCAAGCGTCACCGGAATGAGGATCATCGACATCATATAGACGCCTGCAAGCGCCAGGATGAGGAAGATGCCTATGGTCGCCCATGAGGCGGCGACATGGAGTTTGCCATTTGTTGGATAATCCGCCAGTTCGGCCGCGTCGGCTTCGTTGCCATATCCGCCCGCCGCGGAGCCGCTTTCCTGCGCCGCCGTTCCGCCTGCATGCCTGCCGGCGATTTTATCGATCTCCATCCCATCAAATCCCCGAAGGCACGATCGCCTTACCACTAAAACGCGAAAGGCCCGCTCCAGTTCCGGAACGGGCCTTGTCATGCTTGGTCAGCCGGGCAAATTACGCGACCAGGTTCAGCCCGATGCCCCAGGGATCCCGCAGCGAAACGCCGCCGTCGCGCTTCTGGGTCTTGATCTCATGCTGGTCGAGGGCGGCCACGGCCTTATCAAGCGAGACTTTGTCGTTGAAGCGCAGGGTGTAGTCAGAAAGGCCGGTCATGTGTTCGGAGCGCACTCCCGCGCCGCGGCTGTTCCAGGTGTTGGCGCCGAGATGATGGTGATAGCCGCCGGTCGCAAGGAAGGTGGCGCCGGGATAGCGCGCGGCCATGACCTTCATGCCGAGAACGTCGCGATAGAAGGCGTTCGCCTCTGCCACGTCGCCGACCTGCAGGTGGATGTGGCCGATCGCCGAGCCTTCGGCCATACCGTCCCAGCGGTCCTGCGGAGCGCTTTCATAGAGCTGCTGCAAGTCAAGCCTGAGGGTCGCCATCTCGACCGTGCCGTCGCTATGAAACGTCCACTGCTCGTGTGGCCGATCGGCATAGATCTCGATGCCGTTGCCTTCCGGGTCCGACAGATAGATGGCTTCGCTGACGATGTGGTCGGACGCGCCTTCGAGCACGACGTTATTATGTGCTGCATGACGAAGCCAGCGGGCGAGTTCGACCCGGCTCGGCATGAGGAAGGCGGTGTGAAACAGGCCAGCCGCCGTTTGCGGCGCGCGCACGGCCGCGCGATCCGTGGTGAGGGTCAGGAGAGGTTGGCCGGCGACGCCCAGGACTTCGCCACTCGCCGTCTTCTCGACCACCTTGAGGCCGAGCATGTCCTGATAGAAGCGCGACACCAGCGGCAGGTCGGTGACCACGAGATGCGATTGGCCGACATAGGCAGGACGCGTCAGTGCATAGGAGGGGGCGGTTTCGGTCATGGGTTATTCCAACCTCGATGTTCTGGAAAGGCAACCGGCGTGGACGGCAGGAAACCGTCAGCGGTGGGCGGGAGATTTTTCGCCGGTTGATATGCCTCTTCGATGTCCTCTCGCCCGCTGTACTTGCCATCCTATATGGCGGATTTCGATTGTTCACAGAAGGCCAGAAATTGCGGATTGAGCGTTCGCTCCCTGTTGACGAGATACTCCGCGCGTTCACGAAGATTTATTGAAATGCCCGTTTGGTGCGGTTGCTTCCACTTCGGTGAGGTGCAAGAATCGGGCTGTTACGGAATTGGAACGCGCACAGATGGCCGAATATAGAGGCATTCGCTGGGCTTATGATCGATACGAAGTGATCGCCGACAGCATTGTCAACGGCGTCGGCGTCGTGTTTGCGCTGATCGGCGCGACCGTATTGATCTTCTACGCGACCGTCTGGAGCTCCTACGGTGGGATCGCTGCCGCCTGGATCTACGGCGTCGGTCTCGTGCTGACCTTGGGGATGTCCTTCGCCTACAATGCCTGGCCCGTATCGCATACCAAATGGTTCCTGCGGCGTTTCGATCATTCCTTCATCTATGTGCTGATTGCCGCCACCTATACACCCTTTCTCGAACGCGGCGCGGAGGATCCGCTGCTGCTTGCCATGCTGATCGCAGTCTGGGCTTTTGCAGCCTTCGGCATTGTGCTGAAATGCTTCTTTCCGGGGCGTTACGATCGGCTGGCGATCCTGCTTTATCTAGTCATGGGTTGGAGCGGCGTGATTGTGGCCAAGCCGGTCTCGACCTATATCCCGTTCGCGTCGATGCTGCTCATCGTCATCGGAGGGGTGATCTACTCGCTCGGCGTCATCTTTCATGTCTGGGAAAAGCTGCGCTTCCAGAACGCCATCTGGCATGGCTTTGTCATTGCCGCCGCCGCCGTGCACTATTCGGCGGTGTTGACGTGCTTCAGCCTGTCACCGGAAAACTTTTGACGACCTGCGCCGTCGGCGTGCATTTCTTCGTGGAGCGCAGGCTGCGCACCAGGCGCATGACCATGGCGTCGTAGCGCTGCATGTCCGCCTTCGAATAATCCATCTGGAAAAAGGCCGCTCCGCCGTTGCAGAGGGCTACGCCGCGCACATAGACGATACGACCCTGCTTTGTGCCGGAGAAGCTGATGCCGCGCGAGTTCGATTTGGAGTAGGAAATCTTCCAGCCCTGATCCTTGGCGAGCGCCACGCGCACATTCGCTTCCGTCGAGAAGTCGCCGTTGGGGATGATCGTGCTGAAAACCTGCAGCATGGCAGATCGATCCGCCGGCGACAGGGAAAGGCGGTTGGCATCGTCTGATGGGGCCGAGAGATGAAATTCCGACGGCAGCTCGATCGCATAGCCGAAGCCCGTATTGTCATAGGACCACCAGTCGGCGGCAAAGGCCGACGCAGGGGAAAGAAGCAGGAGGGCGGTCAGGCGCGCGAGCATTGCGGTTTCCGGGAGGCTGGATCTGCAAACCGATCAAGAATAGCGCATTTTTCAGCAGAAATTCCATAGCGATTCTAAGAATAAGAATAAAATAGCCTAAATTCGTTACAGCTTCATTGCGAGCCATGCACGTTTAGCGGCTTATTCGACACTGCAGCCATTTGTGCCGGACTTCTGAGCCGATGCTGTGAAACGATCGCCGTCAGAAACATGGTGCGCATCCTCAACCTGTAGGCTGTTCCTGCCGAAAGCCGATTTCAGTGGTTTAATCCCGGTTTTATTCCCGCAGGACTTGAGACGGTCCCGCCTTTCGCCTATCCCTGCAACCTAGCTCCGGCCATGCCGGATTCCGCATTGGTGTTCAGCAGGGAGAGGACATGGCCGGTTTCGCGGGCCTGACATTCCTGGCTCTATGTCTGCCCTTTTTCGGTGCGCTGATCGCGTCCGTCATCGTTCGGCGTTTTGGGCACCATGCGGCTTGGCCGTTGGCGCTGCTTCCTGCGCTGGCCTTTCTCCATTTTACGAGGTTTCTCCCCGACATTGCCTCGGGGCAGGTCGTCCGGGCCGGTTTCGATTGGGTGCCGAGCCTCGGCTTGCGCTTTTCATGGCTGCTCGATGGTCTGTCGCTGACCTTCGCTTTGCTCATCACCGGCATCGGCACGCTGATCGTTCTCTACTCAGGCGGTTATCTGAAGGGGCATGCGGATCTCGGGCGCTTCTTCTCCTTCATCTTCCTGTTCATGGGCTCGATGCTCGGCCTTGTCGTTTCGGACAGTTTCCTCACCTTGTTCGTCTTCTGGGAATTGACCTCGATCACGTCCTTCCTGCTGATCGGCTTCGACCATCAGCGGGAGGCGTCGCGCCGGGCAGCGCTGCAGGCACTGGTGGTCACCGGTGGCGGAGGGCTGCTGTTGCTCGCGGGCCTGCTGCTCATCTGGCAGATCACCGGGGTTGGCTCGATGTCCGACCTGCTGAAAGCCGGCGATGCCTTGCGCGGGAGCCCGCTCTATCTCGCAGCCCTGATCCTGGTGCTCGGCGGCGCCTTCACCAAATCGGCGCAATTTCCGTTTCATTTCTGGCTGCCGAACGCCATGGAAGCGCCGACCCCCGTATCGGCCTATCTGCACTCCGCCACCATGGTGAAGGCGGGCGTCTATCTGCTGATGCGGCTCAATCCGGCCATGGGTGGGACGATGGCCTGGCAGACGATCCTCCCGATTTTCGGCGCTGCGACGCTGCTGGTCGGAACCTTGCTTGCCATACGGCAGACCGATTTGAAGTTGAAGCTGGCCTATACGACGGTCTCCTCCCTCGGCCTGCTCGTGTTGCTCACCGGTTTCGGCTCGGATTACGCCGTCGAAGCCGCCGTCCTTTATCTGGTGGCGCATTCGCTGTTCAAGGGCGCTCTGTTCATGATCGCCGGCATCGTCGACCACGAGACGGGAACGAGAGATATCACGCGCCTGGGCGGCCTGCGCTCCGCCATGCCGCTGACCTTCGCTGCCGCCCTGATCGCCGCCATCTCGATGGGCGGCCTGCCGCCCGCTTTCGGGTTCCTCGCCAAGGAGGAGATCTATGCGGCTCTGGCACAGGCCTCGCCGGGCGCGATCATTCTGACGATCGTCGCCGTTGCCGGCAACGCGCTGATGTTTGCCATCGCCTTTGCCGTGGCGCTGAAGCCCTTCCTGGGACCGACGACCGAGACGCCGCAGCATCCGCATGAGGCGCCCCCACTGCTCTGGCTCGGACCGGTAGTGCTTGCCTTGCTCGGTCTCGCTTCGGCTTTGCTCTCGGGCCTATGGCATGCCTATGTCTCGTCGCCGATGGCCAGTGCCGTCAGCGGCAAGGGATTGCAGATATCGGTGTCGCTCGTCCCGCATGTCGGTCTGCCCCTTGCGCTGTCGGTGGCGACCGTGTTGATCGGCATCCTTGTCTATTGGAAGCTTGATCGCGCCCGCTTTCTCATGTCGGTCGTCTTGCGGGCTCTGGGCCCGGGACCGGACCGCGGCTTTGATGGCTTCATTTCCAGCCTGGTGCGATTGTCACACCTCGTCTCGCGCGTCCTGCAACCCGGCCGCCTGGAAATCTATGTCACCGTGACCTTTGTTTGCCTTGCAGCCACGCTGTTGATCCCGCTCACCATCCATGGCGAACTGCCGGCAATCCCCTCATGGCCGAATTTGCAATGGCATGAGGCGACGATCTTCCTCATCGCCGTTATAGGGCTTGCTGCCGTCGTCCTTGCGCGCGACCGGCTGACCGCTATCGTTTCGCTCGGCATTCAGGGTTTTGCCGTGGCCGTCATCTTCCTGCTGTTCGGCGCGCCGGATCTGTCTTTCACGCAATTCATGGTCGAGACCCTTTCCGTCGTGATCCTTGCCATGGTGATGACGCGGCTGCGTCTGTCTTCCTCGGATCGCCGTCCGCCGTTGAAAATGGTCGCCCATGCCGCGCTTGCGATTGCTTGCGGCGTCGGCTTCGGCCTCCTGTTGCTGAAGGCGACGCAGGCACCCTTCGACCTGACGTTGACGGCCTTCTTCAATCACTATTCGAAGCTGATCGCCCATGGCGACAACGTCGTCAATGTGATCATCGTCGATTTCCGCGGCACGGACACGCTCGGCGAGATCGCCGTTGTGGCCATTACCGGGCTTGCGATCTTGGCGCTGATCCGCATTCGGGCGGGCGGCGAGCGCAAGCTTGCGGCCAACGATCCTGATCTTGAGGAAAAGTTGGAGGCTGAGCGTTCATGAACACGCTGATCTTCCGCACCGCCGCGCCGTTTCTCACTGCACTGATGCTGCTCTTTTCCGTTTTTGTCCTGTTGCGCGGCCATAACGAGCCTGGCGGCGGCTTCATCGGCGGGCTGATCGCGGCCTCCGCCCTGGCGATTTATGGCATTGCTTGCGGCGTGACGGCGGTGCGGCGCGCGATCATGTTTCATCCGCTGGCGATTGCCGGCTTCGGCCTGCTGGCGGCGACCGTCGCCGGTTTCCTGTCCGTCTTCTCCGGCGTGCCGTTCATGACCGGGCTGTGGATCTATCCGCATGTGTTCGGCGTCGAAGTGCCGCTTTCCACCGTCATGCTCTTCGATATCGGCGTCTATCTGGTCGTCGTCGGCGCCATCACCTCGATCGCGCTCGCGCTCGAAGAGCGGGAGGTGGATTGATGGAGGTCGTCTTTTCCGCTTTGGTCGGCCTGTTCTTTACGGTCGCGATCTACCTGATGCTGTCGAAATTCTCGATCCGCATCATGCTCGGCATCGCGATCCTGGGCAATGCCGTCAACCTCTTGCTCTTTACCGCCGGCCGGGTAACTCCCGAGGTGCCGCCGATCATCCCGCGAGGTGCGACTACGCTCGATCTGGCTGCTGCCAACCCGCTGCCGCAGGCGCTGATCCTGACGGCGATCGTCATCTCATTTTCGTTTCTCGCCTTTCTGCTCGTCCTGACCTACCGGGCCTATCAGGACCTCAAGACGGACAATACCGGCGAGATGCTGGTGGCCGAACCGGACGAGCGGCCGCTGCCGCCTTTGGGTTACTAGCGATATGGCCGGACCAGCCGACACCGCTGTCGATCTCTCCGCCGCGCTGGTGGCTGCGCCAGTGCCGCTCGGGCATTGGCTGGTGATCCTGCCGGTGGCCCTGTGCATCAGCCTTGGCGCGATACTTCTGATGTTGCGCAACCGCACCGAATGGCACGCCTGGATCGCCATTCCCGGCCTGATGCTGCTGGTGCTGGTCGATGCCGCCTTGCTTTACAGGGTCGCCAGCGATGGGCCGGTGACGATGGTGATGGGTCGATGGCTGCCGCCGTTCGGCATCGCCTTCAGCGTCGATCTTCTCGGCGCGATCATGGCCCTGACGGCGGCTATCGTCGCGCTCGCGGGCGGCATCTATTCGCTCGGCGAGATTGTCACCAGCGGGCGCCGCTATGGTTTTTTCCCATTTCTGCTGCTGCTGCTTGCCGGCGTCAGCGGCGCTTTCCTGACCGGCGACGTCTTCAATCTCTATGTCTGGTTCGAGGTGCTGCTGATATCGTCTTTCGGCCTGCTGATCCTCGGTTCCGAGCGGGAACAGATCGACGGCGCGTTGAAATATGCCGTGCTCAATCTCATCGCCACCACGCTGTTTCTGGTCTCCGTCGGCTATCTCTACGCCATCTTCGGCACGCTCAACATGGCCGACATCGCGATGAAGGCGAGGGCTGGCGACAGCAGCGGGCCGCTGATGACGCTGGCAGGCCTGTTCCTGCTCGCCTTCGGCATGAAAGCGGCTGCCTTCCCCGTCAATTTCTGGCTTCCCGCCTCCTATCACACGCCGCGCATCACCGTTTCGGCCCTGTTCGCCGGCCTGCTCACCAAGGTCGGCGTCTATGCTCTCATCAGGGTTCTCGTCATGTTGCTGCCCGTCGAGCGCGCCGAGCTTGGCCCGGTCATTACCGTCGTCGCCATCGCGACGATGCTTGCAGGCGTGCTGGGCGCGCTCGGCGAAAATGATATTCGCCGCATGCTTGGCTACATGGTCATATCAGGCATCGGCACGATGCTGGCGGGCGTGGCACTCGGTAGCGCCGATGGTCTCAGCGGGACGATCTTCTATGCGCTGCACTCGATGGTGCTGATGACGGCGCTCTACCTGCTGGCAGGCCAGGCTGCCCGGCTCGGCGGCGGTTTTTCGCTGACTTCGCTCGGTGGGCTTTATCGGCGGAGCGGTTGGTTCGCCGGCCTCTCGCTGGTGCTGTTCTTCGCCGTCAGCGGCCTGCCGCCTTTTTCCGGCTTCTGGCCCAAGGTCGTTCTGGTGAAGGCGGCGCTTGCAACAGGCGCCTGGTGGCTGGCCGCCGCGATCCTGCTGGTCGGTTTCCTGACGACGATCGCCTTCGGCCGGGTCTTCCTGCTGGCATACTGGCGCCCGGGGAGTGAGGGAGGCGCTGTGGCCGTTGAGCCGATCAGATGGCAGGCCGGTCTGCCGCTTCTCGCTCTTGCCGCGCTGGTCGTCGGTTTCGGCCTTTTCCCGGAGCGCCTTTTGCATCTGACGCAGCGCGCCGCGGCAGACCTTGTAGATCCATCCGCCTATCTGCACTCTGTCTTTCCTGCTGCGGGGGGCGTGCAATGATCCTGTTCGTCTTCAATCTGCTGCTTGCCATCGTCTGGGTCGCCGTCACCGGCAGCGCCTCCTTCATGAATTTGGTGTTCGGCTTTCTTCTCGCGGCCGTTGCGCTTGGGATCGTGCGGTCGTCCTATGGCGGCGTCCTTTACCTCGGCCGTGTCCGCCGAATACTCGCGCTGTTGCTGTTGTTTCTGTGCGAGCTTGCCAAATCCGCCTGGGCCGTCGCCATGGCCGTCATGAGCCCGAAGATGGATGTAAAACCGGGGATTTTCGCCTTCCCGCTGAGAGTCGACCGCGATTTCGAAATCACGCTGCTTGCCAATCTCATCACGTTGACGCCCGGCACCCTTTCCGTCGATGTTTCCGACGACCGGAAGATCCTCTACGTGCACGCGCTCGACTGTTCCGATCCGGACGCCATCAGGCGGAGCATTGCCGAGGGCTTCGAGCGTCGGATCATGGAGGCTTTCCGATGATCGCCGCATCCATCGTTTCGGCCGCCGCTATGGTGGCGCTCGGCATTCTGAGCATCGCCTTTTTGCTGACCGTCTATCGCGTGGTCGCCGGCCCGACACTGCCAGATCGTGTTCTGGCGCTCGACATGCTGGTGGCGGTTGCCATCGGCTTCATCGCCGTCATCGCCATCAAAACCGGCTTCACGCTCTATATCGATATTGCCATTTCGCTTGGCCTTGTCGGCTTTCTTGCTACCGTTGCCTTTGCCCGTTTCATCCTCACGCACGCGCAGTCCAAAGCGCCGGTGCAACCTCACGTGGCGCGGGACAGTGGCAACGCGCAGCAGGGCAAGAAAACCCGCAAGAATAGTCGTCGGCAGAAGGGAGGGCGGTAGTGGAATTGTTCTGGGCTGTCATTGTTGCCGCTCTGCTGTTGGCCGGCGCACTATTCTCGCTGATCGCCGCGATCGGTATCGTTCGTCTACCCGATCTCTACAGCCGCATGCATGCCGCGTCGAAAGCCGGAACTGTTGGTTCCGGTCTTTTGCTACTTGCAGTCGGTATTCATTCGCAGGACTTATCGATATTGGCCCGTGCCTTGGCAGGTTTCGTCTTCTTCGTGCTGACCGCGCCGATTTCGGCGCATCTTCTTGCACGCGCGGCACATAAGGCCGGTCATCGGTTGACTTTGCCCTCGGTGAGAGACGAACTGTTGACGGGACAAATGCCGAAACGCCTGTCCAAAACAAGGCGCTAACAAACGCAAAGATTGTCGGAAAAGCAATACATGTTCGCCTCTTTAGTTATCTATTTTTAATAGATGAGATTTTTGAGAAGAAATGATGGGATTAAAAACTGGACATTTGGGTAAAGAGTGCTAATTCAGATTCAAGTAGAGTTTTGATGTTGAGTTAGTCTCGACCGGGTATAAGTTCTCGATGCTTTGATCTTTCTTTGGAGCAAAGCTGAACAAAGCTTTCTTCCGGTTAATGATTGGGGATCATTTTCCCTAATCACTAATTCTGACATCAGACGGTATAGAAGCGGTTTTCGTCGCATGACGTCTAGGGGTGGATTTCACGCGATAAGAAACGTGGCGTAAAGCACCGCTTTTTGCTGGAGGCTGCTACGAATGCGGGCAATGCGTTAGTGCGGATTGCCTGGCGCAACGAGACTTGGAATCGATATGATTTCCGGGGCTCCGCGCGGTTTATACAGCAATGCTGTGCCTTGCGCGCTCGATGGAGGCGCGGCCAGCAGGCAAGCCGATGAACAGGAGAACAAAATGACAGATACGGCCCTTGGCAATGGGCACGAGTTACTGGTTGAGCTGACAGCCGATATAGTCGCGGCTTATGTCAGCAACCATGTCGTCCCGGTCAGCGACCTTCCGAATCTGATTTCCGACGTACATTCCGCCTTGAGCAGCACCTCGGCTCCGGCTCCTGCCGTTACCGTGGTTGAAAAGCAGAAGCCGGCCGTATCCGTTCGCAAATCTGTACAGGATGATCAAATCACTTGTTTGGAATGCGGCGGCAGCTTCAAGTCGCTGAAGCGTCACCTGATGACCCATCATGGTCTCTCGCCTGAAGAATATCGCGAGAAATGGGATCTGGCGGCTGACTACCCGATGGTGGCGCCGGCCTACGCGGAAGCACGTTCACGGCTAGCGAAGGAAATGGGTCTCGGCCAGCGTCGCAAGCGCGGCACTCGTTAAGCGCCCAGGAGCGATTTCAGGAAAAGTGCGTAGCGGTTTTCCGTCCGGAATTGCGCAATAACAATCACGTAGGGCGGTTGGGCGATTCCGTGAGACGCGTAACCGCCCTAGCTGGTCTGCAGAAAAACCCGGCTTGCGAGCCGGGTTTTGTCTATCATCGTGACGCCAGCCGGGCCTATGCTGCGGCTCTCACGCGGGCTTCTTCGCGGATGCGCTTGATCATGGAGCGCAGTCCATTGGCGCGCTGCGAGGAGAGATGCTCGACGAGGTCGATCTTGCCGAAGACATCGAGCGCATCGAGCGCGGCAATTTCGGACGCCGGTTTGCCGGAATAAATGGCAAGCACGATCGCCACCAGCCCGCGCACGATATGTGCGTCGGAATCTCCCTCGAACGTCAGGACCGGATTTTCAGGGTCGCCGGACGCATGCGTCACGAGCCAGACCTGACTGGCGCAGCCCTGCACCTTGTTTTCCAGCGTCCGTTTATCTTCCGGTAGATCGGGCAGCGCCTTGCCGAGCTCGATCACGTAGCGGTAGCGATCCTCCCAGTCGTCCAGGAAGGAAAAGTCCTCGATGATCTTGTCAAGCGTTGCCATCATATCGATCCAATTTGTCCATCGACTTTGGATATAGGCGAAACGACGGGCGATTTGAACCCGCGGATAAAAAGAACGCCGCTGGCCTGTCGAGGCCTGCGGCGCGCAAGGTGGCCAAGAAAAGGCGTCAGGTTCGCGGACGCGGCATCGGCAGCGGCACGGAAGAGGGCAGCTTGACCGTGCCGGTGGTCAACACGTCGGCGGTTTCGGTGCCGATGACGCGCTTGACGGGCATCGGTTGCGTCGTGGCGGCGACCTGTTCGGGGCTCACGCGCGCTGCCGCAGTGTTGACGGAAGAATTTGAAGACTGATCCTTGAAGTGGCGCCCGAGCATGTCGTAGGCGACGCGTGCGCCGTCGCGGGCCTGATAACCGAGGGCCGTCAGCGTTTCACCGCCCTTCATACAGACATCCGGCTTCTCGGAGCACATCGCGCCGACATATTGGACGACGCCTGTGGCGGCCGAAAGCGCGTCGGAGACCTGCACGGTTGGCTCTCCCGCCGGGCGGGGGTCGCCCTCGGGCTTCGCGAAGATCGGCAGGAACATGAGAACCAGCGAGAACCAGAACCCTGTTCTAATGAGAAACCACATTTCCTTGCCCACTTTCTCTGTCATCCGGCTCGGTCGCCGATTCGGACTTGTCTGTCCGATGTGGCTCGAACCCTATCCGGCAGAGGACAACATCACTTTTCAAAACTCCTCGGCATTTTCGGCTAATTTGATTCAAATTTTAGCTTTCCGAATTCGAACCGCATTTAGATCAAATTGTAGCGATTGCTGTTAAGCATGTCTCGCCCTATCCGCCTGATATGCAGGGCTTTGCGGCCACAGGCCCTGTCGCAAAAGTTAACGCACGACGGAAATCTAAATAAAATCCGTTGCTTACCCGCTGTTAACCACAAAAAACAAAGGTCCCGCATTCTGCGCCAAAACGGGATTTTGGAGCTTTTTCGGCCAGCCGGCGGGGCTTTCCTTTATTCTTTCCTTAAGTCGCCAGAGCCTATTGTGAGGTCCAATAAGTGACCGTTTTGACGGGTTGTAGTGTGCGCGTATTGAGTAACATGACTGTCGGGGCTGGAGCCTTCGTAGACCGGGTAGGCGGAAGCTGGCTCTCCCGGACGAACGGGAATAGCGAAGTCCGTGGGCAGGAACTGGCGATCCTGCGCCGGCTTGCGCTTGCCTCATCCGTGGCTCTCTTTGCGGTTCCCATCGGGCTTTCATTTGTCACAAGCCCGGCCGTGGCACTGCCCGCGGGCGTCGCCACCGTTTGCGCCGCGTTCCTGTTTTCGGCTGTCGGCAGCATCGCGCTGTCGCGCCAGAGACCTGATTCCCAAACCACCGAGGCGGTCATCGTCGAGCATCATGACTTGATGCTCGAAGCCGCTTTCGGGCTCGTCCTACTGCTCGATCCACAAGGCAATGTGACTACGGTTGGCGGCCGCGATCGCGCGGAATTCCTGAGCTGGATGCGGGACCCGGCCGGTCGCGGCTTCATCGAACAGATTCATGTTTCGGACCGGATCCTTTTTCTGCAGGCGGTCGATGTGCTGCGTCAGGGCCGCGATGCATTCGGCGTAGACCTGCGCCTGGAACGCTCGACCGTCATGGGCGGGGATGAGCAGTTCGTCCATGTCCGCATGGAGCTGACGGCACGACGCGACGGCGAAGGCCGATTGACGACGATCGTCGGCCAGCTGCGGGATATCTCGCAGGATAAGCAGCTTCGCGAGGACGCCGCGCGCAAGACCGCCGAGGCGCAATCGGCCAATGACGCCAAGTCAAGCTTCCTTGCCGCCGTCAGCCACGAGCTGCGGACGCCGCTCAATGCGATCCTTGGATTCTCCGATATTCTCGGCGGCGAATATTTCGGCAAGCTGGAGAACAATCGGCAGCGGGAATATGTCGGCCTGATCCGCCAGTCCGGCGCGCATTTGTTGTCCGTGGTCAATACCATGCTCGATATGAGCAAGATCGAGGCCGGGCGCTATGAGCTTATGCTTGAGTCCTTCCCGATCGAGGACTCCATTGCCGCATGCGAAGCCATGCTGGCGCTGCAGGCGAAGGAAAAGGGGCTGACCTTGACGAGCCGCGTTCAGCGCGGCCTCGGCGAGATCGTCGCCGACCAGCGTGCTCTCCAGCAGATTCTGATCAATCTCGTCGGCAATGCGATCAAGTTCACCGATGCGGGCGGCGCCGTCACCGTCGATGCGGCATTGGCGGACGGGATGCTGAAGCTCTCGGTCGGCGATACCGGGATCGGCATCGCAAGCGAGCGGCTGGCCTCGCTCGGGCAGCCTTTCGTGCAGATCCAGAACGATTATACGCGCCGCTACGCCGGCACCGGCCTCGGCCTGTCGCTGGTCAAGGGATTGGTGGCGTTGCACGGCGGAAGCTTCTCGATCGCCAGCGCACCAGGCGAGGGCACGGTGATCACAATCCTTATTCCGTTCGACGGTTCGGCCGCCTTGACGACACAACAGTCTGTGGATGCCAATCGCCCCGTCGATTTTCCGCCGCGCCTGAAACATACTATGGAGACGAATGAAAGGCGAAACGAGGAAGAGATGAATGGCCCCGCAAAAGCGAAAATCGCCTAAGGGAAGAGGTAAGGGCAAGCGCAAGCAGCCCGGCTTCGCTTCTCGTGGAGCGGTTGCCGTGGGCAGCCTCGGCCTGCGCGGCGGCGCCGCGTTGGGCGGCCTTGGGCTGCGCGGCGCGGGTGCTCTTGCCGGTCTGGTCGGCGGTGCGGTCGGCAGGCATCCGGCAATCGCCGGCGGTGTTGCTCTCTTCCTCGGGGTTTTCGGCTTTGTAACCGCCAATGCGCTTTGGTATCAGCCAGGCGCGCATCCGTCGCCCTTGCTGCGTACCCGCGATCCTGGCGCTCCCTATCAGATCCCCGGCCGCAAGTCGTTCCTGCATGCGCAGCAGGCCGATGCCGGCAATGTCACGACATTCCGCATCGAGCGACAGGCTTCCACAACCGGTTCCACGCCTTCTGCCGCGGCGGGCCAGGCGGCGAGCCCGACCGCCGGACAAGCGCCGGCCGCCACGCCATCGAAGCTGGTTGCCGACGTGCAGGCCGAACTCATCCGCCATGGTCTTTATGATGGCGCAGCCGACGGCGTTACCGGATCCCGCACGACCGCTGCCATTCTGTTTTTCCAGGAGGCGTCCGGCCTGGCCCAGACGGGCGCGCCCACACCCGAGCTCCTGGCCGCGTTGAAGGCGGCCAATGCCGGCGCTGTGCCTGCCGGCAAGACGAATGTTGCGACCGTTCCTGCGGAGCGCCCCGTCAATGTGTCGGCTACCGCGCAAGCCATCGACCCGGTTGCCGCCGCCATCCAGAACGCCGAGAAAAACATGAAGCCCGGCGCAGTCGCTGCGAAGGCCACGCCGAGCGATGCAGTCGACAAGGTCAACATGGTGATGCAGATCCAGAAGGGTCTGAGCAACATCGCCTACAGCAACGTCAGCATCGATGGCGTCGCCGGCGAGCAGACCAAGGCCGCCATCCGCCGGTTCCAGAAGCATTATCGCCTGCCGGAAACCGGCGAGCCGAACATCGCCGTCCTGAAGAAGCTGCAGGATATCGGCGCGCTTTAGCGCGTGCGTTCAATTGCTTCGCCGGCCGCTTCTCGTTATAGCTCGGCCATGAGATTGCGCAGCGACATTTTTGTGTCCGCCTTGACCCGACGTCTGTTCGCCCGGGGCGACTTTGCCGCCGTCGAGCGGAAGGGCGAGGAGCAGGCCGGAGCGATCTTCATCCGCCAACGGTTCCGTGACGGGTCGGAGACCCTCTATGCCCCGGCACCGCAGAGCTTCTTTGACGATGAGGAGAGCGGCACCCGCCTGTTCGAGATCCGCATTAATCGCAAGGAAGCCGCCGAGGTTCGCCAGACGCTCGATCGCGAGCTGAAATTCGATCCGGATCTATGGATCATCGAACTGGAGACCGACGATATCGCCGATATCGTCCCGCTCGCCGACCAACGTCCCAACCCTCTGGATTGACGGCTGCTATCGCCGGCCTACCACGCGCAGCTCCCGGATCGTACCGGACTTGGCGCCGAAGAGAGGTTCGGCCGGGCGAGGGGCCGGATTGTCCTGTGGCAGATAAGTGTAGCTGTCGGCGCGGCGCCACGCATCTACTCGTGCCTGGCTTTCCTCGGTATCGATTCCATCCAGAACCAGCCATGCGCGGCTGACGCTGCCATGCCGCTCCGCAAGATGCGGATAGAAGCGCTCAAGCGAATAGACGGCGTCGGCGAGGCCCATGCCGAGGCTGACCAGCGTCACCGCCAGCTGCTGGCCTGATGTATCGATCATGATGCGCTCGGTGAGCCAACGGCTGGAGGAGAGCGCATCGGCCAATGTGGTGGCAAACTGCAGTGCATCGCGTTCTCGCGCGAAACGTACGAGCAGGGCTTCCTGCGTTTCGCTGAGGCTGCGCAAACCGAGGCGATCCTGATCGTCGCGGGCCAGGTGACGAGCGGCCTGCTTGATTTGCTGGCGCAATGCTTCTTCGCGCGACAGCCGTTCGGATTCCAGCGGGTCGGTCTTCGGCGTTGCTTCCCTCGCCGGGGAGTCCGCTGTCGTTATGCCGCGATCGGGCTCGGCCTGGTGCAGGCCGACAAGCGCGTCGATGACCTTGGGAGATAGGGACGGCCGGCGGACGATTGCCCGCGCATGCGCTGCCCCTTGCGTGCGGGCAATGGTGATGAGGGTATCGTCATCGATCGCCTGCGAGCTGGTGAGGAACGGAGCGGCGATCGCGATCGGCTGGCAACCGATGAACAGGGCGACGGCTTGAGGCACTGTCGGACATTGGGAAAGGGCGGCAACGGCCTGCCGCTTTGCCTCTTCGGACGATGCCTGGAAAACCGGGGTGAAGAGTTCCGCAAACTGGCGAAGTTCCGATTTCGAAGGATGGTTCATGCCCTCGAAGCTGGTGATCGTCGCCATTAGAACCACGTCCTTCTTGCGGACTGTCGCAGGTTCTTCGAGGTCTCGAAACCGGTCACGCACGCCAACACCCATACTGATACGCAGAACAAAAACGCTGGGAGCCGGATTGTTGGACCTGTACCCCACCGCGCCTCTGTCCGGTCGGGCCGGGTCGCCCTTTTACCGTTGGGAACGGCTTCGGCGGCGATTGTCGAAACGGGTGTGGACACGGTCGTCCTTATCTGGCTTTTACAGAAGACTAAGGCCGGCAAGGTTAATGGTTGATGAAAACTTTATTAAAATGCCAATAAAAATTGCGCGTTAAGCTTGCGCGAGAATATCGGCCGGATTTATGCCGGATAAGCTGCAGCCGAGGGGGATCACCCTGCTGCAAAAACGCATTCGCAGCGAGGCATTGATGTGACGGCTCAACCTATAGGGGTTTGGCTTGGCATGTCGCCATAAAGCATTGCAGGCTTGTCTGAAGCCGCGCGTTTCGCTTCGATCACAGTCTAATTGGGAAGAAGTTGTCTAGATGCCTCTCTGCTCACGCAGCGCGGCGAGCAGCTTTTCGGAGGTATTGTAGCCGGACTGAAATAGGCCAATGGCCGCAGAGGCCGCGAGCTGGGCTTCAGCACTTGTGATATCGATCCGCTTCTCTGTGCACCATGTATCGAGCGCCCCGCGCAGGACCATGACATCCTCAGGTAAGAAGACGGAATTGCCCGTCGCATGCATTGCATCGCCCTCAGTTTTCGCTTTGACAATACGTTAATTTTCTGTGAGCGCAAATAATATTTGCGTGACGCTTTTTTGCAACGCGATGGTCGGTTGCCTATTCGCCAGCGGCGCCGATGATTCACTTAAGGATATGATATTGCAGGGTTTCATAACCAAACCGATTCCGGTGATTTTTTATCGGCTGGTGAAACTAATCCCGCCTTCACAGCGTTATGAGGGTATGACGACTCGTGCCTAGGGTGAAATGCGATGATGATTAGCATTCTGTTAACCGCGCTGTGTCTGAATTCGGTCAAAAGCAGTGATTTGCAGAATGCGGTCGTCAATAAAGTTAGCATGGGAGCCACAACCGGTACCCATGCCACGGTGTCCAGTAAATACCGTGAGAAGGCGTGAATGTCTTTCGTCTTGGCCCAAAATATGAGGCTGGGACTGGAAGAAGCGCTAGCCCGCTCTGAGGACGGGCAGGGTGAAATCAGTCGCAAGTTCATCCGTCTCGAGACGCAAATGGAGACGAGAATGGCAAAGATCATATCTCTTTCGGAGCGGCGATCGCGAATGCCGCCACGCGCTCAAAAGGAGCCGGTGGAAGCAAAACTATTGCTATTTACCGGCGTTCGCTACGAGCATCTGGACACCGTAACCGACCGCCCGGGGGCGGGGGGCAAGCGGGCGAAAAGCAAGTAGCTGCCCATCATATGGACTGTCGCGGTGGGATCGGCATCGCGACAACACATCTTCGCCGCGGTACGCAGCCTTTAGATCGCAGCGCCTGTCTCGCTAGTCATGGGCTCAGACTTTGTTCTGGCCCATTCTCAGTTGTCATTGAATTCGTCACAGCCGGCTTCCGACAGGAAGTCATGGGCCGCATCGTCGAAGCTGGCTTGCGGCGCCATCGTATGCAGAACCGCATAGCCCTGGGTGCGCGGCACTTCGACGAGGATCGATTGCGCGAGGGACGGCGGTAGGGCCTTGCGGATGCCGGTGAGCTGTATGGGAGATGCCAGCAGCAAATCGAGCGTCCCGCCGACGGATGTGCGGTCACTCATGCTGAAAACCTCGTTGGATGCCGCGTCGTAGACGGCGAGCGACCAGAAGGGCACCTTGCCTTTGGCGGTAAGGTGTACCGGCTTGTCTTCGATGTCGAATGCGCAAACGGCGGTCCGGATATAGGGGTCGGTATTGGAAAGCCCCGCATCGTCATCCTTGTCGTCGAGCATGTAGAAATGGTTTTCGTCGCCTTCGTCGGACACCCGGGTATAGGCGTCGCGATCCGAGAAATGCGGCAGTGACAGGATGATGACGAGATGCAGCAGCGCTGCGCCGAATAGGCCGGTCAGAACAGCGAAAACGAATCTAAACATGGCCGCATCCGATCTTCTCGAGTTTCGGCATGGTCAGATCGATCAGCCCGGAATTGCTGGCCGCAGGCGAATCCAGCAGCGTCCATACCAAGCGAAAATTGCCGGCGGCGGGGAGCGCGAGCCAGTTGCCTGCATGGGCGTCGGGCGAAATGGTAATGTCGAAGCTTGAATCCGGATTGCGCAGCACGATCCAGGAATTGATCATCGACGGTCGTCCCGCAGGCCCGGCCAGCGGTTCGCCGTCAATACCAGCGATGAAAAGCGTCCAGAGCCGCGCCGGCGGCGTCTGGCCGCTGATGCGATAGCTGCAACTTGTCGTCAGCCGCCCGCCGGCACTATCGTCGGAAGCGGTGAACACCAACCCCTCCGCCGTGCCGTAGAGCAGTCGGCCCGCGCGGGCGCGATGCGACTTGGCATAGGGATCGGCCTCGGCCGTTTGCATTTCCGGAAACGCCTGCCAGACGCCTAGCTTGATCGCACCGAAACCGGAGGTCACATCCAGCGCAAAAAGCGTGAACACGATCCCGCCGCCAAAGGCGATCAGCAGTGAAAGCGCAACAAGAAGGGGAACTCGGAACACCCTGGGATCGTCCTCGTGACAAATCAGTGTCGATTTATTCCTGATTCTGAAGGTAGGGGGAAGGGCGGGCGTCGTTGGTTCGATATCACCGATGGGCAAAAACGCGCGAAGGAGCCTCGTGAATGCGAGCATCTGCCGGGGTTGCTTGCTCCCGCAGCTGGGATGTCGAGTTCAGATGTTTTCCTGTATCTTTTCGGTGGAAAGCCGAAAGGAGCGGCGGCCAATCGCGGATCTCGCTCCTCTTGCCCCGAACGACCGCTACTCCGCAGCAGCCAACTTTTGCGCTTCGAGCGCTGGAGCCGTCTTCAGCCTTTCACCGATATCGCGAAGGATCTTCGTGGAATCCACCGACAGCGAGCGCGGTCGCACGAGCGGCGGCAGGCCGCCATCCGTCGTGTCCGCCGGCTTCTTGGCCGCCACCGTCTGCGGCTTCTGCACCGGGAATGGATTGCTGATGCCTGGAATTGGTTTCAGCACGACCCCCTGGTTAGCATAGTCCATGATCTTCTTGAAGGTCATGGCCGGCAGCGTGCCGCCCGTCATGTTGTTGGTCGAGGTATAGTCGTCGTTGCCGAACCAGACGGCGCAGGTATAGTTGCCGGTAAAGCCGATGAACCAGGCATCGCGATAGGCTTGAGTTGTGCCGGTCTTGCCGCCGATGACGATGCCGTTGTCCAGCGCTGCCTTGCGGCCGGTGCCGATCACCGGAACCTGTGTCAGCATCTGGTTCATGTAGGAGGTGGCTTTTTCGCTGAGGACGCGCTTGGCGGACGGCTCGTCGCGACTGAAATCATAGATCACCTTGCCGTCATAGCCGGTGATCTGTTCGATGCCGTGACGCCGCGACTGCATGCCATCGGCCGGGAAAACCGCATAGGCCGTGGCCTGGTCGAGCACGGTCACTTCCGATGTGCCGATCGGAATGGTCTTGTCGTTGCGGATCGGCGTCTCCACGCCCAAGGCCTTGGCCATGTCGCGAATGGGCTGAATGCCGAACTTCTCCTTGGCCAGACGCACCGGAACCGTGTTGATCGACTGCGTGATCGCCTGCGTCAGCGTCACCTTGCCTTCATAGCGGTTCTCGTAGTTGTGCGGGCTCCAGTTGCCCCAGGTGATCGGTGCGTCGACGATGGTGGATGTCGGCGTCATGCCGTTCTCCATCGCCACGGAGTAGGTGTAGATCTTGAACGAGGAGCCTGGCTGGCGCAGCGCCTTGGTCGCGCGGTTGAACTGGCTTTCGCCGTAGTCGCTGCCGCCGACCATGGCGCGGACCGCGCCGCCGCTTTCGATGAGAACGCTGGCGCCCTGCTTGGCATGGTAGCGCTCGCCATATTCCATCAGGCTGGACTGGATCGAATCCTCCGCCGCCTTCTGCAGCCCCATGTCGATAGTCGTGCGGACGATCAGCGAGCGTTCCGGAAAACGCGTGGCGAGCCGCTGCACTTCATCGAAGGACCAGTCGAGGAAGTAGTCCGGAGAGTCGATCTGGGCGCGGTCGACGACGGAGGCGGGATTGCGCCGCGCGGCGATCACCTGGCCCTCGGTCATCAATCCGCTCTGCACAAGGTTGGACAGCACATCGTTGGCACGGGCGCGCGCGGCCGGCAGATTGACATGCGGCGCATATTTCGCCGGTGCCTTGAACAGGCCAGCGAGCATCGCGGCCTCCGCCAGATTGACGTCGGTGATGCTCTTGCCGAAATAGAATTGCGCCGCAGCGGCCGCGCCGAAAGTGCCGCCGCCCATATAGGTGCGGTCGAGATAGAGGCTGAGGATCTCCTTCTTGGAGAGATTGGCTTCCAGCCAGATCGCTAGAAAGGCCTCCTTGATCTTGCGATCGATGGAGCGTTCGTTGTTGAGGAAGATGTTCTTGGCAAGCTGCTGCGTCAGCGTCGAGCCGCCCTGCACGACGCCGCCGGCCTGCGCATTGACCGTCACTGCGCGGAACAGGCCGATCACGTCGATGCCGAAATGGTCGAAGAAACGCCGGTCCTCGGTCGCCAGCACCGCCTTGATGAAATAGTCCGGCAGCTGGTCTACGGGAACGGAATTCTCGTGAATGATGCCGCGATGGCCGATGACGTTGCCGTAGCGGTCGAGGAAAGTGACGGCAAAGTTGCCGCGATTGCGCCAGTCGCCCTGTGTCGCCTCGAAAGCCGGCATGGCGAGCATCAGCATGACGACGGAGCCGGCCGCGCCGAGCGTCAGGCCTTCGCCGAGCAGTTCGAAAACGATGCGTTTCCAGCCGCGCACGCGGAAACGGCGGAAGAAAATCGTGATATCTTCCCAGGCTTCGCCAAGCCGAAAACCGGCATTCCACAAGGTGGAGTCGATCCATGAATCGATACGCAGAAAGAAATAGCGTTTCCGGCGCGGCGGCTTTCCGGCCCCGCTCTCCTGTTGCGTCCCGGGCTCTGTCTTCGGCCCGTCTTCTGGATTGGATGGGTCTTCCACGCGCTACTTCCCGACCACAATACTGCTGCGTGTCTCCTTGTGGCGCACGCAAAGCCCATTATCTCATAGAGTGGCGAATTGAATAATTGGTTGATTTAGAGAAAAGAACAAGAGACACGCATGTCGCGGCCCGCATTTCCTGCCTGGGCGGCGAGGATGATGAGGATGGACGAGATACCTTTCTGGAAAAGCAAGGCGCTGGCGGAGATGAGCACGCCGGAATGGGAAAGCCTTTGCGACGGCTGCGGCCTCTGTTGTCTCAACAAGCTGGAGGATTGGGATAGCGGCGACGTCTATTTCACGTCGGTCCGCTGCAAGCTGATGGATGGCGAAAGCTGTCAATGCACCAGCTATCCGAACCGCTGGGATTTCGTGCCCGATTGCGTGCAGTTGACGCCGGAAAAGGTACCAGAGCTGGCATGGCTGCCGCCCACCTGCGCCTATCGTCTCGTCGACGAAGGCCGTGACCTCTATTGGTGGCACCCGTTGATATCTGGCGATCCGGAAACGGTCCATATCGCCGGCGTCTCCGCGCGGGGACGCACGATCAGCGAGAACGACGTCGCGCTCGACGATTTCGAGGATTATGTCGTCGACTGGCCGTTGACCGTGGAAGACCACATGGAGCCTAAACCTCCGGTAAAGCCATAGATTTCGGCGCCACGTTTCGCCATGCCCGACGCACGAGCGCCTTTACCGCCTCACGATCCGCGCCGTGATGGAAAAGCCGTGTCGATCCCTTGAGCCCCCAGCCACCCGGCACGGCCGCGACATGCTGCGGCAAGGTGGCCAGCGCCATCTGCTGCTGATCGGGCGTCAGCTTGACCACGCAGAAATCGGGGCCCGGGAGAGTCATGAAGATCTTGCTCCGCACCCGAAAGTCACGGATTCCGAAATGTGAGCTTTCTGCCGTCTCCGGCAGCCCGAGAGCAAGGGCAATGAGATCCTCGTCTTTCATGAGGACGATAATATCATGCCGGGCTGCGATGCGGAAAATGGTTGCCTGCGACGAAACGGTTTCATGGGTGAGCGGCCGATTCATTGAATTGATTCCGCGCGCATGATATCGCGCGGTGCCTTCGCACACGCACAGGGAGCCGTCGCGTGATCCGTCATATCGTCTTCTTCACCGTTCCCGATCGCGCCAATCTTGAGGACGTCCGCTCCGGCCTGTCGATCCTGACCGCCATCCCGCATGCGCGCCTGCTGGAGATCGGCACGAATGTAAAGACCGACCAGCTCGGCACCGAAGTCGATATCGTCGTCTATGGCGAATTCGATGACGAGGCCGCGCTCGCCGCCTACAAGGCGCATCCGAATTATCAGCGCTCCATCGATCGCGTTCGCCCGCTGCGGGAAATGCGGATTGCCGCCGATTACGAGACGACGGTGGCGATCCGCGAACCGTTCTGAACGAAGCCTTGGCGGGGCCTTCCATCGCCAGCAATTTCAAGCGATTGAGCGCTCGAACGGAATCGGATTGTCGCCGAGCGGATTCATTGCGAGAGGTTCTTGAATCAACGTCTAAGGTTCCTGACTCTTCTACAGAAGAAGCGCCCTCAACCGATTCAAAAGACTCAAGAAAAACTTGGTGTTTTACGTTCGTAAAACACTTGAGGGCCGATTGGGTTGGCCAAGCATGCGCGATCGATCATGACGCGCTTATGAGGCAATGATAATCAAGAATGATTAAAAATGCCTGAGTCTTGGATTTATGCATGTTGCCGCCAACCGGATACACGAGCATGGATAGGAGATTGGCATCGATAGCATTCGATAAACTGCCGCCGCCGCCGCTTTGGAACTCCGCATATAATAGATTCAAATAGTTAAATTCAATTTTTAGCTTGCTGCACGTCCTGCGAGCGGAAAATTACAGCCCATTCATTTGCCATTCAGACGTGTTTGGGTACATATTTGCTCAAGTTAATGTCCCTGTGGGAAGTCTGAAGCATGGCCTCATTTTTAAGCATAGCAGCAGCGGCGGTCGTCTTGGCCGGCTCGGCTGTTTTGCCGGCGCCGACGTCGACCCTGGTGGCCCGCGCCAACAGCGATTGCAGCGAGGCTGCGGCCGCTGTCGTTGAAAAGACGGGTGGGCAGCTCCTTTCCGCGCAGCCGTCCGGCGATAGCTGTGTCATCACCGTTCTCGTACAGGGCAACGGGCAGCGTCCGCGCAAGGTGACGATGAAGGTGCCGATGTGAAGCATGAGCATCTTGGGTCATAACGCACAGCGGACGTTCTAAAGCCTTGAATCTCACGCAAAATCTTATCGTTTCCATGATTCCACTGTAGCTCGATTTACAGTACTGTTTCTCGAACCGGGGAAATTGGGTCCAACATGCGCATTCTCATAGTCGAAGACGATATCAATCTGAATCGCCAGCTCGCCGAGGCCTTGAAAGAGGCAGGCTACGTGGTCGATACGGCCTTTGACGGCGAGGAAGGCCATTTCCTGGGCGATACAGAACCCTACGACGCCATCATTCTAGATATTGGTTTGCCGGAGATGGATGGCATCACCGTGCTGGAGAAATGGCGCGGCGCCGGGCGGGCCACGCCTGTGCTGATCCTGACCGCTCGCGACCGCTGGAGCGACAAGGTGGCCGGCATCGATGCCGGCGCCGACGATTATGTCGCCAAGCCATTCCATGTCGAAGAGGTGCTCGCCCGTATCCGCGCATTGATCCGCCGCGCCGCAGGCCATGCCTCCTCGGAAATCATCTGCGGTCCGGTGCGGCTCGACACCAAGAGCTCGAAGGCGACGGTCGACGGCAAGCCGCTCAAGCTCACCTCTCATGAATACCGCTTGCTTGCCTACCTCATGCATCACAAGGGTGAAGTCGTCTCGCGCACGGAGCTGGTCGAGCATATGTACGATCAGGATTTCGATCGCGATTCCAATACGATCGAGGTTTTCGTCGGCCGTCTGCGCAAGAAGATGGGCGTCGATCTGATCGAGACGGTCCGTGGCCTTGGTTACCGAATCCAAGCTCCGACCAATGCGAATTAAGTCGCTCACCGCTCGCGTCCTGCTGTTGACCACACTCTGGTCCGCCGTGGCGCTGGTGGTGATCGGCCTGGTTATCTCCAATATCTATCGTAAGAGTGCCGAGCGCGGTTTTGAGGACCTGTTGCGCGCACAGCTTTCCAGTGTGATCAATTCGGTCACGATCAGCGATCAGGGTGAGTTATCTGGCAAGCCGGAGCTTGGCGACCTGCGCTTCGCCCAGCCGAAGACCGGCTGGTACTGGATAGTCGAACCGCTCGGTACCTATACCGCGACACCGCTGGTCTCGCCGTCCCTCGGCGCATCGAACCTGCCGGTGCTGTCGGTGCTGGAGGCACCCTTCGACAAGCAATACCAGCGCTATTACATCGTTACGGATGCCTTCGGAAACCGCGTGCAGGTGGCTGAAACCGAAATCCAGTTCGATACGGACCATGCAGCTCGGTTTCGCGTCACCGGCAATGTCGCTGTCGTCGAGGACGATGTCCGCAATTTCTCCCACAGCCTCTATTTTGCGCTCGTCGGTTTCGGCGTCGGCAGCCTCATCGTCAACGCGCTTGCCATTCTCTACGGTTTGAAGCCGCTCGATAAGGCCCGCGCGGCGCTGGAGCGCATCCGTGCCGGCGAGAGCGAGCGTTTGCAGGGTGATTTCCCGCGCGAGATCCTGCCGCTTGCAAATGAGGTCAACGCCCTGATCGAAAGCAACCGACGCATCGTCGAGCGAGCCCGCATGCAGGTAGGCAATCTCGCCCATTCGCTGAAGACGCCGATCGCGGTGCTGCTCAACGAATCCCGTGTGCTGGAGCGCTCGCACGGCGATCTGGTGAAGAATCAGGCCGAGGCTATGCAGGGGCAGGTGCAATCCTATCTCAACCGTGCCCGTATCGCGGCGCAGCGCGAATCCGTGCTGGCGCGCACCGAGGCGGAACCGGCGCTGGAGCGGCTTGTCCGTGTCATGCGGCGGCTCAATGCGGACAAGGAGTTCGAATTGTCGGTTGCTCCCAATCTTGCCCTTGCCATGGAGCAGCAGGATCTGGAGGAGACGGTCGGTAACCTGCTGGAAAATGCCGCCCGCTTTGCCGAGCACAAGGTGCGTCTTTCCGCGAGCGAGGCGCCGCCGGAAATCAAGGGCATCGATCCCGTGCGGCGTCATTGGGTGGAACTGGTGGTCGAGGACGATGGACCCGGCCTCGAGCCGGATCAGATCCGCGAGGCGATGAAGCGCGGGCGCAGGCTGGACGAGAGCAAGCCGGGCACCGGTCTCGGGCTATCGATCGTCAGCGAGATCACCAACGAATATCAGGGGCGGCTGGAACTCTCCCGCGGTGCCTGGGGCGGCCTTCGCGCCAGCCTAATTCTGCCTGGTCTGACGAAGGATGTTGCGTGAGGCACGGCATGATGACAAAAAGATGTGGTGGGTCATGATGATGCCGCATCGCAGTACCTATAGTTTGCTTGTTGATACTGGTTCGGTTGTATGAAGCTTCGTACCTTTTTCTTGATCGCCCCCTCCGTTTTTGTCGCGATTGCGCTTTCAGGTTGCTCGACGACGAGCGGCAAGGGCGGCGGCATAAGCCTGCTCCACTCTTCGAAGTCCGCGGGGTCGACGACCTATATTGTCGCGCTTGAAGGCGGCATTGTCGGACGAACCGGCATCAAGCTCAGCGATAGTGACCTGCAGCGGGCGCTGGAAGCGGAGTACCGGGCGCTGGAGAGCTCGCCGCTCGGTCAGCCCGTGGTCTGGAACGGCAGGAATGCCAGCGGCGAGGTCATTGCCGCTGCTCCCTATCAGGTCGGCTCGCAAAATTGCCGGCAATACACGCACACGATCACGGTCGAGGGAAAGCCGACCACGGCAAGGGGTGCCGCATGCCGCAATGACAACGGCACATGGACGCCGCTCAACTGAGATGGTCTTAGCCCTCGCGCCAGTGGGGAGAGAGTGGCGCCAAAGCGCCGGGTGAGACGGCGTTGCACCGTCAGGATTGCCTTCGTCGTTTCGCTCCTCATCCCCTCATTCGCCCCTTGGGCAGCTTTTCCCGCTGGGGCGAAGGCATAGTAGGCGCGGCCAAACGCCTCAAATCTTCGTCAACGGGGCTTTCGCGGTTGGAATAAGCGCCTCGTTAAAGTATTGGGCGTCTATGCTGTTCTGGATTCTCGTGGCCGTTCTGACGGCTGTTGTCGGCGCTGTGTTGCTTCACCCTCTTCTGCGTGGTGCAAAGGAGGCTGGCGACCGTCGTTCGGGAGAGGCCGAGGTCTACCGCGATCAGCTTCGTGAACTGGATCGCGATCTTGCCGGCGGGCTGATTTCCGCGGAAGAGGCCGGCTACGCCCGCGCGGAAATCGGCCGACGCCTGATCGCCGCTTCCAAGGAGGAGGCGAGCGAAGCGAAATCGTCTCAACGTGGCAGCTATCGCCTTTCCCAGGCCTTCATCGTCGTCATGCTTCCCGTCGTAGGGCTCTGTCTTTATCTTGCCAATGGCGAGCCCGGGCTGCCGTCGCAGCCGCTGGAAGCGCGGCTCGAAAAGCCCGGAAACGATCTTGCCATCTCGATCGTCAAGATCGAACAGCACCTCGCCAGGAACCCGGATGACGGCAAGGGCTGGGAGGTATTGGCGCCGATCTACTTCAAGACCAACCGCATAGGCGATGCGGAGCTTGCCTATCGCAACGTCATCCGCCTGCTGGGGCCGAACGCCGCGCGGCTCGGCGATCTGGGCGAGGTGTTGGTGGTCAAGGCTGATGGTATCGTAACCGCGGATGCGCGCAGCGTACTGCAGCAATCGCGGGCGCTTGATGACGCCAACCCACGAACGCTCTACTATCTGGCGCTGGCATTGGAGCAGGAAGGCAAGGCGGCGGATGCGAAAGCCGCATTCGAGGCTCTGGCGAAACAATCGCCGCCGGATGCGCCGTGGCTTGCGGCCGTCGACCAGCATATCGTCAAGAACGGCGGCAAGCCGGTGGCGTCCGCAAATGTGAATGCGCCCGGCAATCCGACGGCCGAGGATGTCGCGGCTGCGAATAGCTTGAATAGCGGCGATCGCCAGCAGATGATCCGCGGCATGGTCGATAGCCTCGATGCCAAGCTCAAGGAAGATCCGAAGAATTTCGAGGGCTGGATGCGGTTGATCCGCTCCTATGTCGTGCTGAACGACCGGGATCGCGCCGTCGATGCGCTGAAGCGCGGCCTTACGGCCTTCCCGGCGGATGGTGGGGAGGGACAACAGCTCCTGGCGCTGGCAAAAGAATTGGGACTGCCGACGGAGGTGACGCAGCAATGACCCGCAAGCAGAAACGTCTGGCTGTCATCGCCGGCGGCATGGGGTTCATCGCCATCGCCGTGCTGCTCGTCCTGTTCGCCTTCAGCCAGTCGGTTGCCTATTTCTACATGCCTGGTGATCTCGCCAAGACGCCGGTCAATGCCGGAACGCTCATCCGCCTGGGCGGACTCGTCGGCCAAGGCTCCGTCGTGCGCGGCCAGGGCACGCAGGTGCAATTCTCTGTGACCGACGGCAAAGATACGATCAAGGTGAGATATGACGGCCTCCTGCCGGATCTCTTCCGTGAGGGACAGGGTGTCGTGACCGAAGGCAAATTCGAGCCGGGCAGCGATGTCTTCGTTGCGGACAGCGTTCTGGCCAAGCATGATGAGCGCTACATGCCGAAACAGGTTGCCGACAAGCTGAAGGCGGATGGCGTCTGGAAGGGTAAGGAGGCGACTCAATGATCATCGAGCTCGGACATTATGCCCTGGTCCTCGCGCTGGCGACCGCGCTTATCGTTTCCATCCTCCCCGTGATCGGCGCGCGGCGCGGCGATGTGTCGATGATGGATATCGCGCCGGTCGGTTCCGTCGTCACGTTTGTGCTCGTTACTTTTTCCTTCGGCGTCCTGACCTATGCCTATGTGGCCTCCGATTTCTCGGTGCTGAACGTCTGGGCCAATTCCCATTCGCTGATGCCGCTGATTTTCAAGATCTCCGGGGTGTGGGGCAATCACGAGGGATCGATGATGCTCTGGCTGTTGATCCTGTCGCTGTTCAGCGCACTCGTCGCCTTGTTGGGCCGCAATCTGCCCGATGTGCTGCGCGCCAATGTCCTCGCCGTACAATCCTGGATCTCATCGGCCTTCCTAGTCTTCATCCTTCTGACCTCCAATCCCTTCATCCGGCTTGACCCGGCGCCTGCCGAAGGCCGGGATCTCAACCCCGTCCTGCAGGATATCGGCCTCGCCATCCATCCGCCGTTGCTCTATCTCGGCTATGTCGGCTTTTCCGTCTGTTTCTCCTTCGCCGTTGCGGCGCTGCTGGAGGGCCGCATAGACGCTGCCTGGGCGCGCTGGGTCCGGCCCTGGACGCTGGCTGCCTGGAGCTTCCTGACGCTCGGCATCGCCATGGGCTCCTACTGGGCCTATTACGAGCTCGGCTGGGGCGGCTGGTGGTTCTGGGATCCGGTGGAGAATGCCTCCTTCATGCCCTGGCTTGCCGGGACGGCGCTCCTGCATTCCGCACTGGTCATGGAAAAGCGCGATGCGCTGAAGATCTGGACGGTTCTGCTGGCGATCCTGACCTTTTCGCTGTCGCTGCTTGGTACATTCCTTGTGCGTTCCGGCGTGCTGACATCGGTTCATTCCTTCGCCAGCGATCCGACGCGGGGCATTTTCATTCTCTGCATTCTCCTCCTTTTCATCGGCGGCGCGCTGTCGCTCTTCGCCTTCCGTGCGCCGAAGCTTGCCGCCGGCGGATTGTTTGCACCGATCTCGCGCGAGGGCGCGCTGGTGCTGAACAACCTCATCTTGACGGTTGCCTGCGGCACTGTCTTGACGGGCACGCTGTATCCGCTGGCGCTGGAGACCCTAACCGGCGACAAGATTTCCGTGGGGCCGCCGTTCTTCAACATGACGTTCGGGCTGTTGATGATGCCGATCCTCATTGCCGTGCCATTCGGCCCCTTGCTGGCCTGGAAGCGGGGTGACCTGCTCGGCGCGCTGCAGCGGCTCTATGTTGTGGCCGGTCTTGCCTTCCTTGCCGGACTTGTTCTTTTCTACTTGCGGCATGGTGGTCCGGTGCTTGCCGTTCTCGGCCTTGCCGCCGGCTTCTTCCTGGTCTTCGGCGCCCTGGCCGATCTCTGGTATCGCGCCGGCGTTCGCAAGGTGGCGGCAAATGTCGCTTGGCGCCGTCTGCGCGGGCTGCCGCGCTCCGCCTTCGGCACGGCACTTGCCCATGCCGGTCTCGGCGTCACCGTGCTCGGTATCGTTGCCGTGACGACCTTCGAGACGGAGAACATCACCAGCATGAAACCGGGCGAGACGGCCGAACTCGGCGGCTACAGCCTGCGTTTCGAGGGCATGCAACCGGGCGTCGGCCCGAACTACACGGAAGATCGCGCCCGCTTCACGGTAAGCCGCGGCGGCGTCGCCTTCGCGAAAATGTCGTCGTCCAAGCGCGTCTTCACGGCCAACCGCACGGCAACCACCGAGGCCGGCATCCTGACGCTTGGGCCGAGCCAGCTCTACGTGTCGGTGGGTGACGCCAGCAAGGATGGCGGCATGGTGGTGCGCATCTGGTGGAAACCGTTCATTCTCTGCATCTGGATGGGCGCTCTCGTCATGGCCATCGGCGGCTTCGTTTCGCTTAGCGATCGCCGCCTGCGTGTCGGCGCGCCGAGCCGCAAGGTAAAGCAGGCGCGCCCCGCCTTGGAGCCGGCGGAATGAGCAGAGGTTGGTCGACATCCCATCTCGCGATCGCACAGGCTCTGGCGACCTTTGCACGCCTGTGCCTCTGTCTTGCGGCGATCATGGTGCCGCTGCCGGCCTTCGCCGTCAATCCGGACGAGGTCCTGCCCGATCCAGCTCTGGAAGCGCGGGCGCGCACCATCTCATCCGAATTGCGCTGTATGGTCTGCCAGAACCAGTCCATCGACGATTCCAATGCCGATCTTGCCCGTGATCTGCGATTGCTCGTGCGCAAACGCCTCGTCGACGGAGATACCGACAGGCAGGTGCTCGATTACATCGTTTCCCGCTACGGCGAGTTCGTCCTGCTGAAGCCGCGTTTTACGGAGAAGACGCTTATACTTTGGGGCGCACCGATTGCGCTCTTTGTCGTAGGTGGATTTGCCCTTGTCGTCTATGCCCGTCGCCGTGCCGGTAAGCCGACCGGCAAGCCTCTCACTCCGGAGGAAGAGGCGCAATTGGACAATATCCTCGGCAAGTGATGCGGTCGTCATTTACCCGCGCGCCATTGCAATCATTTCCATACATTACGAATTTTTCATGGGGCGGACAGTTCGTTGTAACGTCCGGCGCCCTATATCTTTACCATCACGCATCATAACCGGTTTCCCATCCGTGGAAATCTGACGAGAGAAGAGAAGGTAACTCGCATATGTTCAGGAATATCAAGAACACCTTGTCCCGTAGCACCGCTATGAAGGCTTCTGTCGTCGCCGGCCTCGCTGTCGCTGCTCTGACTACGGGTGTTCCGGCTGTCGTCAGCAATTCCTATGCCGATGTCGTCAATGTGCAGGCGCCGCAGGTGCCGAGTTTCGCCAACGTGGTGGATGCCGTATCGCCGGCGGTCGTCTCGGTCCGTGTCGAATCCCGCATCAATACGGTTGCCGATGAAGACGATTCCTTCGGGCTCGGCCGTGGCTTCGACGACCTTCCCGACGATCATCCGCTGAAGAAGTTCTTCAAGCAGTTCGAGCAGCAGCAGGGCCGCGGCCAGCAGAAGGGCCAGAACCAGCAGAAGAACTCCGAGGACGGCAAGGGTCGTCTGCGGCCGGTCGCTCAAGGCTCCGGCTTCTTCGTGTCGGAGGACGGCTATATCGTCACCAACAACCACGTCGTTTCCGACGGCGCTGCCTTCGTCGTCGTCCTCAACGACGGCACCGAGCTTGACGCCAAGCTCGTCGGCAAGGATTCGCGTACCGACCTCGCCGTTCTGAAGGTCGACCCCAAGGGCAAGAAGTTCACCTATGTCGGCTGGGCCGACGACGCCAAGGTTCGCGTTGGTGACTGGGTCGTTGCCGTCGGCAACCCGTTTGGTCTTGGCGGTACGGTCACCGCCGGCATCGTTTCCGCTCGTGGCCGCGATATTCATTCCGGCCCCTATGACGATTATATCCAGATCGACGCACCGGTGAACAAGGGCAATTCCGGCGGTCCGACCTTCAACCTCAACGGCCAGGTGGTCGGTATCAATACCGCCATCTTCTCGCAGTCGGGCGGCAGCGTCGGCATCGCCTTCGCGATCCCGGCGACAACAGCCAAGGATGTCGTGACCGATCTGATCAAGACCGGCACCGTTTCGCGCGGCTGGCTCGGCGTACAGATCCAGCCCGTCAGCAAGGATATTGCCGAATCCCTCGGCCTTTCCGACGCAAGTGGCGCGCTTGTCGTTTCCCCGCAGGACGGTTCCCCGGGACAGAAGGCCGGCATCAAGAACGGCGACGTGGTCACGGCAGTCAATGGCGAACCGGTCAAGGATCCGCGTGACCTCGCCCGTCGCATCGGCGCCATGCAGCCGGGTGCCAAGGTCGAGGTGTCCCTGTGGCGTAATGGCAAGTCCCAATCCGTCACGGTCGAGCTCGGCAGCTTGCCGGCCGATCAGAACCAGGCTTCCAACGACGACGCGCAGCCGAACCAGCCGCAGCAGCCGTCCTCCGAAAAGGCTCTGGCTGATCTCGGCATGACAGTCGGTCCGTCCGACGACGGCAAGGGTGTGGCGATCACCGCTGTCGATCCCGACTCCGATGCTGCCGACAAGGGCATAAAGGAAGGCGAGAAGATCACTTCCGTCAACAACCAGCAGATCTCGAACGCCGGCGACATCTCCAAGGTCATCGAACAGGCGAAGAAGGACGGCCGCACGCGCGCGCTGTTCCAGATCCAGTCCAACGATGGCAGCCGCTTCGTCGCCCTGCCGATCAACGCCGGCTGATCCCATCAGCCGACTGAATGCATTGGGAAGCCGCGCAGGCCACGGCTTGTGCGGCTTCCCTTTTCAAAGCCCCCACAATGACTGGCTTCAAGGCAGGTGAAAAATGACGACCGCTGGCCAACATGCCGTGACCTCTTCCGATTCCGGTTGTGCCGATACGCCCTCGGCGGGTAATGTCGCCCACATGAAGATTCTGATCATCGAAGACGATCTCGAAGCGGCGGCCTACCTCACCAAGGCGTTTCGCGAGGCCGGCATAGTTGCCGATCACGCAAGCGACGGCGAGAGCGGTCTCTTCATGGGCACCGAGAACACCTACGATGTTGCCATCATCGACCGCATGCTGCCCCGCCGCGACGGACTGTCCGTCATCAGCGAATTGCGCCGCAAGGGCGTACATACGCCGGTCCTCATTCTCTCCGCGCTCGGCCAGGTGGATGATCGCGTCACCGGCTTGCGTGCCGGCGGCGACGATTATCTGCCGAAGCCCTATGCTTTCAGCGAGTTGCTGGCGCGCGTCGAGGTCCTCGGCCGTCGCAAGGGTACGCCGGAGCAGGATGTGCTCTATCGCGTCGGCGATCTGGAGCTCGACCGGCTGTCGCATGAGGTGCGCCGCGGCGGCAAGGAGATCCCGCTGCAACCGCGCGAATTCCGCCTGCTGGAATATCTGATGAAGAATGCCGGCCAGGTTGTCACCCGCACCATGCTGCTCGAGAATGTCTGGGATTACCATTTCGATCCGCAGACCAACGTCATCGACGTACATGTCTCGCGGCTGCGCTCCAAGATCGAGAAGGATTTCAGCCAGCCGCTGCTCAAGACGATCCGCGGCGCCGGCTATATGATCAAGGATGAGGGATGAGTCGCTTTCGCGTCCTCTTCAAGTCCACCGCAGTCCGCCTTTCAGCCCTCTACATCCTTCTTTTTGCGCTCTGTGCCGCCACGCTCGTTTTCTACGTGACGGCCATGTCCGAGCGGTTGCTGACCGGTCAGATCCGCGATGCCGTTCAGCAGGAAGTCAATCAGGTCAAGCGTGCCTACGATATTGGCGGCCTGAACCTGCTCTTGCGCACGATGGAGCGTAGGGCCCGCCAGCCGGGCGCCAATCTCTACGTCATTGCCGGCCCCTCCGGCGATATCCTCGCCGGCAACGTCGCCTCGGTGCAGCCCGGTGTACTCGGTCAGGCCGGCTGGACGGAACTGCCTTTCACCTACGAGCGCTATACCGACGCAACCAACGATCCGGAGCGCCGGCATCTGGCGATCGCCAATATCTTCATTCTCGACAACGGCCTGCGCATCCTGATCGGCCGCGACCTCGGTGAACCGGAGCGCTTCCGCCTGCTGGTACGCCAGGCGCTGATGCTGGCGCTGGCGATCATGGGGGTCGGTGCGCTGGTCATCTGGTTCGGTATCGGCCGCAACGCCTTGAAGCGCATCGACCGGATGACGGATGCCAGCCGTAAGATCATGGCGGGTGACCTTTCGCAGCGCCTGCCCGTTGGGGGCTCCGGCGATGAGTTCGACCGCATGTCGGCATCGCTGAACGCCATGTTGGGGCGCATCGAGAAATTGAACGAAGGCTTGCGGCAGGTCTCCGACAATATTGCGCATGACCTGAAAACGCCGCTGACGCGGTTGCGGAACAAGGCTGCGGAGGCGGTCGACAATGGCGATAGCGAGGGCCGTCGCGTCGCGCTCGAGGGCATCATCGGCGAATCGGACCAGCTGATCCGCACCTTCAACGCGCTGCTGATGATTTCCCGCGTCGAGGCGGGGTCCGTGGCGGCCGAAATGACCGCCGTCGATCTTTCTTCCATCGTCGCCGATACGGCCGAACTCTATGAACCGGCCGCAGAAGAGGTTGGCCTAGCGCTCACGGCCGACATCGAGCCGGATGTGGAGGTGCAGGGCAATCGCGAACTGATCGGCCAAGCGCTGTTCAACCTCATCGACAACGCCCTCAAATATGCGGCCGGTTGCCGTGGCGAGCCGGCGGTGACGTTCAAGCTGTCGCGCACGCATGATGCTGTCATGCTTGCCGTTGCGGACCACGGTCCCGGCATTCCCGCCCATCAGCGCGCCGATGTGATCAAGCGCTTCTTCCGCCTGGACGAAAGCCGCTCCAAGCCGGGAACGGGCCTTGGCCTGGCGCTGGTGGAAGCCGTCATGGAGCTGCATGGAGGCCGGCTCGAGCTTTCGGATACCGATCCCGAGCATTCCGATGCCAAGGGACTAACGGTCACCATGATCTTCCCCACACAGAAACAATAGACTAATCCTGCCTTATCCGATTGCTCTTGGGGAGAGCTGCATGACGACGACGCAAGGCGATTTGTTGCGGGATGTCCCGCCTGGGCGGTTGCGGCCGCTGAACCAGACGGAATTGAAGTCCACGCTCGCCGATCTCAAGCAGATCGCCGGCGTGGAGCCGGCAATCGCCGCCCTGCTAGGCGGCGAGAGTTCCCTGCGGGATTTTGTCGTCGCCGCGCTGGCACTGTCGCCCCATCTGCGCGAAATGGCCAATCTCGAACCGTCGCTGCTCGTTGCGGCCATCGAGAAACCCTTGTCGCCGCAGATCAAGGCACTGGTCGAACAGGCCCGTCGTGCCTGGTTGCCGGCGGAAGACGGTGGGGCGTCGCCTTCGGAATCCGAAGTCATGAGCCGTCTGCGGGTGGCCAAACGCCGGGCCGCCTTCCTGATCGCGCTTGCCGACCTTGCGCGTATCTATGACGGGAGGGTGACCACCCGCTGGCTGAGCGCCCTTGCGGAAGCTTCCATCTCCGCGGCGATCGACCATCTGCTGTTGTCTTCGCACGTAGCCGGCAAGATCTCGGTTGCCGATCCCGCCGCTCCAAGCCGGAAATCGGGCCTGATCGTGCTCGGCATGGGCAAGCTCGGTGCTGAGGAGCTGAATTACTCGTCCGATATCGACATCGTCGTTTTCTTTGACGAAACGGCCGGTATCGTTCCCAATCCGGAAGACGCGATCGATATCTTTCCGCGGCTGATGCGCCGGCTGGTGCGCATTTTGCAGGAGCGCACGGCCGACGGCTACGTGTTCCGCACCGACCTGCGTCTGCGGCCCGACCCCGGTTCGACGCCGCTTGCGATCCCTGTCGATGCGGCGATGATCTATTATGAGGGCAGGGGGCAGAACTGGGAGCGCGCCGCTTTCATCAAGGCCC
This sequence comes from Rhizobium sp. SG741, assembly GCF_012275435.1. NCBI lineage: Bacteria > Pseudomonadati > Pseudomonadota > Alphaproteobacteria > Hyphomicrobiales > Rhizobiaceae > Rhizobium > Rhizobium sp. SG741. The sequence continues at coordinate 328,463 of NZ_JAAZQP010000007.1, forward strand.
GGCCCGTCGGCGGCGACATCGCCGCGGGGCAGGCCTTCATCCGCGATCTCGTGCCCTTCGTCTTTCGCAAATATCTCGACTATGCCGCGATATCGGACATTCATTCCATCAAGCGGCAGATCCATGCGCACAAGGGGCACGGCGCCATTGCGGTCAAGGGCCACAATGTCAAGCTTGGCCGCGGCGGCATTCGCGAGATCGAGTTCTTCGTACAGACGCAGCAGCTGATCGCCGGCGGCCGCATGCCGGCGCTGCGCTGCCGTTCGACGGAGGAAACGCTGGCGGAGCTGACCAAGGCGAAATGGATAGACGCGGAAACGCGCGACGAGCTGGCGGCCGCCTACTGGTTCCTGCGCGATGTCGAGCACCGCGTGCAGATGGTGCGCGACGAGCAGACGCATCTGCTTCCGGAGACGGACACCGAGCTGAAGCGCGTTGCTTTCATGATGGGGTTTGCCGACGTATCGGCTTTTTCCGTGGCTTTGGTAACGACCTTGAAAACGGTCGAGCGACGCTATGCCCGCCTGTTCGAGCAGGAAACAAAACTGTCGACCGAAACCGGCAATCTGGTCTTCACTGGTCAGGGTGATGATCCCGATACGCTGGAGACGCTGCGACGTCTCGGCTTCGAGAGACCTTCGGATATTTCCAACGTCATCCGCACCTGGCACTACGGGCGATATCGCGCCACGCAATCGGTCGAGGCGCGCGAGCGGCTGACCGAGCTGACGCCCGAGCTGCTGAGGGTCTTCGGCGAAAGCAAGCGGGCTGACAAGGCGCTGCTGCGCTTCGACAGCTTTATCTCCGGATTGCCGGCGGGCATTCAGCTCTTCTCGCTGCTCAGCACCAATCCGGCATTGCTCTCGCTCATCGTCAACATCATGTCGTCGGCACCGCGGCTCGCCGAGATCATAGCCGCCAAGCCGCATGTCTTCGACGGCATGCTGGACCCGGGTCTCATGGCCGAACTGCCGACACGGGACTATCTGGCGGAGCGCATCAGAAGCTTTCTGGCGCCGGCAAGGCATTATGAGGAGGTGCTGGACCGCTTGCGCATCTTTGCGTCCGAACAGCGCTTCCTGATTGGCATTCGCCTGCTGACGGGCGCGATCGGTGGTTTCATGGCCGCCCGCGCCTTCACCTATCTCGCCGATCTGATCGTCGAGGCGGCGCTGGATGCTGTAATGAAGGAAATCCGCGCGGCCCATGGCGAATATCCCGGCGGCCGCGTCGCCGTCGTCGGGATGGGCAAGCTCGGCAGTTTCGAGCTCACGGCAGGTTCCGACATCGATATCATCCTGCTGTACGACTATGACGATACGGCAGGTGAATCCTCAGGTCCGAAGCCGCTGGATGCGACCCGTTATTTCACCCGCATCACCCAGCGCCTGATCGCGGCTCTTTCGGCCCCGACGGCCGAAGGCGTACTCTATGAGGTCGACATGCGCCTGCGCCCCTCGGGCAACAAAGGCCCGGTCGCCACGCGCATCAACTCCTTCGAAAGATACCAACGCGAGGAAGCCTGGACCTGGGAACATATGGCGCTTTCGCGAGCGCGCCTGATCTGCGGCGACGAGGAACTGACGCTGAATGCCGAACGCATCATCGGCGAGGTTCTTTCCGCAAGGCGAGATATCGCCAAGATCGCCAAGGATGTCCTGGAGATGCGCAGACTGATCGAACAGGAGAAGCCGCCGGAAAGCATCTGGGATCTGAAACTGATCCCCGGCGGGCTGATCGATATCGAATTCATTGCGCAATATTTGCGGCTCATCGCGCCGACTCGCGGCGTCGGCATAGATGCGAACGGCCTCAGTACGGCCGATGCATTGAAATTGCTCGGCGGCAGTCTGATGGACCGCAACGATCTCGATGTTTGTCTGGAGGCCCTGCATCTCTATACAGCGCTGTCGCAGCTGATCCGGCTTTGCATCGACGGTTTGTTCGATCCGGGACATGCACCTTCGGGGCTGATCGAGCTGGTCTGCCGTGCCGGCGACTGTCCCGATATTCGCACGCTCGAAGCGGAGCTGAAGCGGCTCTCGAAGGCGGTACGAAAAATATTCCAGACAACGGTGGGAAGCTGATCAGCGCCGATCGGGAATGCGAATAGCGATGACCGTGCCGACGCCCTCGCGGGAGCGGATACGCATGCGGCCGTTATGCAGCGCGGTCAGCGATCGCGAAATCGCGAGCCCCAGGCCGGAGCCTCCCTTGCTTTTCGCATATTGGCTTTGCACCTGCTCGAAGGGTTGGCCGATCTTGCTCAGGGCCGACTTTGGAATGCCGATGCCGGTATCGGCGATGATCAGCACTACGGCATCCTCGACCTTGCGGGTACGAACCGCGATGCGGCCGCCGTCATTGGTGAATTTCACGGCGTTGGAGAGCAGATTGAGCACGATCTGCTTCATGGCGCGGCGATCGGCGCTGAGCCTGATATCGGCAGAGATGCACTGCTCGACGAGAATATTCTTGTGTGTGGCCGGAATGCGGGTGAGACGCAGGCATTCCTCGATCAATGGAGCGAGGTCGACCTGCTCGCAGCTGAGCTTGATATGGCCGGCCTCGATTTTGGACATGTCGAGGATATCGTTGATGACGTTCAGCAGATGCTTGCCGCTGTCATGGATATCCTTGGCATATTCATTGTATCGCGCCGAGCCGAGCGGGCCGAACATCTGATCCTGCAGGATCTCCGAAAAGCCGAGGATGGCGTTGAGCGGCGTGCGCAGCTCATGCGACATATTGGCGAGGAATTCCGATTTCGCCCTGTTGGCGGCCTCGGCGCGTTCCTTTTCGCAAAGGTAATTGGCATTGGCGGTCGACAGTTCCGCCTTTTGCCGTTCCAGAATCTGACGTGAAGCCGAGAGATCGTTGATCGTCGCCATCAGCCGTCGCTCGGATTCGCGCAGCCGTTCCTGGTTGCGCTTCAACTGTGTAATGTCGGTGCCGACGGAAACGAGGCCGCCGTCACGGGTCCGGCGTTCGTTGATCTGCAGCCAGCGCTCATCTGCAAGCTGGACTTCCGTCGTCTGCGAATGATTGGAGCGGCCGGGATCGACAATGCGGCGCTCGATGACTGGCCGAGCCGCGGCCGCGTTGACCATGGCGCGTTCGGCCCCCGGCACGAGCACCTTGTCCGGCAGTCCGTAAGCCTGCTGGAAGTGGGCGTTGCACATGACAAGGCGATCATTCTTGTCCCACAAGACGAAGGCTTCTGAGGTGCATTCGATCGCATCGGCCAGCCGCTGGTCGGCTTCGGCGTAGCGCTGCGCCAGCCGATGCTGTTCGGTGACGTCCATGGCGATGCCGATCATGTGCACGCGGCCGGAATTGGTGCGAATGACCTGGGCGCGGGCACGCATCCAGACATAATGCCCCTTGGCATGGCGAATGCGAAGAATCTGGTCCACCTGGCCGGCGCTGCCGCGGGTGACGGAGCGGGCCAGCATATGCAGGCTGTTGTCATCCGGGTGCATCAGGCGTGCCGCATCGGTGAAGGCGAGCGGCTTGTCGGCGGCCGGCATTCCAAGCATGTCGTACATCGACCGCGACCAGAAGAACTTGCGGCTGGTGAAATCGAAATCCCAGAGGCCGCAACGGCCGCGGGAAAGGGCCGTCTCGACGCGCAGGTTGGATTCGAGGAAGATTTCGTCGGCATCGCGGGCCCGCTTCACCTGCGTGTAATAGGCATAGAGAATGACGAGCAGAATGGAGGAAATGCCGGCAAAGAGCGTGACGTTGAGCGTCAGCTCATCGCGCCAGAGCTTGTCGATCTGCTCCATCGATGCGGCCGACAGAATGAAATCGCCCTTGTCGCCGATCAATGAAATCGCCGCATAATAAGGCTCGCCGTCGATCATCGTCTCGATGACGCCGGCGTGATCGCCGAAATTCCGGATGGCAGATACCTCGGGAAAGAAGTCGAAGATCAACATGCCGATATAGGCGGAGCCGGCGGCGGATGAGCCGAAAACCCTTCCGCTCGACTGCACGAGCAGAACGAATGCGCCGCTATCCAGCCGATCCTGCGGCAGGTAAGTCGCAAGCTTCCGCTCCGCGTCGCTCCGGTTGCCGGCCTGGAACAGGCTGGCATCGTTTGAAAGGGCGGCCGATGCGGCGGCGATGGAAAGCGAGGTCGCGCGCCGGGCTGACGCCGCCATCCGGCCATGTTCGGTGACCATGCCGAAGAAATGCGAGGCGGCAACCACCATCAGGAAGGAAATGATGAGGACCGGGATGATGCGCTTGAGGATATGTTCGGTCTGCGGGAAGCGACGCGACATCGTCTCCACCCGGACACCCGTCCGATCAGTAACGCCGCTATGCCAGGATTTCAGACCGTCGAAATTAACACGCAGCCGTCCATCGGCCGCGGTTGCCCGCCGCACGTCCACCATCGCTCTAGCCTTGTCCCTCGTGTGATTCGCTGCGCCGCTCGCCCGAATCTGCCTTAATGAATCACTCGCGATTCGCCTTGTCCAGAGGGCGAGGTAAAACTTTCTTAACCATCTGTGATTTCAGCATCTTTTGTACACGCACCGGTAAGTTGCGTGCATTCGGGACTCGCTGAAGCTGAAAAAGATGCCGCAAGTCAGCCGTCTCGATCGACGGCCGGCAAGACCGGGATCATTCCTTCAGGATGCGCTCCACGATATCCCGCACGTCGCTCGAAAGACCGCCGGCCCGTTCGATCCGCACCAGAGCCGAGCGGGCATGGTCGGCGCGCACCGGTTCCAGCAGGCGCCAGGAGCGCATCGAAGTCAAAATACGGGCGGCAAGCTGCGGGTTGCGTTGATCGATATCGAGGATCTCGTCGGCGAGGAAGCCGTAGCCGGCGCCGTCGGCCCGGCCGAAGCCGGTCGGGTTGGCGAAAACGAAGGTGCCGAGCACGGCGCGCACGCGGTTCGGATTGGTGCGCTTGAACAGCGGCGTTTCCATGAGCCGCTGGATGCGCTCCAGCGCGCCTGCGCCGGGAATCCCGGCCTGGATGGCGAACCATTTGTCGATGACCAGAGCATTTTCGGAGAAGCGCTCGCGGAAATGCTCGAGGGCAGCGGCGGTTTCCGCCGTCTCGGGAAAGCGATGCGCGAGAATGGTCAGTGCGGCGCTGAGATCGGTCATGTTGTTTGCCGCGTCATAGGCGGCCTTTGCACGGGCGGGCGTACCATCCAGTTGCGACAGATAGGTCAGAGCCGCATTGCGCAGCGCCCGGCGCCCGGCGCTTGCCGCGTCCGGGCTGAATGATCCTGGCGTCTGCATGCTGTCGTAAAGCGCAGCAAAGATGTCCTTGCCGGTTTCGGCGACCCGCTTGAGGATCGCCTGGCGAGCCGTGTGGATGGCATCGGGATCGTTGTTGCCGCCGAGTTCGCGGGCAATGTCGGCTTCGCTCGGCAGGGCAAGCGCCTGTGCTCGGAAGGCCGGCTCCAGGCTGTCATCGCCCGCTGCCGCCAACAACGCGTCGACGAAGGCGGAATCGCAGGTGACGGCAATGCCTTGACGTGCATCGCGAGCCGCCTGCAGGAGGTTAGGCAGCCCAAGATCGATCAGCGCCTGCCAGCGGGCGAAGTGATCGGTTTCGTAACGAGCGATCAGCGCCAGATCCCGGGCGCTTTGGTTGAACTGCAGGTTGATCGGCGTCGAGAAGCTGCGGTTGAGCGACAGAACCGGCCGCGAGGGGATGCCGTGGAAGACCACCGTCTGCGCCTTTTCCGTGAGGTGCAGGACGTCGTCGGTCAGTTCCGCCCCGGCCACAGACGTCGGGGCGATCACAGCGCCGTTTTCGGCAATCAGCGCCAGACGCAGCGGAATATGCAGGGGCTTTTTGGTCGTCTGGCCCGGCGTGTTTGGCTGCATTTGTTCGAGCGACAGCGTGAAGGTCTTGGCGGCGGCATCATAGTCGCCGGAGGCGGTTACGAGAGGTGTGCCGGCCTGGTGATACCAAAGCGAAAACTGCGTGAGGTCGCGGTCGCTGACATCCTCGAAACATCTAACGAAATCCTCGATCGTCACAGCCTGTCCGTCGTGCCGATCGAAGTAGAGGTCCATGCCCTTCTTGAACAGGTCGCGGCCGAGCAGGGTCGCGATCATGCGCGTGACTTCGCTGCCCTTCTCGTAGACCGTCGTCGTGTAGAAATTGTTGATTTCGCGGTATGTCGTCGGACGCACCGGATGGGCGAGGGGGCCGCTGTCCTCCGGAAACTGCTCCGACTTCAGATGACGGACCTCGGCGATGCGCTTGACCGGCCGCGAGCGCTGGTCGGCGGAGAACTCGTGATCGCGATAGACGGTCAGGCCTTCCTTGAGACAGAGCTGGAACCAATCGCGGCAGGTAATGCGGTTGCCCGTCCAGTTGTGGAAATATTCATGCGCGATGATCGCTTCGATATTGGCGTAGTCGGCATCGGTAGCGGTTTCCGGATCGGCCAGCACGTATTTGTCGTTGAAGACATTGAGGCCTTTGTTTTCCATCGCCCCCATGTTGAAGTCCGAAACGGCAACGATCATGAAGATGTCGAGATCATACTCGCGTCCGAACCGCTCCTCATCCCATCTCATGGAGCGCTTCAGCGCATCCATCGCGTAAGCTGCACGGGGCTCTTTGCCATGCTCGACATAGATCTTCAGCACCACCTCGCGGCCGGACATGGTCGTGAACGTGTCCTCAACGACGCCAAGATCGCCCGCCACGAGCGCGAACAGATAGCTCGGCTTCGGATGCGGATCGAACCAGGCGGCGAAGTGCTTGCCTTCGCCGTAGCCGGCACCGCCGAGGAAATTGCCGTTCGACAGCAGCAGCGGGTTTGCTTGCTTGTCGGCGATGATATTGACCGTATAGGGAGCGAGAACATCCGGCCGGTCGGGGAAATAGGTGATGCGGCGGAACCCTTCGGCCTCGCACTGCGTGCAATAGACGCCGCCGGTGCGATAGAGGCCCATCAACTGTGTATTGGCCTCCGGATTGATCACCGTCGTGATGGTGAGCTCGAAGGGCGTGCTTTCCGGCAGGTCGCGAATGGTCAGGCTGTCCGGCGAAGCTTCATATTGTCCGGCCGGAACTTCGTCCTGATCGAGCAGCAACCCGGAAAGAACCAGCTCATCGCCGTCGAGCACGAGCGGGGCTTTCGGATCGGTGCCTTCCCGCCGGTGAAAGATCAGCCGCGCTTCGACCTTGGTCTCGGTCGGATGCAGATCGAAAGTGAGATCCACGCGTTCCAGAACGAAGTCGGTGGGACGATATTCTGCCAGATAGACAATCTGGCCGGTGTCTGTTCGCATGGTCCATCCTGATCAAGGCTTATGCTATGGCGGGCGCAATCCGAAGCCTTACCTCGGACTGGAAGTCGCCGCATCATTACATCGAAATCTGAACCAAAGTTAAAGTCATATCATTACATCGTTATGTTTTGTTATGGCACAGCAAGTATTCGATCGACGGGCAGCTTCCGTTTCAGGTTGAATGCCACTCTTGGATGTGTATCCGGCCGCCGCGTAATCATTCTCCGGCTGTTTTTGCTGCCTTTGCAGCGATTGCGGTCACATCGTTCAGACGGGTCGTCATTGCCTTGCTGTCATCGAAAACAGCGTGCGCAGACAGAGAAGAGTTATTTAAAGTAAATTATTTGTTTAATCTCTTACGGTATGAGTGCGTCTACACAACTATAGCATGCTATAGGCTTTCGGAATTATGATCGATTCCGGTGAACTCGTTCACAAAAATAAAACATCCTGTATTATCGGCAGTTGAGAAGGGCACCCCAAGGAGGCCCGATTGAGCTTTTCCATTGAGCAACTTGCTCGCCATCCCAAATTCATATCATCGTTGCGCTTCCTCGCGGAATCGTTGCGGAACCGCTACGATCATGGCCCGCGGATTGCGCGAATGCTTGCCTCGCATCAGCGCTGGCTTTTGACCCAGACGGCCTATGCGCTTCATTTCGAATACGATCCGGCGGTACCTGGCTCCGGTCTGACCGTCGTCAGCCTTCGCGATCTTATCACGCGTCATCGGGTCGCCAGCCGCAACACGGTGCTGAGCTTTATCGAGGAACTGCTCACCTATCGCTTCCTCGTGCCGGCCCCCGGCCATGTTCGACGCCCCCGGCGCTATGTGCCGACCGAGATCAGTCACACGGCGATGTTTGGCTGGTATCTGTCCAATCTGGCGGCGCTGGATCTGCTCGACGATGGCGTGCGTGCGGTCGCACTTGCCACCTCTCCGGCGCTGATGGATCTGGCACAACCGCGCATGGCGCGTCACTGCCTGGAGGCGGAAGTCTGGCGCGAGCCGCCGGAGGGCGTTGGCTTGTTTTTATGGACCGAGGCCGGTGGTCTTGTCGTCGACCACATCATGGCGAAAATGGATCTGAGCGCGGAGATGGACAGCCACATCGATATCGGGCGCGTCGATGCGCGCGCACTGGCGGCTCACTTCATGATATCCCGGACCCATCTGCAACGCCTTTTGCGCAAATCCGCCGATCGTGGCGACATAGGCTGGTATGACGAACCCAAGAAGACGCGTATGTGGATATCGCGCGATTTTCTGGATCAGTATTGCGGATGGCAGGCTGTGAAGCTTGCGGCGATAGACGAGGCTTTCGCCTGGGCGCAGTCTGCCGCAGGGCGCCCCGATCCGAAACAATAACGGCGGCGAGACGCAGCCGGGCGTCGATACCCGGCGGTGCTTCATGAGATCTTCTTTTGGATAGTCTAAACGATGGGCCGGATCATCGATCCCGCCCATGAGGCCTCATAGAGGAATGCTGGCCACTGCTGCCCGTGCGGGGCTTGAGTCTTTGCATTCGTCCCTGCCAAGATTGCGAGCGCGCTCGAATTCCTCGGCAGCGCGCACCGCGGAGCCGATATGGCCGACCGAATCAAAGAGGGTGATGAGCGAACGCAAACCCGAAGACATGCTGCAATTCCTGAAAATCAAAGGCGAGGCTATGCCGCAACCCGCGGCCACGCTTGTTCAGCAGGCGCGGAAATCGGCGAAGATGGCGGTCGGACGGCTGACGCGAGCCGAGATTCCGGTGCCTCGGGCTGTCATCTGCTCGTTGGCAGCGACGCCGAGATTGCGATGTCCGTTTGTAGCGCGCACGGGCTCGAGAGCGCGACGCAGGGTGTCAAACCCGCAGTGAATAGGACGAAAACGTGAACTCATGGCCTTGGTTCCTTTTGAGATTCCTCCCAAGACACAGCTATATATTGCAGTGCAACATCCATTTCGCAATGCACAGCCGCGAAAGACTGCCATGCTACAAATGCATGGCTAGTGTCATTTTTTGTTAACCGTGGCGAAAATCAGCCTAATATTTCGGCGTCGAGACGATTCTTGAAAGCGAGCAGATCATTCCATGCCAGCCGCTTATTGATCGGCGCGGTGAGCAATTCCTGCGGATGAAGGCTGGCGATTGCCGGGATCGTTCGGCCGAGAATGCTGATTTCCCGCCATTGTCCGCGCAGTCCGTGGATGGTCTCGCCGCTGTCGAAGAAATGACGCGCGGTGAAATTGCCGAGCAGCAGCAATGCTTTCGGTTCCGTGAGCGCTATCTGCCGCTCTATGAACGGACGGCATATCTCGATTTCCGGTGCCGAGGGAGTGCGGTTGCCCGGCGGCCGCCACGGAATGACGTTGGTAAGCAGGATATCGTCGCGCCGAAGGCCGATGGCGGCCAGCATCTTGTCCAGCAACAATCCGGCGCGGCCGGCAAAGGGCACGCCTTCCCGATCGTCGTCGGCACTCGGCATCGGGCCGATCACCATGATCCGGCTTTCGGCCGTGCCGCTCGCAAAGATCGTCGAGCGGGCGCTGTTTTTCAGATTGCAGCCGTTGAAGGCCTCGATTGCAGTCTTCAGCTCGGCAAGCGACCGCGCGCTTTCAGCCGCGAATCGGGCCTGCTCCATAACCTGTTCGTCGGGGATCGCGGGCGCATTGCGCGGCGAGGTGGGGGGCGGTACGGCAACTGGCTTCGCGCTCTGACGACGATCCGGCTGCGCTTTCGCCGCAGGCGGCGGCGCTTCGTCACGCGACGGCGCCGCCCTTGCCCCCAGTCGTGCGGCCCGCATGGCTTCGAATTCGGCAAATCGGTCGACCGGCTGCTCTTCCAGCAGCCAGTCGACCCCGGCATCCGCATGAAAATGCAGGAGAGCGGCAAGTTCGGCCGGTGTTAGGTCGCTGGCGGAGATCATGGACGAACTGTAGCCAATGCGGCACAGGAACGAAAGAGCAGGGCAGCGTGCTCTATCACGCCGTCCACTGGGCGATGTCCTCGCGCTCGCCGATCAGCGCAAGGCCATGGGCGATCGAGAGCAGCTCGCCGCCCGTCTCGATGCGCTCCTGACCGAAGCGTTCCGTGAAGATGCGCCGCACAGCCGGCACGAAGGACGTGCCGCCCGTCAGGAATACCTTGTCGATCGCGTCGGGTGACGTCCTCGTGGTCGTCAGCACATCGTCCAGCGCGCCTTCGATACGGGCAAGGTCGTCTGCGATCCACTTTTCGAAGTCCGCCCGGCGGACACGCGTGCGGCCGGCCTTGCCGAGGGGTGGGAAGTTGAACTCCGCCTCTTCATCAGCCGAAAGGGCCATCTTCGTTGCCGACACGGCCTGATAGAGCGGATAGCCTTCGTCATGCTCGACGAGTTCGATGAAGGTCTCCAGCTTTTCCGGCTCCAGGCTGCTGCGAACCAGCGTTTTCAGGTCGGCATATTCGCGCGAGGTCTTGAAGATGGAGAGCTGGTTCCAGCGGCCGAAGTTGGCGTAATAGGAGGTGGGCATTTCCAGCAGCTTGTCGAAGCTCCTGAAGAAGCTGCCCTTGCCGATTGCCGGCGAGACGATGTTGTCGATCATCCGGAAGTCGAAATGATCGCCGGCAATGCCGACACCGGAATGGCCCATCGGGGTGGCGGTGAGCTTGCCGGCATGGGTCTCGAAGCGGATGAGCGAATAGTCCGTCGTGCCGCCGCCGAAGTCGGCTACCAACACGGTCGCATCCTTCTTCAGATGCTGGGCGAAGTAGAAGGCGGCCGCCACCGGCTCATAGACATAGTGGATTTCCGGGAAGCCGATGCGGGACAGGGCCGCGTTGTAGCGTTCCGTGGCGAGTGCGGGGTCGGGATTGGCGCCGGCAAAATGCACCGGCCGGCCTGTAACGATCCGTGAGACTTCGGTGGGCCAGCCATCTTCCGCATAGGCGCGCAGGCGCCGCACGAAAATCTCCATCAGATCTTCGAAACGATGGCGTTTGGCGTAGATGAGCGTGCCCTGGAAAAGCGCGCTTGCCGCAAAAGTCTTGATCGACTGCAGAAAGCGACAGTCACCGGGATTGTCGATGAACTGCCGGATCGCCGCATGTCCGGCCTCGACCTTCAGTGCCGCAGCGCCCAGCGCCGGGTCCTTCATGAAGGAGAGCGCCGTGCGCATGCTGTCGGACGTGCCTGTTGCGCTGTTGAAGGCGACCGATCGGGTGTCGGGCCCATCGGCCATGGCCAGAACCGTATTCGTCGTGCCGAAGTCGAAACCAAGCGCCCGAGCCATGCCCGCACTCCTTTCCGTCGAAATTTTCAGGATTGGGACAGAGCCCCTGTGAGGCGCGAGACGCGCCACTATCGCAAAGAGGGCGCGTCATGACATGGCTGGGTAGCAAGTGCAAGACTTGGCGATGGGTTTTATTTGGCCTGTCCAAAGACGCGGCTGGTGACATTCCCGCCTTGCGCGAAGCCATCGGCAATTCCGGGCATGCCAAGCGAAGCAGGCGCCTCTCGGCGCCCGTTGATCTCATTCGGCGGCGATAGCCGTCGGTCTGTCTTTCGGATGCTGGTCCGTGTCCTTGCGTTTGCCGAGGCGAGCCAGAAAGTCGCTCAGGCGGTTCATCTCAAGGAAGATCACCGGCGTGATAAACAGCGTCAGGATCTGCGAGACGACCAGACCGCCAACGACCGCGACACCGAGCGGCTGACGCAGTTCCGAGCTCGCGCCGCCGCCGACGGCAATCGGCAGGGCACCAAGCAGGGCGCAGAAGGTCGTCATCATGATCGGCCGGAAACGGCGAACGCAGGCTTCATGGATCGCCTCCGCCGCAGATACGCCACTGCCCGATCGCAGCGTTTCCAGCGCCACGTCGATCATCATGATCGCGTTCTTCTTGACGATACCGATCAGCATCAGCAAGCCGATGAGGGCGATGATCGACAGGTCGAAACCGAAGAGCTTGAGGGAAAGCAGCGCGCCGAGGGCGGCGGCCGGCAGGCCGGACAGAATGGTCAGCGGATGGATGAAGCTTTCGTAGAGCACGCCGAGGACCACATAGATCGTCAGCACGGCGGCAAGGATCAGATAAGGCGTGCTGCCCTGCGACTGCTGGAAGATCTGGGCGGTGCCGCCATAGGACGTGAAGACGTCCGCCGGCATGTTGAGATCCTTCTTGATCTGATCGATCTGTGCCGTGGCGTCACCGAGGGCTTCGCCCGCAGGCAGGTTGAAGGACACGGTGGTCGACACGAGCTGGCCGGTCTGGTTGATGGTGACCGGGCCGGTGGTGCGCTCGACATGGGCGAAGTTCGACAGCGGAACCAGGGCGCCACTTGCGGAGGCGACCCGGATTTCCTGCAGCTTCTGGTCGTCCCAAGGTTTGCTGGTGTCGAATTCGACGATAACGTCATAGCTGTCGCCGGTGGTCTGGATCTGCGCGGCGTTATAATTGCCGAACGCTTCCTCCAGCGTGGTGCGCAGCACATTGTTGTTGATGCCGTAGTTGGCCGCCTTTTCGGTGTCGACGACGATATTGGCCTGCAGCGCATTGTTCTGCTCATCCGAGGCGACATCGGTGAAGCGCGGATCGCGGCGCATCTGGTCTGCGATCTTGTTGGACCAGAGGTCGGTCTTGTCGGCGCTCAACGCCTGAATCACCAGCTGGTATTGACTGGCGGTCTGGCGGCCGCCGAAGCGCAGGCTTTGTTGCGGTGTGATGTAGGCCTTGATACCGGCGATCGTGCCGATGGTGGTGCGTATTTCACGCAGCGTCTGGTCCAGCGGCTCGCGCTGATCCTTCGGCTTCAGCTGGACATACATCGTACCGTTGTTCAGCGGCTGGCGCGCACTGCCGCCGACGATCGACATCACGTGGTCGACGGCGGGGTTCTTTTTGACGAGGGCTGCGGCCTGGTTTTGCAGGTCGCGCATGGCCGAATAGGATATATCCTGTCGAGCCTGGGTGGAGATCTGCAGGCGGCCGATGTCTTCCGTGGGGAAGAAACTCGCCGGCAGCACCATGAACAGATAGGCGGAAAAGCCGATGGAACCAAAGAAGCACACAAGCACGGTCGCGCGATGGCGCAGACACCAGGATACGCCTCTGTCGTAGCCGCGCTGCGTCCAGTCGAAGCCCTTGTTGAAGAGACGAACTGGCAGCGGTGGCTGGCCATGGCCGCTGGAGAGGCGGGAGCTGAGCATCGGTGTAACTGTCAGCGAAACGATCGCCGAAGAGACGATGGCGATGGCGACCACCATGCCGAATTCGTTGAAGATGCGTCCAACGACGCCACCCATCAGAAGAATCGGGATGAATACGGCGATCAGCGATATCGACATCGAGATGATCGTGTAGCTGACTTCCGCCGAACCCTTGATCGCCGCCTGCAATACCGGCATGCCTTCCTCGACATGTCGCAATATGTTTTCCAGCATGACGATTGCGTCATCCACCACGAGGCCGACCGCGAGTGTCAATCCTAGCAGTGAGATGTTGTCGACGCTGTAGCCCAACACATACATCATGCCAAAGGTCGAAATCAGCGACAGCGGCACGGCAAGGCCGGGAATGATCGTTGCCGTCACATGGCCGGTGAAGAGATAGATGACCAGAACGACAAGGCCGATCGTCAGCAACAGCGTGAACTTCACGTCGGAGATGGCGTCACGGATCGGTTGCGCCGAGTCGTTCATGACGCTCGTCGTGACCGAACCGGGAATTTCCGCATGAAGCTGCGGCAGTTTTGCGTTGATTGCATCGACGACGTCGACGGTGTTGGCATCCGGCTGACGCTGGATCGCAAGAATGATGGCCCGTTTGCCATCATACCATGAGCCGGTATTGGTATTTTGCACACTGTCCTGGACGTCGGCGACATCGCTGAGGTGGATCGCCGCGCCATTGGGATTGGCAATGACCAGCGACTTGAACTGCTGAGCATCGGTAAGCTGCGTGTTGGCGTTGATGGTCATGCTCTGTGCGTTGTTCTGCAGAGTGCCGACCGGAACCTGGTTGTTGGCGTTGACGAGCGCGGTGTTGACGGTGTCGATGCCGATGCCGCGGTCCTGCAGCTTGCTCGGATCGACCTCGACACGCACGGCGTAAGTCTGCGCGCCGAAAACGGTCACTTCGGCAACGCCCGGGAGCGTCGACAGCGAAGGGGAGATGATGTCTTCGGCAATTTCGTCGAGCTTGCTGCGCGGCATTGTATCGCTCTGCACGGCAAGAAGCATGACCGGCGCGTCGGCCGGATTGGTCTTGCGGTAGCCCGGCGGGGTCGTCAGGTTATTGGGCAGCTGGCGCGTTGCATTCGAAATTGCCGCCTGAACGTCGGCGGCGGCGGCATCGATACTGCGATTGAGATCGAACTGAAGTACGATGCTCGTATTGCCGAGCGAGTTCGTGGCCGAGATTTCACTGATGCCTGGGATGGTTTCGAACTGCTTGATCAGCGGAGTGGAAACCGATGTCGCCATGGTCTGCGGCGAGGCGCCGGTCAACTGTGCCGAGACGTTGATCGTCGGAAAGTCGACCTGGGGCAAAGCCGCGACCGGCACGAGCTGATAGCCGGCCAAACCGGCCATGACTACACCCAGCGCCAGAAGCGTGGTCGCCACCGGCCGTTGGATACAGAAATTGGGGATCATTGCTGTGCTCCAACCGTAATCGTTTCGCTCTTCCGGCCCGACTGATCATCGGCTGCGGCAAGGTTCTGTGTCTTTCCGTCGTTGAACTGTTCGACGACGGTCTGACCATCGGTCAGCTGTACCTGTCCCTCGACGACGACATGATCTCCTTCCGAAAGACCTTTGGCGACAGCGGTAAAGCCCCCATTCTCGCGCTGTACGGTGACCGGCGTCATATGAACCTTGCCGTCCTTGACGACAAAGGCGAAGAAACCGTCAGCGCCTGGGCTGATGGCAACCGTCGGAGCGACGATTACAGGCTGACTATCGGTAAGGTGGACGATGATGTTGACCGATCGGCCAGGCCAGATAGCTCCATTGGCATTGGCGAACTTTGCCTTGGCAAGGATGGTGCCGGAAGCGGCATCGACCGAATTATCGAAGAAGCTGATTTCGCCCTGGCGAGACTTGCCCTTATCCGAACGCGGAACAGTGCTGACCGGCACGGTGCCAGCCTTCAAAGCTTCCTCCAATTCCCGCAGATGATTTTCCTGCAGATGGAATTGTACGTAGATCGGATCGTATTGGGTGATGGACACGATCGCCGTACCGGGAGTGACATAAGCACCTGGGCTCGGGACGACATTGCCAAGACGCCCATCATACGGGGCTCGGAT
Source organism: Rhizobium sp. SG741 (assembly GCF_012275435.1). NCBI lineage: Bacteria > Pseudomonadati > Pseudomonadota > Alphaproteobacteria > Hyphomicrobiales > Rhizobiaceae > Rhizobium > Rhizobium sp. SG741. The sequence continues at coordinate 344,021 of NZ_JAAZQP010000007.1, forward strand.
TTGTGTGTTTTCCAGCAGCACCTGGTCGGCTGCAAGCTGAGCCTTATCAGCGTTGACGTCGGCGACGGCGGTATCGCGTGCCGCAACTGCCTGATCGACTGTTTGCTGCGTCCCGGCGTTGGCAAGCAGGCTCTTGGCTCGGGTGAGGGCTGATTCTGCCGCCACAAGCGTCGCCTGATCCTTGGCTATGGTCGCTTGATCCTTGTCGACGGCGGCTTGTGCAGTCCGTGCGTCGAGCTTTGCGATCAGATCGCCAGCCTTGACCATCACGCCGTCCTTGGCTTCGATCGATGTGATGATGCCGGATTCCTGCGCGGCAATCGTCGTCGCATTCTGCGCAACGGCCGAGCCGGTAGCGGTGACGTCATTTGGAAGGAGTGTTTTTGTTACCGCAACGGTCTTGACGACCGAAGACAGTGCCGCGCGCTTGTGGCTACCTGTCGCCGTCTTGCTGCCGTCCTTGGTTTCTGCGGAGGCCTGATCAACAAATGCCGAAAGAAAAGGAATACGGTCACGATAGCCCCAGACTGCAAGGGCAGCGACGACTAGAAGGCCGAGGGGAAGCCAAAATTTTTTCATATTGAAGAACCGGTCGAAGCGAGTTGCAGAAAGCGCGATGACATCGAGGTGTATTTATTGCGTCGCACAACAAAGACGGGCTTCGCCGCAATCCATCACATCGCCGTTACCGCTAACGTTCGGTAATTCTGTCCCTATAACCTGAATTTATGAACGCTCATCCAGTGCAATTTACCACAGTTCGACATGACGAAAAATTAAAGCTTGGAAAGCTTTCGACTTGCTCTGCATTGTGCGGCGCAGCAAATAGTCAGATGATTATTTTTTGATTGCCGCCATGTAATAAACGGAGGGCTGCATACGCTTTTACAGCGCTTATCGCGTAAAGACAGGCCGCAGGCGTCATGGCGGGCCCGTCTTTGCTCACGTAATTGTGTTGTCAGGCCCCATTTACAAAGGCCTGTTTTCGATTTGCCGATGACGACTTTAGAGCAGTTCCAGGAAAAGTGCGTAGCGGTTTTCCGTCCGGAATTGCGCAAAAACAATAAGCCAGAGCGGTTAGGCGATTCCGTGAAACGCGCAACCGCTCTAGAGGGATCGCGCAGCGCCTCCATCGCAGCGTACCATCGTCCCGGTCACGTAGCTTGCGGGTTCGCTGCAGAGAAAAGCGGCCGTTGCCGCGAATTCCTCGACGCGGCCATAGCGGCCGGCGGGAATGCGGTGCTGACGCTCGGTGCTGACCTCTTCGAGGCTCTTGCCGCCGCGCCTGGCCGTTGCGGCGTCGAGCTCGGCCAGTCGATCAGTGGCGATGCTGCCCGGAAGGAGCATGTTCACCGTGATCCCTTGTGCCGCCACTTCGCTCGCCAAGGTCTTGCTCCAGCCGGCGAGCGCCGGGCGCAGCGTATTGGAGAGCGCCAGATTGGGGATCGGCTCGATGACGCCGGAGGAGGCGACGGTGAGGATGCGTCCCCATCCTTGCGTCTTCATGCCAGGCAACAATGCATTGGTCAGGGTGATGATCCGCGCCACCATGGAGATGAAATAGGTCTCCAATCGCTCGCCGGTCATATCCTCAGTCGTTCCCGGCGTCGGGCCGCCGGTATTGTTGACGAGAATATCGATGCCGCCGAGTTTCTCGGTAACGGCCTTGCCAATGATCTCGATGAAATTCTCGTCGTTGAGATCGGCCCAGATCCAGTCGGCCCGGCCTTTCCCCTCGGCGTTGATGGCCTTGCAATTATTGTCAAGCCTCTCGCCGTTGCGGCCGCAAAGCAGGACGTTTACTCCCTCGCGTGCCAGCGCAACGGCGATACCATGCCCCAGCCCCTTGGAAGAGGCGAGCACCAGCGCGCGTTTCCCGTCGATACGAAGATCCATCTTGATCACCCTTCTGCTATCTCGAAGTTCTCAAGTGGAACTTATAGAGCGGCATCAGCCGATTTTGAAAGCCACAGCGTGACAGCGACCAGGTAAAAGGGATCAAAAGTTGACGTTAACGTAAAGGTAATTTAACTTGATTGCTAGTTGGGCGAATTGGAGGATTGCCTGTCGCTTCCCGGCTCGACAATCCCTTCCCATTTTGACAAGAGATAACCGAAATGGGGAAGACGCCCAAAGGGGACAAGGCCGCGCTTCGATGCCATCGGGCGTCCGGCCAATCGGAGAGAGTATATGACTGACGCGAGCGAGCTGCCTGAACGCGAGAGCATGGAATTCGACGTCGTGATTGTCGGGGCGGGTCCTGCGGGGCTTTCTGCGGCGATCCGGCTGAAACAGGTCAATCCGGACCTGACCGTCGTCGTGCTCGAGAAGGGCGCCGAGGTCGGCGCGCACATCCTGTCGGGTGCCGTCGTCGATCCGATCGGCATCGATCGCCTGCTGCCTGGCTGGCGCGAGGAGGAGGGCCATCCATTCAAGACCGAAGTGACAGCGGATCACTTCCTGTTCTTGGGCCCGGCCGGCTCCATCCGGCTGCCGAACTTCATAATGCCGCCGCTCATGAACAATCACGGCAACTACATCGTCTCGCTCGGCAATGTCTGTCGCTGGCTGGCCGAGAAGGCGGAAGCGCTCGGCGTCGAGATCTATCCCGGCTTTGCCGCGACCGAGGTGCTCTATAATGACAAAGGCGCCGTCATCGGCGTCGCCACGGGCGACATGGGGATCGAGAAGAACGGCGAGCCCGGCCCGAACTATACGCGCGGCATGGAACTGCTCGGCAAATATGTGCTGATCGGCGAGGGCGTGCGCGGCTCGCTCGCCAAGCAGCTCATTGCCAAATTCGACCTCTCGAAAGATCGCGAGCCGCAGAAATTCGGCATCGGCATCAAGGAACTCTGGCAGGTCAAGCCGGAGAACCACAAAAGGGGTCTGGTGCAGCACTCCTTCGGCTGGCCGCTCGGCTTCAAGACAGGTGGAGGCTCATTCCTTTATCATCTGGAAGACAATCTGGTCGCCGTCGGCTTCGTCGTGCACCTGAACTACAAGAACCCCTATCTCTATCCCTTCGAGGAATTCCAGCGCTTCAAGACGCATCCGGCGATCCGCGGCACCTTCGAGGGCGGCAAGCGCATCTCTTACGGTGCACGCGCCATCACCGAGGGCGGTTATCAGTCGGTGCCGAAGCTGACCTTCCCGGGCGGCGCGCTGATCGGCTGTTCGGCCGGTTTCGTCAACGTGCCGCGCATCAAGGGCAGCCACAATGCTGTGCTGTCGGGCATGCTGGCGGCGGAAAAGATCGCGGCGGCGATTTCCGCCGGACGCGCCAATGACGAAGTGATCGAGATCGAGACCGAATGGCGCCAGACGGATATCGGCAAGGATCTGAAGCGGGTGCGCAATGTTAAGCCGCTCTGGTCGAAGTTCGGAACGCTCATCGGTATCGGCCTTGGCGGTCTGGACATGTGGACGAACCAGCTTTTCGGCTTCTCATTCTTCGGCACGCTGAAGCACGGCAAGACGGATGCTCAATCTCTCGAGCCCGCGTCCAAGCACGAGAAGATTAACTATCCGAAGCCGGATGGCGTCTTGACCTTCGATCGGCTGTCCTCGGTATTCCTGTCGAACACCAACCACGAGGAAGACCAGCCGGTGCATCTCAAGGTCAAGGACATGGCGTTGCAGATATCGTCGGAGCACGACATTTTTGCCGGCCCCTCGACCCGCTACTGTCCGGCAGGCGTCTATGAATGGGTGGAGAAGGATGGCAAGGAGGTCTACGTCATCAACGCCCAGAACTGCGTCCACTGCAAGACCTGCGACATCAAGGACCCCAACCAGAACATCAACTGGGTGCCTCCGCAGGGCGGCGAAGGGCCTGTCTATCCGAATATGTGAGATGCAATGACAGAGGTCGGGCAAGGCGCCTGGGCGATCCGTCTGGCTCGGCCGGAAGAGCAGCATTTGCTTGCTGATATCGAGATCGATGCGTTCTGGGCGTTGCATGAGGCCGGTGCCGTGGCCTGCGAGCCGACATCGCTGTCAATCGAAGTGCTCAGGCAGTCACAGGCGGAGCAGCTGCTGTTCGTCGCCGTCGATGACGGCGGCCAGCCGTTCGGCTTCCTTGCCGGCATCCTTAAGGATGGTTCCGTTCACATTGCCGAAATCGATGTTGTCAGGCATTGGCAGAAGAAGGGCGTCGGAAGGCGTCTGATGGAAGCTGTCATAGCGGCGGCGAAAACGCAGGGTGCTGCGGGCGTCACTTTGACGACCGACCGACTTGTGGCCTTCAACGCGCCTTTCTATGCCTCGCTGGGATTTCGAATATTGGGCAATGAAGAGATGCCGGCTGAGTTGACGCGGATCCTGGAGAATGAGGTCGCGCACGGCGCCGATCCGGCCAGACGCGTGGCGATGGCGCTTCGGTTCTGATCCGTATCCCAGGGTGGGCCAGATCGCCAATCCGAAGCGCCATGATGTCGAAGACAGGAATTAATGCTGGGCGCTTTTCCGGGCGACCAGACCGGTGGAGAGAGCAACACCTATGCCGGTGACGACGGCGGCTGCAATGCCAGCCGCTCCGATTTCCTCACCGAGCAGGAACCCGCCGCCGATGGTGGCGAGAACAGGCGTGATGGCGGTGAAGGCTGCGGCCTGCGTGCCGCCGAGGGCCTGGACGGCAAGACCGTAGGCCAGGGTGGCGGCAAGGCCGGACAGCAGCCCCTGGCTGACGATCTGCAGGCCGATTTCCGGCAACGGCACCGACGCGAGCGAGCTGCCGAAGACGAAGGCCAGTCCGACATGGATGAGAAAGGACCAGACGGCGATGATGGCGCTCGATTGCAGCGCGCTCAAGCCCGAGCGGCGGAAGGCATGGGTGTAGCTTGCCCAGAGCAAGGCTGCGAGCGGCAGCAGCGTGAAGCCTTCCCAGGAGATCTGCACGCCGTAAAGACTGCGTGCCAGCAGGATGACGACGCCGGCGACGATGCCGGCAAGGCCGAGCCAGCGGGTCACATCGAGCCGTTCACGAAACAGCGTCACGCCGATTAGGGCGGCGGCCAGCGGCATGGAACCGCCGAGCAGGATGCCGGCTGCCGAGGCCGGGGTGAATTGAATGGCGAAGGTGGTCAACTGAAAGAACAGGGCGCCGGAACCGCAGACCATCAGCGCCAGCAGCTTCAGCGGCACGCCTTTCGGCAGCAGGCCGGTCCGCCACCAGACGGGGGCCAATACCAGGGCCGGCACGCCGTAGCGGATCAGGCCGAGGTCGATCGTGCTCATCTGCGTCTCGGCCGTGTGGCGTGTCGCCAGAATCCAGTTCGCCCAGATCAACACGGTGACGATAGCGCCCGCATAGCCGATCGCTGTGGGGCTGATTTTGCGGGTGGGGAGGGTCAAGGCGGTCATCGACATATCCTTTCCAACGATCCAGTTTGTCTTTCGATGGGAAGAAGATAGCGCCGAAGGCCGAGGCATGTCCTTGCTAGTTGTGGCTCAAAAAACATGATACAGGCAATAATCTGCCAATATGGACGCTTGAGTTTCTCAGATATGCCAAAACTGGATAAATTCGATATTGCCATCCTCAACTGTCTTCAGGAGGATGCGCGCGCCACCAATGTCGAGATCGCCGAGCGCGTCAATCTTTCGCCGTCACCCTGTTTGAGGCGCATCCGCAACCTGGAAAAATCCGGCCTACTGCGCGGTTACCGCGCCGATATCGATCGCAAGGAGGCCGGCCTCGGCCTCACGGTTTTCGTCGAACTCAAGGTCGGTCATCACTCGAAGGAAAATTCCGAGGCGCAGCAGGCAGCATTGCTCGCCATTCCGGAGGTCGTGGCCTGCCATTTGATTTCGGGAACGGCCGATTTCCTCGCGGAGGTCGTGGTGGCGGACCTTGCCGCCTATGAGAAGGTGATGTCGGAAAAGCTTTTGGTGCTTCCCGGCGTGGTCGATCTGCGCTCGAACTTTGCGATCCGCACGATCAAGACCAATGGTGCCCTGAAACTGCCACAGCCTGAATGAAACAGGCGAAGTGAAAATGAAAAGGGGCCGTTGCAGGCCCCTTTTTGGATGAGAGCCTGATGATCCTCAGAGCATCGTTCCGCTGAGGATCATCAGCGCGACCGAGAAGTAGATCACCAGCCCGGTGACGTCGACCAGCGTCGCAACGAAGGGCGCCGATGCGCTGGCCGGGTCGAGCCGCAGCTTCTGCAAAACGAACGGCAGCATCGAGCCGGCAAGCGAACCGAACGTCACGATGCCGATCAAGGCTGCAAAGACAGTAAACGCGACGAGCTGCCAGTGCGGACCGTAGTCGAAGAGACCGATGGTCTGCCAGAGCACGATGCGGGCGAAGCCGACGAGACCGAGAATTGCGCCGAGCACGATGCCCGTCGGCAGTTCACGCAGAGCCACGCGCCACCAGTCCGCAAGCTTTAGCTCGCCGAGCGCCAGCGCCCGGATGATCAGCGAGGTTGCCTGCGAGCCGGAATTGCCACCGGAGCTCATGATCAGCGGGATGAACAGCGTCAGCACGACGGCTTTTTCCAGTTCGCCTTCGAAATGCTGCATGGCGCTTGCCGTCAGCATTTCGCCGAGGAAGAGGGCGGCGAGCCAACCGGCGCGCTTGCGGATCATGCCGCCAAAGCTGATCTTCATGTAGGGCTGACCGAGTGCTTCCATGCCGCCGAACTTCTGGGCGTCTTCGGTCGTATCGGCAATCATCGTGTCGATGACGTCGTCGACGGTGACGATGCCGAGCATGTGGCCCTTGTCGTCGACAACCGGAAGCGCCAGCAGATCGTGGCGCCGGATCAGACGGGCGACGTCCTCCTGCTTCATCAGTGGCTGCGCCGTTACCGGCGTGCCCTTCTGTGCGACGGTGAGGATACAGGCGTCGGGCTCGCCGGTGATGAGGCGGCGCAGCGTCACGACATGCAGCAGCACATGTGTCTCGTCGTCGAGCACATAGATGGCATAGACGGTTTCGCGGGAGCGCTCGACCTGGCGAACGTGGTCGAGCGTCTGCGCAACGGTCCAGCTTGCCAATACGCTCACGAACTCTGTCGTCATGATGCCGCCGGCGGTGCGCGGCGGGTAGCCCATCAGGCCCTGGATCGCTTGCCGGGCATGCTCGTCGAACGTGGCGAAGAGCCGGGCACGGGTGTCGATATCCATCTCGAGCAGCACGTCGGCGACACGGTCGTTGGACATGCCGTGCAGCAGCCGGGAGGCGTCCGCATTGCCCATGACTTCGAGAATTTTGGATGCGTTGCGCAATTCCGGCCGGTCGAGAATGCGCACGGCGCGCTCTTCCGGCATTTTGGCGAGAATGCGCGCAGCCTCGCCCACATCGAGCACGTTCAAGGACTCGACGCGTTCCGCGATGGTTACGGCGCGGTTGTTATTGATGAATGCACGAGCGGCGTTGCCAGCCCGCATGGGGAAGCTGTTGATATTCATTAAAGCTCGCCTTTCCAGTCGATCCGCCGTCGTAGCGGATCGTGGCGAGCCGACAGGAGTCGGTTAGTGCACGAATGCTACTGACGGCAAAGGCAATCGACTACTACTGTCGCTAGGCATCTAAAGATGGCTCCGGTTAATCGGCATGGAAAAACATTATTCCCCACGTGGGGGAGAAGTCGCGCCGAAGGCATAAAAAGTCAAGAGGTGGAAGCAGTTAAAGGCACTATGTCGCAAGAAAAATTTCTTTAGGCGGCTGAAAGTTTGTGCGTTGCAACAAATTCCGTTGCGAATGCGTTAAATAGCTTGGCCGGACGCCTCGCGCCCGGCCATATTCGCTGAAAATTTCAGTCTCTCAGAAGCCCGCCAGAACGACCTTGCCCTTCATTTTTCCGGTTTCGACCAGGGCATGCGCCTTCTTCAGATTCGCCGCGTTGATCGTGCCTGCGGTCTCCGTCAGCGTCGTACGGACCTTGCCGGTATCGACCAGTTCGGCGACCTTCGTCAGCAGCCTGTGCTGCTCGATCATGTCGGCCGTGTTGAACAGCGGGCGGGTGAACATCAGTTCCCAATGGATCGAGGCCGACTTGCGCTTGAAAGGCATGACGTCGAGCGTCTTCGGATCGTCGATCAGCGCGAACCGGCCCTGCGGGGCGATGGCATCGACGATGGACGCGATGTGGTCAGCGGTATTGGTCGTCGAGAAGATGAAGGCGGGCGCGCCGATGCCGAGCGCCTCGATCTGAGGCGCAAGCGGCTTCGAATGGTCGACGACATGATGCGCGCCCAACTCCTTGACCCAGGCCTGCGTTTCCGGCCGCGAGGCCGTAGCGATGACGGTGAGGTCGGTCAAGGCGCGTGCGATCTGGATCGCAATCGATCCGACGCCGCCGGCACCACCAATGATGAGGATGGCATTCGCGACACCGGGAATGGGATCCTGCACCTTCAGGCGATCGAAGAGCGCTTCATAGGCCGTGATCGAGGTTAATGGCAGCGCAGCCGCGGCCGCAAAATCGAGGCTCTTCGGCTTGGCCCCGACGATGCGCTCGTCGACCAGATGGAATTCGACATTCGAGCCGCCGCGGTTGATGGCGCCGGCATAGAAGACTTCATCGCCCGGCTTGAACATCGTGACCTCGGGGCCGACGGCCCTGACGATGCCAGCCGCGTCCCAGCCGAGGATCTTGTATTCGCCTTCGGGCGGCGCGGCGCTGGCACGGACCTTGACGTCGACCGGATTGACGGAGACCGCCTTCACTTCGACGAGCAGGTCGTGTCCCTTGGCCTCGGGTGTCGGCAGGTCGATATCGATGAGCGATGTCTCGGCGGAAATGGGCTGAGGTTGTTTGTAGGCGACTGCACGCATGGGAGAAGCTCCTGGTTTTGTTGCACACAGGCTAGATGCGCATTATCATCAAAGGGCGCAAGAATGCACAAATTCTGTACGTAGGTACAAAAAGGATACTGTCGATGTCGCTTCCCCGCTCCAAGCTCGTCAGGAATTTTCCGGGATGCCCGGTCGAGGCGACGTTGAGCCTGCTCGACGGCAAATGGAAGGGCGTGATCCTGTTTCACCTGATGGAAGGAACGCTGCGCTTCAATGAAATCCGCCGCAAGCTGCCGTCGGTGACGCAGCGCATGTTGACGAAGCAACTGCGCGAATTGGAAGAATCCGGGCTGGTCTCACGCACCGTCTTTCCGGTCGTACCGCCGCGCGTCGAATATGCTCTGACGCCGCTTGGCGCGAGCCTGCGGCCGATCATCAAGGCGATGTCTGTATGGGGCGAGGAGAATGTCTTCTGCCACAATGGCCGGCAGGAGCTGGCCGCACCCGCGGCCTCATGCGTGGCCGGTACGGCGCTCCAGGCCAACTGAAACGGCAAAGACCGCAAGACCGGCGACCGAGAGAGCCGCGCCGACATAGCCGGTCGCAGCCGCGGTGAAGCCCCAGGTGATCACCATGCCGCCGAGCCATGCGCCGAGCGCATTGGCGATATTGAAGGCGGAATGGTTTGAGGCGGCAGCCAGCGTCTGCGCATCCGCCGCCACATCCATCAGGCGGGTCTGCACGGCCGGACAGGCGGCAAAGCCGCAGCCGATCAGAAACACGCAGACGCAGAGCATCACCGGATTGGCGGCGGTCAACGAAAACAGCGTCATGATGATGATATTGAAAATCATCATGCCGCCGATCGTGCCCTTGAGCGAGATGTCGCCGAGACGGGAACCCACGACATTGCCGACATTCATGCCGATGCCGAACAGCGCAAGCACGACCGGCACCATGCTTGCCCCAAGGCCCGCAACCTGTGTCGTGGTGGTGGCAACATAGCTGAAGATCGAGAACATGCCGCCGAAGCCCACGGCGGCGATGCCAAGCGTCAGCCATACCTGGATGCGCTTGAGCGCGCCGAGTTCGCGGGTGATGCTGGCGCCTTCCTCGACCCTATCCCTGGGGAGGAAGAGGGCGATGAGCAGCATGGTCGCGAGGCCGATGCCACCGACCATCATGAAGGCCGCCCGCCAGTTCAGAAGCTGGCCGAGGAAGGTGGCGATCGGCGTGCCGATCAGCGTGGCGATGGTCAAGCCGAGCATGACCTGGCCAACGGCGCGAACGCGGCGGTGAACCGGCACCATCGATGCGGCAACCAGCGCGGCAACGCCGAAATACGCGCCATGCGGAAGGCCGGTGATGAAACGCAGCGCCGTGAAGCTTGCGAAGGTCGGTGCGAAGGCGCTGGAAATATTGCCGGCAGCGAAGATCGCCATCATCAGCAGGAGCAGCGTGCGCCGCGCCATCTTGGCGGCGAGCACGGCGATAACAGGCGCACCGACGACGACGCCGAGCGCATAGGCGCTGATGACATGACCTGCTTCCGGCGTGGTGACGCCAAAGGTGTCGGCAACATCAGGCAGAAGTCCCATGATGACGAATTCGCCAGTACCGATGCCGAAGCTGCCGACCGCGAGGGCCATTGTCACGAGCGCGATGGCCGTGCGCGAAGGCGCTTCCAGGACGGTTTGGGTATCGAGGATGTCGGCGGCAATATCGCTCACGAAAGCTCCTTGGCGACAAACCCGGGCAAGGCGCCGCGAATCATGCAGCGAGCCCGGAACCCGGCATTCGATGCATCATGGGGAAATAAAGGACTGGAGGGGCATGGACATACCTCAAGCCATAGTATCGATGGCGTCGATATTTCTGTCGCGTGCATTTTTTGCAGTGCAGCATGTCGCATGCTGCATAAGTGAACACTGGTTCCGATCGGGCAGAGCGGTTGTAATGCTTGAAATCGCTTCATTCGGAACCATCTGTGAGGGAGGCGCACGGGGGCATTCGCCCCTTCCCGAAATACAATTTGCGGAAAGACCAAGAGCCCCAATGAAGTTGATCGGCTTTTTCAACCGCGATGGCGGTACCTTCCGGACGACGGATATGGCTGCCTATGAGGCGAAGGCGGAGCAAGTCTTCCGCGATGCCGGTCATGATTTCGAAGCCGTGGTCGTGGCGGGACGAGACGTCGTGTCGGCGATGGAGCGCGCGGCGCGCCGGGACGACATAGACGGTATCGTCGCCGGAGGCGGCGACGGCACGATTTCGGCCGCCGCCGCCATCGCCTGGGAGACCGGCGTCGCCCTCGGCGTGATTCCCGCCGGCACCATGAACCTGTTTGCCCGTTCGCTGAGGTTGCCGCTCGATATCTGGCAGACGCTGAACGTGCTCGCGACAGGTGAGGTCGACAAGGTCGATATCGGCAGCGCCAACGGCCGGGCCTTCGTGCATCAGTTCTCAGCGGGCCTGCATGCGCGCATGGTGCGCTATCGCAACGGCTATACCTATCGCTCGCGCATCGGAAAGATGTCGGCCAGCACCCGTGCCGCCTTCGGGGTCATCGCCAATCCGCCGGAATTCGATGTCGACTTCGAAGCCGGCGGCGTTCGCGAACGCCGGCACGTGTCGGCGATTTCCGTCTCCAACAATCCCTTTGGCGCCAATGCACTGCTCTATGCTGACAATCTGCAGGGCGGTGAGCTTGGCTTCTACATGGCAAAGCCATTGCGGCCGCTCGGCGTGGCGCGTCTTGTCGTCGATATGCTGCGCGGCCGGTTTCGTGAGAACACCGATGTCATGGTCATGCATGCGCCGGAAGTGCATCTGCATTTCCCGAAGCTGCGCCAGCTCGCAAACTGCGTCATGGATGGCGAGTTGCTGCCGCTGGAGCGCGATGTAACGCTCAAGGTTCATCCCGGCGAACTCAAGGTGATGGTCCGCGAAGGCACCGCCGCCAGCATCGAGCGCGAGGGTGCCGTCAACAGCCTGGCCGTCTGAAGCGGTCAGAGACGCGGCAGATAGGTTCGATAGTCGAAATCGGAAACGGTGCGCAGAGAGCGGATGGCTTCCTTGTGCTTCGTATCGCCGTAGAGCTTTTGATATCGCTCGCCAAAGATATCGGCGATGAAGACAGAGCTGCGGAAGCGTTCGACGGCGGTCAGGAAGTCATGCGTCAGCCGCGGAGCATTGGCCGGCACGTAGGTCGGTGTCGTCTCCTCGCCGGGGTCCAGTTGGTTCTCTAAACCGAGCAGCATGCCGCCAAGGATTGCCGCCAGCATCAGATAGGGATTGGCGTCGGCGCCGGCGACACGATGCTCGACGCGCGAGCCCGGCCCATCCTTTTCGGGAATGCGCACTGCGGTGCCGCGATGGCCATAGCCCCAGGTCAGGTCGACGGGGGCGAAGGAGCCCGGCTGAAAGCGGCGGTACGAGTTGGCATAGGGCGCAAAGATCAGCTGCGCATCCTCTAGCGTTTGCAGTAACCCGGCGCAGATCGATTTCAGCTTCTTCGGCTCGCCGCCTTCCGCATCGAGGATATTGTGGCCCTGATTATCGATGATGCTGGCATGTACATGCAGTCCGGAGCCGGCGTGATCGGTATAGGGCTTCGCCATGCAGGTCGATTTCAGGCCGTGCTTGCGCGCCGCCTGCTCGGCCACGCGCTTCAGCATGATGCAGTCGTCGGCGGCGGCAAGGGCATCCGGGCGATGCAGCAGGTTGACCTCGAACTGGCCGGGGCCGAATTCCGCCGTCGTCGCGTCCGCCGGCAGCGCCTGCGCCTTGGCATAGCTGCGCAGCGTTTCAAGATAGCCGTCGAGCAGGTCGACCGCGTCCATGTCGTAGAGCTGGTAGCCGTTCGGCTCGTCGCGATAGGTCAATGCGGGCGGCGGCGAGGGGATGCCTCTTTCGCGCCAATCGCCGGCAAGCAGATAGAATTCCAGCTCGGTTGCGATGACGGGGGTCAGGCCGAGCGCCTTGTAGCGGTCGCCCACGGCCGCAAGAATGGCGCGGGGATCCTGAAAGCTCGGGCTGCCGTCGAGCTCATGCATGGTGGCCAGCACCTGCTTCGACCCAGGCGGTGCCCAGGGCATATCCGCGAGTGTGCGCCGATCAGCGACACAGGTACCGTCTGGATCGCCGATCGTCAGCGACAGGCCTGTCATGTCGTCATTGTCGTCGCCCCAGATATCGAGCGACTGCGTCGAGGTCGGCAGCCGCACGGCGCCGGACCAGACCTTCTTTTCGGCCGCGATCGGGATCTGCTTGCCCCGCAGCCGGCCGTTCATGTCCGATATCAGCACCTCGATACGCGCATTACCCTCGGTTGCGTTGTCGGCCGCCATACTCTTGTAAATCCCCAATGCTCACGGCATGGTCGTAAACCATGATAGCTATCAGTCAAGTCTGGCGACGCTGAGTCTCCGTGCCAGGCCCCTCACTCCAGCCCTCTCCCCGTCAAACGGAGAGGGGACTCTCCGATGCCCATCTTCGCGCAATGCGGTAATTGGCACGAAAACTCCCTCTCTCCGTTTGACGGGGAGAGGGCTGGGGTGAGGGGCCATGCACACAATTGCGGCGTCGGCGGACTCGCCTGGCAGAAACCAATTGCAATGAGGTGAGTTTCAATCATGCCCGACATGCCAAGCCGCTCCAATCTTGCCGCTCTCGATGCCGCCCATCATCTCCATCCCTTCGCCGATATGAAGAAGTTGAACGCCGACGGCGCACGGATCATCCAGCGCGGCGAGGGCGTCTATATCTTCGACAGTGAAGGGCGGAAATATCTGGATGGCTTTGCCGGCCTCTGGTGCGTGAATATCGGCTACGGCCGCACGGAGATTGCCGATGCCGCGATCCGGCAGATGAACGAGCTGCCCTACTACAATACCTTCTTCGGCACGACGACAACGCCGGCGACGCTGCTGTCTGAAAAAGTCTGCGCCCATGCCGGGCCGCATTTCAATCACGTCTTCTTCACCAATTCCGGCTCGGAGGCCAACGATACCTGGTTCCGCATGGCGCGGGTCTACTGGAGCGCGGTCGGCAAGCCCAGCAAGAAGACCGTCATTGCCCGCAGGAACGGCTATCACGGGTCGACTGTTGCCGGCGCCAGCATGGGGGGAATGAAATACATGCACGAGCAGGGCGACCTGCCGATCCCAGGCGTCGTCCACATCGGGCAGCCCTATTGGTACGCCGATGGCGGCGAGCTCTCGCCGGAGGAGTTCGGCCTCAACGTCGCCCGAGAGCTGGAGGAGAAGATCGATGAGTTGAGCGAGGACAATGTCGGGGCCTTCATCGCCGAGCCGGTACAGGGCGCGGGCGGTGTCATCATTCCACCTTCGACCTATTGGCCGGAAATCGCGCGCATCTGCAAGGCCCGGAACATCCTCTTGGTCTGCGACGAAGTAATCTGCGGCTTCGGTCGCCTTGGCTCATGGTTCGGCTATCAGCATTTCGGCGTCGAGCCCGATCTCGCCCCGATCGCCAAGGGATTATCGTCGGGCTATCTGCCGATCGGTGGCGTACTCGTCAGCGATCGCATTGCCGACGTGCTGATCAACGAGGTCGGCGAGTTCAATCACGGTTTCACCTATTCCGGCCACCCGGTGTGTGCGGCCGCCGCACTGGAGAATCTGAGAATTCTCGAGGATGAACGGCTGGTCGAGCGCGTTCGCGACGATATCGGTCCCTATTTTGCCGAGGCCTGGGGCAGCCTTGCGGATCATGACATGGTCGGCGAGGCCGTCAGCATCGGCCTCATGGGCGCATTGCAGCTTGCCGCCGATAAATCCACCCGCCGCCGGTTCGAGAAGCCCGATGCGATAGGCTCGGCCGTCCGCAACCACGCGCTCGCCAACGGTCTCGTGCTGCGCGCGACGGCCGACCGCATGCTGGCGTCGCCGCCGCTCGTCATCAGCCATGAGGAAGTGGATGCCATGGTTCGCATCACGCGGCTGGCGCTCGATGCCGTCTGGGCGGAGGCGAAGTCGTAATCAGCGCTTGTCCGTCGGCGTCGGCGCATCCCACTTGCCCGCCTTGTGAAGGGCAAGCGTCAGCGCCGCGACATGGATGACCTGGATCATCTTGCCATCCAGCGCCAGCTCGATCGCCTGCCGGATCGGCATGCGGATCAGGCGAATGCGTTCGGTCGGGTCGTCCGCCGGTCTGGCGCTGAACTCGACATTCCGGGCGATGACGATGTGCGCCAGATTGGTGTGAGTGGCCGGATTGGGCGCAAGCTTGCCCACATAGTCCCAGTCGGTGGAGGAGAGACCGGTTTCCTCGCGCAGCTCGCGCGCTGCCGCCTCGACTGGGCTTGCATCGCTCGCGTCTATGGCTCCGCCGGGCAGTTCGAGGGCCACGACACCCAGCCCATGACGATACTGTTGGACGAGATAGATATGATCCTCGGCATCGAGCGCAATAATCTCGACCCACTCGGGATATTCCAGCACATAATAAGGCGCGATTTCCACGCCTTCCGCTGTGACGCAGCTATCGGCCCGGACCTTCAGCCACCGGTCGTGAACCAGATAAGTGGAGCTCTTTATCTCCCAGGGCGGAAGATCGGCGGTGTCGGTCAGTAGGTGTGTGACGCCGTCCTTCGAGTCCATGTACGGTTCGAGCCTCTATTTCGGATAGACCCACGCATAGGCGAAAGACGCCATGTCACCCGGTTTTCCATGAATATATTGCACATCCGTGAGCTTGATGTCCGGCGTCGCATATTGCGAACCGAGAGTGTCGCGCAGCCAGTTCGACAACTCCCGCGGCATGACACCATTGTCCTTGCCCGGGCGCCACACGATCAGGATCGGCTTGTTTGCGCTCCACTGATAATCGGCTTTCAGATTTGGAAAGAAGAGCGACATGGCCGGCACGTCGGGAAGCTGCAGGTGCAGGTTGCCGGCGGGCAGCCATCCGTTCGTCAGCATCAAGCCCGGCCGCTTGCCTTCGCTCGCAAGGATCTGCCGCACGAAGGCGGGATAGGGGGTGTTGTAGTGGTCGTAGGCGCCAAACAGCATCGGGAAGATGGTGCGGGTCAAAAGCAGCGCCGGGATAACGACCATCATGACGAGCGGGACATAGAAGAAACGCTTGCCGAAATCCGCGGCCGTGATTCCGGCGACTTCCATCTTCAGGCATAGATAGATCGGCAGCAGGAAGAGGAAGGGCAGCAGCCAACGGTCGCGCAGATCCGTCATGCCGATGGTGACGATCAGGATCAGCACGATTATGGCGATGACGGCAAAAAGGATTTCGAAGAAGCGGGTCCACTCGTTCGACCGGCCGAAGTTCTTCAGCAAGCTCTTGCCGAACACCAGCGCATAGACGATGAGCGTCGGTGCGCCGATGATGACGATCAGTTTTAAGAATTTCAACGGCCCTTTCACGAACTTGGCGAAAGCGCCCTCCGGTGCCTCCTCCGCCATGATGCCGAGCGTGCGGCCGGAGGCGAGGTCGAAATTGTGGATCAGCCAGATTCCGTGCGGCAGGAAGATCACCAGGGAAATGAGGATGGTCAGCAGGAAGCGCTTGTCGAAGACGCGGGCACGGCCCTGCGGGTGCATCAGCACGGCGACCAGGGCGCCGGCGGCGAGCAGCGCGAAATTGTATTTCGACAGCATGCCGAGGCCGAGCGCCAAGCCGGTGAATGCATAGGAACCAAGGCTTGGCGCCTTCAGCGTGCGGATCGCGCCGCAAAGAAACAGGTTGATGGTGACAAGCTGCGCGACCGTGTGCGTCAGGTCGCGCTGTGCCTCCCAGAAGAATTGCGGGATGGTGAGCAGCGACAACGTTGCGATCGCCGCGAAGACCTTGTCGGTCAGCACTTCCCTGGCCAGCCTGTAATAGCTGAGATAGACGAGGAAGAGGAAGATGTTCTTGACGGCGGAGATTGCAGTCAGCGACAGGCCGAAGATGGAAACGACGACTGCCTGCACCCAATTGTATAGCGGCGGCTGGGAATCGTAGCCAAGCGTCAGCCATTGCGAGAACAGGGCCTGCTGCGACTCGTCGAAGCGCATGCCATGCGGGATGGCGAGGCGCACCAGGAACTCGATGATGAAGTAGCCAGCGAGAAGCGGGATGATGGCATCCGGTCGGCGGACCAGAAACCTATGCATCCTGGTGATCCCGATCGAAGATCTTGCGCACGATATAGTTCGGCGAAAGATCGTCGCGATAGTAGATGCGCGCGATCATCTCCGCGAGGATGCCTGTCGTGATCATCTGGATCGATGACAGCAGCAGCACGACGCCGACCAGCAGCAGCGGCCGGTTGCCGATGTCGCTGCCGAAAATGAACTTGTCGATGAAGAGCCAGAGCAGGATCAGGCTGGCAAGCGCGCCGAGGCCGAGGCCGAGTGAGCCGAAGAAGTGGCCCGGCCGCGCCTTGTAGCGCATGAAGAACATCACCGACAGCAGATCGAGAATGACGCGGAAGGTGCGCGAAATCCCGTATTTGGAGGTGCCGTGCTGGCGCGCATGATGGGTGACGGGGACTTCGCCGATACGCGAGCTCGGCACCACGCCGGCGACCCAGGCGGGGATGAAGCGGTGCATCTCGCCCATCAGCTTCACCTGCTTGATGATCGAGGCGCGATAGATCTTCAGGCTGCAGCCATAGTCGTGCAGCTTGACGCCGGTGATGCGGCCGATCAGGTAATTGGCACACCAGGAAGGGATCTTGCGAAGCAGGAGCCCATCCTGGCGGTTCTTGCGCCAGCCGACGAGCAGGTCGAGCTGTCGCCGTTCCAACTCTTCGACCATCGAAGGGATGTCCTTCGGGTCGTTCTGCAGGTCGCCATCCATGGTGGCGATCAGCCGGCCGCTGGCAGCGTCGATGCCCGCCTGCATGGCTGCCGTCTGGCCGAAATTGCGCTGAAGCTCGACGATGCGCAGCGTCAGCCCGTCGCGCGGCAGCGACCGGCGCGCGTTGGCAAGCGTTGCGTCCGTGCTGCCGTCATCGACCAGGATCAGTTCCCACGGTCTTGCAAAGCCAGCCATGGCGGAGCAGATGCGCTCGACGAGCGGCCCGACGCTTTCTTCCTCGTTGAAGACGGGCACAACCAGCGAAAGCTCAAGAGGGCCTGCCGTATCGGCCTGGGGGAGGGTCGACTCTGCCGTTGTCTGCAACTCTTCTTTCTCCTAAAAGACCGGCAGAACCTGCCGGACGGAACGAGCGATATGTCCGGCCTCAGCCACCGCTCGCATTGGGTGCCCTAACTACATGAAGACTCCGACGGTTGCCAGCCGACAGAATTGGTTTATTCGCAACCGAATGACGCTGCTCACTCTCGCGGTGGTCGTCGCTTATGCCGCCTTCATCGAATGGTTCTGGGGATGGAGTTCGATCCTGGCGCAGTGGGGCAAGGTCGGCCTTCTGCCGATCCTGCTCGCCCTAGCGCTTTTGACCGGCACCTACTTTCTGCGCACCTGGCGCATCTATGATTATTTCCCGAAGGAAACGGCTGGCCATTTCGCAGCGCTCTTCCGTGTGACGCAGGTGCATAATCTGCTTAATATCATGATGCCGTTTCGTACTGGGGAGACCAGTTTCCCGGTGCTGATGCGCTCCGAATTCGGCATACCGCTGGCGCGCGGCACATCGGCGCTGTTCGTCATGCGGCTGCTCGACCTGCATGCGCTGCTGGCGGCGGCCGGCGTCGGTCTTGCGCTTGCTTCGCCTTACCGCGTTCTGGCCTGGATCGCATGGCTGGCTTTCCTGTTCTTGCCGGTCGCAGCTTTCGTTTCGCGCCGGCCGCTGATCCGCCTTGCCGCCCGCATTCTGCCGAAGAAGGCGCAAGGGCTGGTACATGAGCTGGAGCGCGGCCTGCCTGTCGATGCCCAGGCCTTTGCGCGCGCCTGGCTGACGACGGTGGTCAATTGGCTGGTCAAGGTCGCGGTACTTGCCTGGGCGCTCGGCCTGATGAATGTCACGCCGTTATCGGCAAGTTTCGGCGGCGCGCTCGGCGGCGAATTGTCGTCAGTGCTGCCGGTGCATGCGCCGGGAGGTGTCGGTACCTATCCGGCCGGCATCACCGCCGGTGCCATGGCATTCGGCGCTTCGGGCGAGAAGGCTGCGCTCGAGAACCTGGCGCAGGCGAGCATCAACGCCCACCTCCTGATCGTTGTTTCGGCACTGACGGGCACCGCCATCGGTCTGCTTGTTTCCAGAAAGCGTGCCTGATCCGGCTAATGCCGGGTTTTGTCTTCCAGTTCGGCCAGCCGCTTGCGCAGGAATGCCTGTTCCGGTGCCTGTTGGCAAAGCGAAAGCGCCATCTCGTAGGATTGCCGTGCTTCCTCGTTGCGCTCGAGTTGGCGCAGGAAATCAGCTTTGGCAGCGTGGGCAAGGTGATATCGCGCCAGACGCTCCTCGCCGAGCAGGCTATCCACGATGGCGAGCGCCGCTGCCGGCCCATCACACATCGAGACGGCTACCGCCCGATTGAGTTCGATCACCGGCGAGGGATTGGCCAGCAGCAAAAGGTCATAGAGGGCGACAATCCGCCGCCAATCCGTGTCGTCTGCTGTCGCGGCGCGCGCATGTTCGGCGGCGATGGCGGCTTGCAGGGCGTAGGTGCCGACGCCGTCCGCGGTCATGGCCTCGGCCGAGAGAGCCAGGCCCTCGCGAATCCTGCCGCGATCCCAGAGCGAGCGGTCCTGATCGGAGAGCAAAACCAGCTCGCCGGCGGCGTCCGCGCGGGCAAGCCGTCGCGAATCCTGCAACAGCATGATCGCCAGCAGTCCCGAGACCTCCGGATCCGGCAGAAGCTGCAGCAACAGCCGGCCGAGCCGGATGGCCTCGGCTGCGAGATCGGCGCGAACGATCGTTGCGCCAGAGGATGCGGAATAGCCCTCGTTGAAGACGAGGTAGATGACGTGCAGCACCTGGGCCAGCCGCTCCGGCAGCTCCATCTTGTCAGGCACCTCATAAGGAATGCCGGCCGCGCGGATGCGGTTCTTGGCGCGGACGATGCGCTGGGCGACGGTTGGCGCCGGAATCAGGAAAGCGTGGGCGATCTCCTCCGTCGTCAGGCCGCACACCTCGCGCAGCGACATCGCCATCTGCGCTTCCGCCGGAATGAGGGGATGGCAACAGGTGAAGACCAGCCGCAGCATGTCGTCCTCGATCTCTTTGCGTTCAGCGATCTCCATCGTCTCCCCCTCCGGGTAGAGGCTGTCGGCGATATCGGCCTGGGCAGCATCGAAGCGCACCCGCCGCCTTATGTGATCGATGGCGCGAAAGCGGCCGGCGGAGATAAGCCAGGCATAGGGATTGGTCGGGATCGTCTCCTCCGTCCATTGCTGCGCGGCCGCTGCGAACGCATCGTGGAGCGCCTCCTCGGCCCGATCGAAATCGCCGAGCAAGCGGATCAGCGTTGCCAGCACGCCGCGCGAATGGCTGCGATAGATGCTGTCGATGGTCTGGTTCAGCGACATGGCGTCAGTGTTTCTCCGCTAAGTCTCCCCGAAGCGTCAGGATACGCACCGGACGAATCTCGATGGCACCATAGCGTGCCGAGGGAATGTGTTTGGCGATATCGGTCGCGCTATCCAGATCGGGCGCATCGATGAGATAGAAACCGGCCAGATGTTCCTTCGTCTCCACGAATGGCCCATCCGTCACCGAAAACGTGTCGCCCTGCGGTCGGATGACGATCGATTTATCTCGGAGTTCCAGCGCATCGGAAACGATCAGGCGGCCGTCCTGCCGCAGACTCTCATCATAGACGAAATGCTCAGCGATCAGATGGTTCATCTCGCTTTGAGTCAGCCTTCCGTCGACGTCGACGGATGTGTAGATCAAGCATAGAAATCGCATCGTGCTCTCCCTTAGTGCCTATTCATCCGGAAACCGGATGTCGAAGGCTGCACGGACCTCGATCATGCCGTAGCGGGCGACGGGGAAGGTGGCGGCAATGCGCGTGGCTTCCTCCATGTCCTTGGCCTCGATCAACACGAAGCCGCCGAGATGCTCCTTCAACTCCGCGAAGGGACCGTCGGTGATCGCGGTCCCGCCCTGGCGCACCCGAACCGTTCTGGCGGTCTCCGGCTCTCGCAATGCATTGGCGACGATGATATGGCCGCTGGCGCGCAGCCGGTTGTCGTTGTCGATGGACTCCTGCGTCAGCTGTCGCCCTTCCTCCTCGGAAAGCTTGCTGATCTCGGCTGTCTCGAACCAGACCTGACAAAGAAATTTCATCGCCGCCTCCTCAAAGATCCGAGCCGAAGGAATAGATAGGCCGCACCTCGATGCTGCCGAGCTTTGCAAGCGGGATGCCGGCAGCAACCCGGATTGCGTCGTTCAGATCCTTCGCATCGATCAGGATGAAGCCGCCTAGATATTCCTTGGTCTCAATGAAGGGACCGTCCGTCACCGCGGTCTCGCCGTTGCGGACCCGCACCGTAACCGCCGAGCTTGGCGACTGCAGCGCCTCGGCATGGATCATGTGCCCGCTGGCCATCAGATCCCGGTCGTAGCCGAGCGAATCCGAATCGAGCCTGTGCTTTTCCTCCTTGGTCATGGTGTCGAGCATCGAACCGTCGAACCAGACCTGGCAGAGATATTTCATCGCAGCTGCTCCTCTCGCAATTTGATAACAGCCATAGACGAGCCGGCCGTACGCAAATCGACAGCTCGATCCGCAGCATGACAAAAATTTTCGGCCCTGTCGAAAAAGCTCGACCCCGGTCGACCAGCTCCGTCGTCACGAAAGGAGAGACGGAGATGTACGGTCTGGAAGCCGCAATCGTGCACTACTGGCAAAAGAAGACAATGTCGGAAGAAGAGCTGCTTGACGCGGCGGATGTCGGAAGGGTCGTGTTCCGCATCTGGATGGGGTTCGCGGGCTTTGCCCTGCTGATCCTGTGCCTGAGCTGGGGTGCGGCGCCAAACGACGAACGGCCGCAAGTTGCGGCCGCTGCCAAGATAGTTTCGATACCGGCAGAAGGGCGGTAGGGGGAGAGCCCCAGCCTATTGGCCCGGCTTATTGAAACGCCGTTTCGAAGAAGCTGCGCAGCTTGCGCGAGTGCAGCTTTTCCGGCGGCATTTCGGCCAGTTTCTGAATGGCGCGGATGCCGATCTGCAGATGCTGGTTCACCTGGGTGCGATAGAAGGCGGTCGCCATGCCCGGCAGCTTCAGTTCGCCATGCAGCGGCTTGTCGGAGACGCAGAGGAGCGTGCCGTAGGGAACGCGGAATCGGAAGCCGTTGGCGGCGATCGTTGCCGATTCCATGTCCAGCGCCACGGCGCGGGCCTGCGACAGGCGCTTGACCGGGCCTGCCTGATCGCGCAGTTCCCAATTGCGGTTATCGATCGTGCCGACTGTGCCGGTGCGCATGATGCGCTTCAGCTCGAAGCCCTCGAAACCGGTGATTTCGGCGACGGCCGCCTCCAGCGCCACCTGCACTTCGGCGAGCGCCGGGATCGGCACCCAGACCGGCAGATCGTCGTCCAGAACATGGTCTTCGCGCATATAGGCGTGTGCGAGCACATAGTCGCCGAGCCGCTGGCTGTTGCGCAGGCCGGCGCAATGGCCGAGCATCAGCCATGCATGCGGGCGTAGCACGGCGACGTGGTCCGTGATCGTCTTGGCGTTGGACGGGCCGACACCGATATTGATCATGGTGATGCCGGCATGCCCCTTCTTCTTCAGATGGTAGGCCGGCATTTGCGGCAGGCGCGGCGACGTCACATCACCCTCGGGCCGGCTGGAGCCGGCCTTGGTGACGATATTGCCGGGTTCTACGAACTCGGTATAGCCGTCTCCGCCGCTGGCCATCAGATCCCGCGCCCATTTGCAGAATTCGTCGATATAAAACTGATAGTTCGTGAACAGCACAAAATTCTGGAAATGCGCGGCGCTCGTCGCGGTATAATGCGAGAGGCGGGCCAGCGAATAGTCGATACGTTGCGCGGTAAAGGGTGCGAGCGGCGAGGGCTCTCCCGGAGGCGGGATATATTCGCCGTTGGCGATCTCGTCGTCCGTCGTGTTCAGATCCGGCGTATCAAAGAGGTCGCGCAACGGAATATCCTCGAAAGCCGCAGCGGAGGCCTCGACATGCGCGCCTTCGCCAAAAGCGAAATGCAGCGGAATGGGCGTCGACGATTCGGACACGACCACCGGTACATTGTGGCTGCGCATCAAGAGCGTCAGCTGCTCTTTCAGATAATGGCGAAACAGTTGCGGACGCGTGATGGTGGCCGTGTAGACGCCCGGCGCGGTGACGTGACCATAGGAAAGACGCGAGTCGACATGGCCGAAGCTCGTCGTTTCTATACTGACCTGCGGGTAGAAGGCGCGGTAGCGCGCCGTGATCGGCGCACCCTTGGCCAACTCGGTGAAACTGGCGATCAGGAAGGCTGTATTGCGATCGTAAAGCTCCGTCAGCGCGTCGACGGCCTTGGCCGAATCATCGAAGGTCCGGGGCTGGACCGGGCTGGGGGAGGAGATGTCGAGGGGTGAAAAAGGAGAGATTCTGTTGCTCATGAGCCATTATAGAGTGTCGTTGTTAACAAGCAAACGACGTTGAAAGAGACGGCCCTGGATTTTCGCAGCTATTTTCTTGCAATCGTGCCTCCAGCCCAGCCATCCGGGATGGAGAGATGTTTCTTTATTGCACGGTCGTGCAATAAGGCGCGCCGGTTTGCAGGCAGGTGAAGCTTGCCCCGAAATGCGATTGCGCGCCGCTGCGGCCGGCGTGTTCGACCGCAACAGAGAAGCTGAATGCGAAGACGGCTGCAAACAGCATAACGATGACAAAACGCCGTGCCATGATAAACGAGTCCATGTTCCTGACCCTACCCGTGCCCTATACTGGACACTGTTTTGCCATGGTCAGGCTGAACAGGTGCTGAGATACCGGTTCATCCAGCGTTCATGAATCTTACCGGACTTGATTGTCGATTTGCATGCCGCGCCTAATGAGGCCTGCCCGAAGGGTCGCGGGCAGGCGCACATAATCACGCATTTTTCGGGCGGTGTACTCCTTAGGGCGGTTACGCGTTTCACGGAATCGCCCCACCGCTCCATGCTATTGTTTTGCGCAATTCCGGACGGAAAACCGCTTCGCACTTTTCCTGGAATTGCTCTAGGTGACCGCCTCATAAGATCGGAGCCAAATTCGAATTGAGGCTAGCTGGACGGATGCGAGGAAGTTGTCGTCGCGTTTGTCGTATCG